>NZ_JBVIIT010000030.1:0-22222 GCF_055569615.1 Streptomyces sp. NPDC031379 | reverse complement strand
CTGCGTCCCGGGAGAAGTGGGGGGGTGGGATAGAGAGGGGGGACACAAGCCACAATCCCACCTCCCCCCCCCCCCCCCTCCCCTCCACCCCCCCCCCCCCCCCCCCCCCCCCCCCCCCCCCCCCCCCCCCCCCGGGGCCGACTTCCCGTTTCCGTCAGACCGCCGGCGCCAGCGCCACGCGCTCGCGGCCGTCCGCGATCAGCACGACCCGTTGCAGCTCGCGCAGTCGCAGGCCCGGTTCCAGGCCCAGTTCACTGCGCAGCACGTCCGCGGCGTGCGCGTACACGGCAAGGGCGTCGGCACGCCGGTCCGAGGCGAACAGCGCCCGCATCAGCTGTGCGTAGAAGACCTCGTGCAGCGGGTGCTCCGAGATCAGCCGGTAGAGCCGGCCCACCAGCTCACGGTGGTGACCGAGGGCCAGTTCGGCCTCGATCTGCCGCTCCACGCACTCCAGGCGCAGCTCTTCCAGCCAGTCGGTGAACCCGGTGACGATCGGCCCGTTGCCGAGCTGGCCGAACGCCGGACCGCGCCACAGGTCGAGCGCGCCGGACAGGGTCGCGCTGGCCGCCGTGAAGCGACGGGCGCTGAGTTCGGCGCGCCCGCGCTGCACCAGCCGCTGGAAGACCCAGCAGTCCAGGTCGTCCGGCTGCACCTGGAGCAGGTACCCGGACGTCGAGGTGATGATCGGGCCGGCCGGGCGCGGGGACTCGTCCGGGGCGGCTCCGGCCAGCAGCTTGCGCAGCTGGGATATGTAGACATGGATCGCCGAGGTGGCCCGCCGGGGCGGGTTCTCGCCCCAGATCTCCAGCGTGAGCTGCGGTACCGAGACGACCTGGTTGCCACGCACCAGCAGGGTCGCGAGGACGTTCTCCATCTTGGGTGCGCTGATCTGGCGGGCGACGCCGTGGTCGATGACCTGGAGCGGCCCCAGTACCTGGTACCTCATACGCTCTCCCGCCTTGTCTCGATCTGGTCCCCACCGGCCGCGCGCAGATGCCCGGCGAGCCGTGACGGTGTCGGATGCTCGAACAGTTCGGACAGCGCCACCCGCACGCCGACGAGCGCCTCCGCCTCCTGCACCAGCAGCGCTCCGAGCAGCGAATGGCCGCCGTGGGAGAAGAAGTTGGTGTCCGCGGTGATGTCCTGGCGGTCGAGCACGCGCTGCCACAGGCCGACGAGGTCCCCGACCAGCGTGTCCCCGGTCTCCCGCGCCGGGTCCTGGGGTGCGGCCTCGGCCCGGCGCAGGCGGGCCAGTTCGACCAGCGCCGGGTAGTCCACCTTGTCGTTGAGGGTGGTGGGCAGGGCGTCCAGGACGAGGAAGTCCTGCGGGACCAGGGCGCGCGGCAGTTCGGTCCGGGCATGTTCCCAGAGCCGCTCCACCAGGTCCTCCGTCCCACCCGTGGGGTCGACGCCGGACGGTTCGACGAAGGCGGTCAGGGCCGCCTCGGAGTCGGTGTCGCCGACCAGCGCCACGGCCGCGCCCCGCACCGACGGGTGGGCGAGGAGCACCGCCTCGATCTCACCCGGCTCGATCCGGTTGCCGCGCAGCTTGATCTGGCGGTCGGCCCGCCCCAGCAGTTCGAGGGTGCCGTCGGCCCGCCAGCGGGCGAGATCTCCGGTCCGGTAGTAGCGGCCCCGCCCGGGGTCGTCCACGAACCGTTCGGCGGTCAGCTCGGGTCGCCCGTGGTAGCCGTGGGCGACGCCGTCACCGCCGATGCACAGCTCCCCGCGCACCCCGATCGGCAGTTCGGTGCCGTCCGGGGCGAGCACCATGACCCGGGTGTTGGCGATGGGCCGGCCGATCCCGGCCGGTTCGGGGTCGCCGGGTCTCAGGATCGCCGAGGTCGACCAGATGGTCGTCTCGGTGGGGCCGTAGACGTGGTGCAGGGTGCAGCCGGTGGCCAGCAGCCGCTCCACCAGCGGCTGGGGCGCCGCCTCGCCGCCGCACAGGACGCGCCGGCCGCGCAGTGCGGAGCCGGCCGCGTCGAGCACGAGCCGCCAGGTGGTGGGGGTGGCCTGGACGACGTCCGTGTCGTGCCGCTCGATCAGCTCGCGCAGGACGCCGCCGTCGGTGCGGGCCTCGTCCGGGGCCGCCACGACGCTGCCGCCGTGCGCGAGCGGGACGTACAGCTCCAGGCCGGAGATGTCGAAGGAGAAGGTGGTCAGCCACACCGCGGTGGTGTCCGGGCCGGCGTCCAGCTCGGAACCGAAGTGCGCGACGAGGTTGGCCAGTGCCCGGTGGCCGACGACGGTGCCCTTGGGACGGCCGGTCGAGCCCGACGTGTAGATCAGGTACGCGGGCGCGGCCGGGTCGGCCGCCACGGGTCCGGCGGGCAGCGGCCGGGCCGGCGCATCACCGGCCGGTGCCAGGGTCAGCACCGTCCGCTCGCCCACGCCGGGCAGGCGCACGCCCGGCCCGGCGACGACGGCACGGGCGCCGGAATCGGCGAGCTGGTAGGCGATCCGCTGCTCGGGGTGCTCGGGGTCGAGGGGCAGATAGGCGGCCCCCGCCAGCCAGCTCCCGAGAACGGCCGCGGCAAGCTCGGGACCGCGCCGGGCGGCGACGGCGACCACGTCGCCGGTGCGTACGCCGGCCTCGGTCAGCCGCTCCCGCACCGAGTGGGCCGCGTGCCACAGCTGCCGGTAGCTGGTGACGCCGTCCGCCGTGTGCACGGCCGGGGCGTCCGGTCGAGCCAGCAGACCTGTCGTGAACGCCGTGAGGACCGATTCCGAACCCACCTCCGCCTGGGTCCGGTTGGTGGTCTCGATCACCGCGTGGTCCTGCTCGCCCCACACCCGCAGCGCGCCGACCGGTCGCTCGACGTCCTCGGCGAGCTGGACCAGCAGCGCCTCGTACCGCTCCAGGAGCAGTTCGACGTCCTGGCGGGTCAGCAGTTCGGTGCAGTACACCGCCCGGACGCGCAGCCGGTCCGGTCCGGAGACCACGAAGAACTCCAGGTCGAACTTGCTGAAGCCGTTCTCCACCACCAGTGGCTCGGCCGCCAGCCCGCCGATGCTGAACCGGGGCAGGACGCTGCCGGGCACGTAGTTGAACAGGTGCCGGAACAGCATGTTCCGCCAGCTGGAGCCGCCGCGCGGCACCAGCGGGGTCAGGTGGTCGACCGGGACGTCGGCGTGCGCCAGGGCCTCGAAGAAGACTTCGCGGGTGGCGCGCACGAAGGTACGGACGGTCTGTTCGGGCGTCACGCGGGCGCGCAGGGGCAGCACGTTCACGTGGTAGCCGATGGCGTGGGTCGCCTCACGCGGCCGTACGTCCACGGGTGAGCCGACCGCCAGGTCGGGTCCCGCGCCGTGTGCGGCCAGCAGCAGCTGGTAGGCAGCGAGCAGGACGACCGTCTCGGGCGCCCGGACCTCCCGCTGGAGCCGCTTCACGGCCGTCCTGGCCTCTTCCGAGAGGTCGTGGAGCACCCGGTCCCCGACCAGCGTCGGCTCGGCGACATCGGGGACCCCGCACCACAGGTCGAGGGCGCCGAGGTCGTAGCCGGCGAGCTGCCCCCGCCAGAACTCCAGGCTCTCCTCGGTGGGCTCGGGCTCGACGAGGGCCGGCACCGGCTCCAGCAGGGCGGGCGGTGGCACTCCCGGGCCCGTCAGCGCGCTGTAGGCCTCGGCCAGTTCGGTCAGGAAGGGGACGCCCGACAGGGTGTCGAACACCAGGTGGTGGACGGCGAGGCAGAACACGTCGCCGTCGGCACCTCGTAAAACGGCGGCGCGCAGCAGCAGGCTGCCGTCCAGGGGGAAGCGCTCGGCGACGAAGGCCTGCAGATCGGCGTCGAGACTCTCCGGGCGGGTGGTGAGCACGCTCGGCACGAGGCGCACGGCCTCGGGGTCGAGGACGGATCGGGTGAGGTGGGCCCCGGCGGCCCGGTAGACGGTGCGCAGCGCCTCGTGTCTGCGCAGCAGGAGGGTGAGGGCCTCCCGCAACGGGGACTCCTGGAGCCTGCCGTCCACCCGGAAGGCGACGGACAGGTTGTTGGCCGCGCTGCGCGGGGCCAGTTGCTCCAACAGCCAGAGCGCTTCCTCCTTACGACCGGCGCCCTCTGATCTCTCCAGGTCGCGGCCCTCGGTGGATGCCCCGGATCCCAACGCTTGCATTGCTTTTCCTTCCTTCGTGAACGCTGTCACGCGAGAAGCTGGGAGACCGTTCGCGCGACGCCGGTGTCGCGGAGCAGCTCCGTGTGGGGGAGGTCGAAGGCGATCTCGCGGGCCACCAGCGCCGAGCGCTCCTGCACGGGGAGGGGGTTGAGTCCGCTGTGCGGTGTGGCGGAGCTGATGGCGACCGCGTCCGCCCAGGCCTCGCGGGGGTCGAGGTCGGAGGCGGCGACGAGGTAGCCGAGGAAGGAGGCGAACGTGGCGACCACTTCGGCGCCGCGCTCCGCGTCCAGGCCGGTGCGCCGGAAGGCGGGCTCGCCGTACTTGCGGAACAGCTCGCACAGGTCCTCGGCCAGCGGGCGCATGGCCGTGTGCGCCCGCCGGGTCTCCTGGCCGGCCTGGCGTGCCTCGTCGATCTCGTCGGGGGAGAGCATCGGGGCCAGGCCGCCGATGAGTTCGTGGTAGTGACGGTGCAGCAGGTCGACGTCGGGTCGTTCGGGGTCGAACAGGACGAGCCGCGGTGCCTCGCCCTGCAGGCGGCCGATCTCGGCGGCCAGGCCGGCGGCGAACACGCTGCCCACGCAGAAGCCGAGCACCGTGCGGACCGGTCCGGCGGATTCGGCGCCCGCCTGCCAGTGCCGCAGATAGTCCTCTCCGGACATTCCGGCCTCCCGGCCGGCCCGGGGCGGCGCGGTTTCCCACATAGTGGGCGCGCCGCCTTCCAGTGTGCGGACCAGGTCACCGAAACCGGCCACGGTGCGGCCGGTCGCCGGGAAGTCGGAGGCCAGCGCTGACGCGGCCTTCCCGTCACCGCTCAGAACATTCCACCCGTTGACAGTCATCATTCCATTCCGAATTCTAGAGATGAATTTGGGGAATTCTTTACTGTCGGCCCATCCGCAAGATGGCATGCGGAATGACAAATTCCAGTAAAGCGGGAACGAAAATCCGACCCTGATGAATTCCCCGTTATTGCGTGCGCTGCAGCGGCAAGTTAACACTCGCGCACTCTGCCGTAACAGTCGAATTCGATTCCTGAACGATCGTTCACTTTCCGATTCGAGCCGGGCGGACCGTTCCGTTCCGAAATGCGACCAGACCGAGAACCAGTGCACAGAGAACGAAACCTGTCGCGACCGTGAATCCCGTCTCAATGCTGTGGACGAGCGCCCCGTGACCCGCGCCGGGCGCCGGAGGCCGGTGACGGGCACCGGCGCTTCCGCCGGCCGTGACGAGCACCGCCAGGCCCAGGGAGGCACCCACCCGCAGCATGGCCTGCTGGAGCCCGGAGGCGGCGCCGGCCTCCCCGCGGGTCACCCCGGACAGGATGATGGAGTTGAGCGGCATCACGGTCAGACCGAGACCGAGACCGACCAGCACCAGCGGAACGGCGAGCCCGGTCGCGTAGCCGGTCCCCTCGGTGATGCGGGAGAACCAGAACGTCCCGGCGCCGAGCACGGCCGCGCCGACGACCAGCAGCGGCCGGGCGCCCAGCCGGGCCAGCAGGCGCGGTGCGGCGACCGCGGAGACCACCATCAGCACGGCCAGGGGCAGGAAGCCGAAGCCGGCCCGCAGTCCGCTGTAGCCCAGCACCGTCTGCAGGAACTGCGTGAGGAAGAAGAACAGTCCGGAGACGGTGGCGCCGACCAGCAGGGTGTCCAGGTACGCCGCCGCGCGCTCGCGCCGGGCCAGCAGGCGCAGGGGTACCACCGGTTGCTCGGCCCGGACTTCGACCGCGATGAAGATCACCAGCAGCAGGACGGCCGCCGCGCCGGAGAGCAGGGTGGCCTCGTCGGTCCAGCCGTGGCTCTGCGCCTGGATGAAGGTGTTCACCAGCGCCGCCATGCCCGCCGTCGACGTCAGCGCGCCCCCCAGGTCGAACCGGCCGGGCCGGCGCTCGGTCTCCGCGACGAAGCGCGGGGTGACCAGCAGGACGGCGATACCGATCGGCACGTTGAGGAAGAGGGTCCAGCGCCAGGACGCGAGGGAGAGCAGCCCGCCCAGGATCATCCCGACGGCGGTGCCCGCCCCGGCCACGGTGGAGAAGGCGCCGAGCGCGCGGTTGCGCTGGGGTCCCTCGGCGAAGGTGGTGGCCAGCATCGCCAGCGAGGTCGGCTCGGCGAGCGCGGCACCGAGACCCTGGCCCACCAGGGCCGCCAGCAGCACCGGTGCGGTCGGCGCGAGCGCGGCCAGCAGCGAGCAGGCCGTGAAGATCGCGATACCGGTCATGAAGACCGCCCGGCGGCCGAGCAGGTCACCGCAGCGGCCGCCGAGCAGCAGCAGACCGCCGAAGGTCAGCATGTAGGCGTTGACGACCCAGGACAGGTCGGTCGGCGAGAAGCCGAGGCTCTCCCGGATGCCGGGCAGAGCGATGTTCACCACCGTCGTCGCGACGACGATCATCAGCTGGCAGCTGATGATCACGGCGAGGGTGACACCGGGGTACGGAACCGGAGTCGCGGCCGTGTCCCCGCCGGCGCTCTTGGCCCGCAGCGAGGAGTCGGTCATCGCTCCGCCCCCTCGAGCAGCAGCCGGATGGCACGTTCGGGGCAGGCCGCCGCACCGCGCGCGGCCGGGCCGCGCAGCCGCTCGGGCACCTCGAACTCCCCCATGCCGTTGAAGCCCGTGTCCTCGTCGATCTCGTAGACCTCGGGTGCCATGGCATGGCACAGGGCGTATCCCTGACAGACCTCGGAGTCGACCCGGATACCGATCCGCTCGCTCATCGGGCCACCCCCACCGTGAGGTCCAGCCGGTCCAGGCCGCGGATCGGCGAGTAACGGGAGACCGGCTCGGTGCCGGGAGTGAGGTGGTACTCCGGGATCCTGGCGTGCCACTCCTCCAGCGCGACCTTGATGATCCGGCGAGCCAGGTGCATGCCCAGGCAGCGGTGCGGGCCGATGCCGAAGGCGAGGTGGCGCACCGACTCACGGTCGAAGTCGACCTCGTCCGCGCGCTCGAAGACGTCGGGGTCGAGGCCCGCCATGCCCCACGACATCATCACCCGGTCGCCCTCGCGGAGCTTGACGTCGTGCAGTTCGACGTCCCGGGTGACCACGCGCGCGGTGGAGACCATCGCCTCGCGGCGGATCAGTTCCTCGGCCATGGCCGGAATCCGGTGCGGCTCCTCGATGATCGTGCGCTGGGCCTCGGGGTGCTCGGCGAGGTGCCGGAAGACCATGCTGAGCAACGAGTTGGAAGTGTCCAGGCTGGCGAACATGGTCATCAGAATGATGTTGACGATCTCGTCCTGGGTGAGCGGCCGGCCCTCGTGCTCGGCGCGCAGCAGCGAGCTGATGACATCCCGGCGGCCCTCGATGCCCGCGGCCCGGCGCGCGTCGACGGCGGCGCTGAAGAATTCCCACAACGGCCGCCCCGCCGCGTGGAGTTCCTCGTCGTTGCGGGCGTTCGGCAAGCCCTCGCGGCGCAACCAGTTCTTGTGGTCGAGGAGTTCGGGCAAGTGGGAGCGGTCGATGCCGAAGTTGATCAGGAAGGTCTCGGCGGGCAGCCGGACCGCGAAGTCCTCGACGAACTCACAGGAGCCGCGGGCGGCTATGGGTTCGATGGCGTCCACGGCCGCCTCGCGGATCTGCGGGGTGATGTGATTGACCACGGCGGGGTTGAACAGGGCGGAGAGCGCCTGGCGCCATTTGCGGTGGTCCTCCCCGTCCAGCTGGATGGGGATGAGTTTGTCCTTGTAAATCTGGCGGTTGGGTATACCGATGTCGGCGCTGGAGAAGAGATCCGGATTGCGGGCCGCCCACTCGATGTCGGCGTACCGGGTGAGGATCCAGTAACCGCCGAACTCCTCGGAGCGCAGCACCGGTCCGTGTTCCCGGATCTCGTGCCACGCTCCGACCGGGTCCGCCTGGAGCCACGGCTGGTAGGTGCTCCACCTCCGGATCCGCTCCTCCGTGGTGCCCGGTCCCACGGGGCACCCCTGATGTTGCGCCGTCGTCTGGTTCATCCGCCAACTCCCTCCGACGTCAGAGCCGTGGACGGCAATCGGCCGTACACGGTGCATCTTCAGCCAGGATGGAGGCGGCATCTAATGACGTCCTTAAGGCAGGACTAAGTGGCCTCGCCCACGCAGGCGGCCGGGCGTGCCGACGGCCCCGGCCTGTCGGCCGGGTCGCCTTTCGGCCAGGCACCCGGTCGAGTCGTGCGCGGGGGCGGAGCCTGCCCCGGGCAGGCGCGGCCCGGCCCCCGCCGCCCGGTCAGCCCGCCGGCCGGGCCGGTCCGAACCAGGTCGTCACCGCGGCCAGCAGGCCGTCCCGGTCGGCCTCGCCGGTGTCGGCCCAGGCGACATGGCCGTCCGGCCGGACGAGCAGCCACCGGGCGTCCAGGGACTCGGTCCCGGCCGCACGCACCACGTTCACGCGGTCCGACCAGCCGGTGAGGTCGGGTGCCTCCTCCGGGCCGAGGGACAGCAACAGACCGCGCCCGTCGGCCAGCAGCCCTGCCGCTTCCACCTCGCCGTCCGCCGTGCGCAGGGTCGCGTCGGGCAGCGTGTCCCCGAGCAACGGGTGCTCCTTGGCGGGCAGGCCGGGGTAGGCGATGGGGTAGCGGACCCGGGTGACGGCCTGCACCAGGTGCCGGTTGACCTCCGGGTACTCGATCAGCTCGGCGAACAGCTCGCGCAGCGGCTCCGCCCGTGTCGGCGGATGCTGGAGCGGCACCTGGGCGAGCGCGCGCATGCAGGCCCGGCGGCCGACGGGATGCCGCTCGGCGTGGTACGTGTCGAGCAGCCCTGGCGGCGCCCAGCCGCGGAGTGTCGCCGCGAGCTTCCACCCCAGGTTCACGCTGTCGTGCAGCGCCGTGTTCAGACCGTTGCCGGAGGACGGCGGGTGCGGGTGGGCGGCGTCGCCGGCGAGCAGCAGCCGTCCCTCCCGGTAGGAGGTGGCCAGCCGCGTGGGGCTGCCGTACCGCGTCATCCAGCGCGGCTCGGCGAACTCGGCGTCCGCGCCGGTGATCCGCCGGATCGCCGCCCGCATCTCCTCGGCCGTCACCGGCACGTCGGCGGCGGGCGGTTCACGGTCGAACTCGACCGTCATCAGCCGCACTTCGGACGGGTCGCGCGGGTTCATGGGCAGCACGCCGAACTGGCCCTCCGGATGGACGCCGGCCCGGAAGTGCTCCTGGGCGTCGCCGGAGACCGCCACGTCGGCGATCACACCGTAGTACGACGGCGCCAGCACCTGGAAACCGAAGCCGCCCAGCGCCGCCACGGTGCTGTGCGGGCCGTCGCATCCCACCAGATAGGCGCAGCGCAACACCTGTTCGCCCGCGGCGGAGCCGACCCGGACCTCGACCCCGTCGTCGTCCTGCCGCAGCCCGGTCACCCGGTGACCGCGCAGGATGCGCGCGCCCAGCTCGACGGCGCGCTGCTCCAGCAGTTCCTCGGTACGCCACTGGGGGACGATCAGGTCGTAGTCGGTCTCACCGAGTTCGGTCAGGTCGAGCCAGAGGAAGGCGAAGTGCGTGCGCGGCCACACGGGCGTGCCGGCGTCGCGGAAGCGGTCCGCGAGGCCGCGCCTGCGCAGCGCGTCGACCGAGCGGGCGTGCAGCAGCATGCCACCGGACGACCGCTCACGGACCGGCCGCTCCTCCAGTACCACGGCGGGTACCCCGGCCAGCCCGAGTTCACAGGCCAGCATCAGGCCGGCGGGTCCGCCGCCGGCGATCACCACGGTGTCGTTCACGCCGTCACCTCCTCCAGGCTCGCAACGCCCGTCGCTTCCCGCTCGCCCAGCTCCTCGTCCAGGTAGGCGGCCACGGCGAGCGGGGTGGGCAGGTCGTAGATGACGCTGGGCGGCAGCGGCAGCCCGGTCACGGCGCACAGGCGGTTGCGCAGCTCCACCGCGGTCAGCGAGGAGAACCCGACGTCGAGGAAGTCGACCTCCTCATCGAGGGCGTCCGGACCGGGCAGCGCGAGTACGTCGGCCGCCATGGTGCGGACCATGGCCAGCAGCACACGCTCCCGACCGGCCCGGTCGTGATCCGCCAGCTGTTCGGCCAGCGCCTCGGGGCCGGACGGCAGACCGTCGGCGACGGCCGCCCGGGTGCCCCCCGCCGGCAGTGGGTCGTCGGGAGCGGCGGCCGCCCGCAGCCTGTCCTCCCGCCACCGCCGCGCGGCGGCCAGCAGCTCCTGGGCGCCGGCCACCTGGTCGGGCGTGAGGCCGAGGGTGTCGGCGAGCGCCCCGCTGTCGTCGTTCGCCACGGCCGTCCAGAACCAGTCGTCGAGCCGCTCGCCCGGCTCCCCGGCCGTGTCCCGCAGCCAGTACCGGCGACGCTGGAAGGCATACGTCGGCAGTTCGATCGTGCCGGCCGGCGGGACGAGCGCGGACCGGTCCACCGCGACCCCGTGCAGCTGGAGCCGGCACACGGCCGCGAGCAGGCTCTGCGCCTCGGACCGGTCGCGCTGCACGGCCGGCACGGTGAGCGCCTCGGCCGTGAGGGACTCGGCGGCCAGCGGGGCGAGCACCGCGTCGGGCCCGATCTCCAGGAAGGCGGTCACTGCGCGGGCCTGGGCGCCGCCGACGCAGTCGGCGAAGCGGACGGTCTCCCGGATGTGCCGGGTCCAGTAGTCCGGGGACGAAAGCTGCTCGGCGGTGGCCTCCTCACCGGTCAGGTTGGACAGGACCGGCAGGGCCGGCGGACGGAACTCGACGCCGGCGGCCACTGCGCGGAACTTGTCGAGGGCCGGGTCCATGTGCGCGGAGTGGAAGGCGTGGCTGACCTGCAGGGCGCGTACCTTGACTCCGCGTTCCCGCCAGTACGCGGCCGTCACGGCCACGGCGTCGGCGTCCCCGGAGACGACCGTGGAGCGCGGGGAGTTCACCGCGGCGATCGCCACCCGGTCGCCCTCCGGCAGCGAGGCGGCGACCTCCTCGGGCGCGGCCCGCACGGCGAGCATCGCTCCGCCCGATGTGGCGGCCTCCATCAGCTGCCCGCGCGCCGCCACGAGCGCGCACGCATCGCCCGACGACAACACGCCGGCGACGTGGGCCGCCGCCAGCTCCCCCACCGAGTGCCCGATGAGCACGTCCGGACGTACGCCATAGGACTCGACGAGCCGGAACAGCGCCACCTCGTAGGCGAACAGCGCGGGCTGGGTGAAGGCCGTGCGGTCCAGCGTCTCGGCCGGACCGTCGAACATCACGTCCCGCAGCGGCCGTCCCAGCAGCGGGTCCAGATGCCCGCACAGCTCGTCCAGGGCAGCGGCGAACACCGGGAAGGACCGGTACAACTCCCGTCCCATGCCGACTCGCTGCGCGCCCTGCCCGGTGAAGAGGAACGCCGTACGGTTCCTGGTGACGGCCCTCCCCCGGATCGCGCCCGGGGTCTCCCGGCCCGCGGCCAGGGCTTCGAGCCCGGCGAGCAGTTCGTCGCGGTCGGTGCCCAGGACGGCGGCCCGGTGCGGGAACGTCGTACGTGCGGTGGCGAGGGTGTGCGCCGCGTCCCCGGCCCCGATCTCGGGCCGTGCCGTCAGGTGAGCGTGCAGCCGGGCCGCCTGTTCCCGCAGCGCCTCCGGCGACCGCGCCGACAGCAGCAGCGGGGCGGGCGTCGCCACGGCAGCGGGCCGGTCCTCGTCGGGGGCCTGCTCGAGGATCAGGTGGGCGTTGGTGCCGCTGATGCCGAAGGAGGACACCGCCGCCCGGCGGGGACCGGCCGACGGCCACTCCCGGGACTCGGTCAGCAAGCGGACCGTGCCCGCGGACCAGTCCACGTGCGGCGAGGGCTCGTCCACGTGGAGGGTGCGCGGCATCTCGGCGTGCCGGATGGCCTCCACCATCTTGATCACACCACCGACACCGGCCGCGGCCTGGGTGTGCCCGATGTTCGACTTCAACGACCCCAGCCACAACGGCCGGTCCGCCTGGCGTTCCTGGCCGTAGGTCGCGATCAGCGCCTCGGCCTCGATCGGGTCGCCGAGCGAGGTGCCGGTGCCGTGCGCCTCGATCACGTCCACGTCCGCCGCCGACAAGCCGGCGTCCGCCAGCGCCTGCCGGATCACCCGCTGCTGGGCCGGACCGTTCGGCGCCGTCAACCCGTTCGAGGCGCCGTCCTGGTTGACGGCGCTGCCCCGGATCACGGCCAGCACCTGGTGCCCGTTGCGCCGCGCGTCCGACAGCCGCTCCAGCAGCAGCATCCCGGCACCCTCGGCGAAACCCGTGCCGTCCGCGCCCGCCGCGAACGCCTTGCAGCGACCGTCCGGGGCGAGTCCGCGCTGGCGGCTGAACTCCACGAAGACGCCAGGGGTCGCCATCACCGTCACCCCGCCGGACAGGGCCAGGGAGCACTCGCCGCGCCGCAGCGCCTGGGCGGCCAGGTGGACGGCCACGAGGGACGAGGAACAGGCCGTGTCCACGGTCACCGCCGGCCCCTCGAGCCCGAGGGTGTAGGCGATACGGCCCGAGGCCACGCTGCCCGCGCTGCCGCTGCCGATGAAGCCCTCGAGGTCGCTCGGTACCTGGCGCAACCGGGAGCCGTAGTCGCCGTACATCGCGCCGACGTACACCCCGACGCGCTCGCCGCGGAGGGTGCCGGGGACGATGCCCGCGCCTTCCACCGCCTCCCAGGAGGTCTCCAGCAGCAGCCGCTGCTGCGGGTCGACGGCGAGTGCCTCGCGCGGGCTCATGCCGAAGAACTCGGCGTCGAACTCGGCGGCGTCGTGGAGGAAGCCGCCCTGCCGGGTGGTGACGCGGCCGGCCCGGTCGGGGTCCGGGTCGTACAGGTCCGGATCCCAGTCCCGGTCGGCGGGCAGGTCGCCGATGGCGTCGGCGCCGGCGGCCACCAGCTTCCACAGGTCCTCCGGGGCGCGGACGTCGCCGGGGAAGCGGCACGCCATGCCGACCACGGCGATCGGCTCCAGCCGTTCGGCCTCCACCTCCTGGAGGCGTTCGCGGGTCCGCTGGAGGTCGGCCGTGACCCACTTGAGGTAGTCGACGAGCTTCTCTTCGTTTGTCATGTAGGTTCAGCCTCTTCTCAGCCTCGTCGGCGGGCGGCCGCAGCCGTGCCGTGGGCGCTCAGGTGGTGCGTCGGCCGAGTTCGTTGTCGATGAAGGCGAAGATCTCGTCGGTGGACGCCTCCCGGAGCCGCTCGGCCGGCTCGCCGGCCGCGGGCCGGCGCCAGCGGGCGAGCACCGCCTCCAGCCGGGCGGTGACCAGGTGTCTGGTCTCCTCGTCCGCCGCCTCGTCGGGCAGCGCGTCCTCCAGCTCGGTCAGCCGGGCCAGCAGGTCGTCCGCCGGGGCGGTGACCGGCGGGAGCAGCTCGGTCCCCAGGTGGGCGGCGAGCGCCGCGGGCGTGGGGTGGTCGAAGACGAGGGTCGCCGCCAGCCGCAGCCCGGTCGCGGCGTTGAGACGGTTGCGCAGCTGGACCGCGGTGAGCGAGTCGAAGCCGATCTCCTTGAACGCCTGGAGCGGATCCACCGACTCCGGTGAGGCGTGGCCGAGGACCGCGGCCACGGTGGCCCGCACCAGGTCGAGGAGTGCCTCGTCGCGCTGCTCGGCCGGGAGGGCGAGGATCCGGTCGACGGCCGGGGCCTCCGTCTCGGGGCTCGCGGTGTCGCGGCCGGGGGCGGGGACCAGGTCGCGGAGCAGGGCGGGCAGGGTGTCCTGGGCCGCCGCCTGCCGCAGCGCGGCGGTGTCCAGCCGGACGGGGACCAGTGCGGGACGTCCCGAGCGCAGCCCGGCGTCGAACAGGGCGAGCCCGTCGTCGCCGGTGAGCGGCACGACGCCGCCGCGCCGCAGCCGTTCGAGGTGAGCGCCGTCGAGGTGGCCGGTCATGCCGCTGGACTCGGCCCACAGCCCCCAGGCCAGCGACAGGGCCGGCCGGTCCGTGGCCCGGCGGTGCCGGGCGAGGGCGTCGAGGTAGGCGTTGGCGGCGGCGTAGTTGGCCTGGCCCGGGCTGCCCAGGGTGCCGGCGACGGAGGAGAACAGCACGAACGCGGTCAGGTCCAGGTCCTGGGTCAGCTCGTGCAGATGCCACGCCGCGTCGGCCTTGGCCCGCAGTACGGTGTCGAGCCGGCTCGGGGTGAGCGAGCCGACGACGCCGTCGTCGAGGACGCCCGCGGTGTGCACGACGGCGGTCAGCGGATGCCCGGCGGGAACGCCCGCGAGCAGGTCCGCCAGCGCCGCCCGGTCACCCACGTCACAGGCGGCGACCGTCGCCTCGGCGCCCGACTCCGCCAGTTCGGCGACGAGTTCGGCGGCTCCGGGGGCGTCCTCGCCCCGCCGGCTGGTGAGCAGCAGGTGCCGTACGCCGTGTGCGGCGACCAGGTGCCGGGCGACCAGGGCGCCGAGCGTGCCGGTGCCGCCGGTGATCAGGACCGTGCCCGCCGGGTCGAGGCCGGCCGGCCGGACGGCGCCGGGCAGATCGGCGTGCTCCGCCGGGTCGGTGCTGGTGGGCGGCGGTCCGGCGAGGGTGAGCCGGGGGGCGAGGACGCGGCCGTCGTGCAGGGCGAGTTGCGGTTCCCCGGCGGCCAGCCGGGACAGCACCGGATGGGTGGGCGCGAGCCGGTCGGCGTCCTCGTCCAGATCGAGGAGGGCCAGCCGGTCGGGGTGTTCGGACTGGGCGGAGCGGACGAGTCCCCACACGGCCGCGTCGGCGAGGCCGGTGAGCCGGGTGCCGGGGTCGGCGCCGGCCGCGTTCCGGGTGCACACGACCAGCCGGGAGCCGTCGAAGCGCTCGTCCTCCAGCCAGGTCTGGACCAGTTCCAGTACGCGGTGGAGCGCGTCCCGGACCGCTTCGGGGCTGCCGTCGTCCGGTGCGGCCGTGGACCGCACCAGCACGAGGTCGGGCACCCGCTCGGCCTCGGCCAGGGCGGCGAGGGCCAGCAGCTCCGGGTCCACGGCCGGGTTGCCGGTGGGGGTGCGCTCCTCCTCCACGGCGTGCAGCAGCACGCAGGACGGCTCGGACGAGGCCGGGGCGGGCGGCAGTTCGGCCCATTCCACGTGGTGCAGCGGCAGGTGGCCGGCGGTGCGCAGGGCGGCCAGCTGCCGGGCGCCGATCGGACGGACGGTGAGTTCGTCCACGGTGGCGAGCGGGGTGCCGTCCGGGGTGCTCAGCGTCAGCGACACGGCGTCCTGGCCGATCGGGGTCACCTCGACGCGCAGCGCCGTGGCTCCGGTCGCGTGCAGCCGGACCCCGCTCCACGCGAAGGGCAGGCGGATCCCGTCGTCGGCGGGTTCGGTGGCCGCCTCGAGGGCCAGCACGTGCAGGGCCGCGTCGAGCAGCGCGGGGTGCAGGGGGAAGCCGTCGCCCCCGGGCAGCCGCACCTCGGCGAAGAGGTGTCCGTCCCGTCGCCAGGCGGCGCGCAGCCCCTGGAAGCCCGGGCCGTAGCCGTAGCCGCGCTCGGCGAGCAGGGGGTAGAAGGCGTCGACGTCGACCGGCGCCGCGCCCGCCGGCGGCCAGGGGGCGCCGGCCGGTGCCGCCGACGGGGCGGGCGCCGTCGCGGGCCGTACGGTGCCGGAGGCATGCCGTGTCCAGTCCGCCTCCTGCCCCGGCCCGTCGGTCGCCGGGCGGGAGTGCACGGTGACCGGGCGGCGGCCCTCGGCGTCGGCCGGGCCCACCAGCACCTGCAACCGGGTCTCGCCGGTCGCGGGCAGGGCGAGCGGAGCCTCCAGGGTGAGGTCCTCGACCTCGGCGCAGCCGGTCTGCCGGCCGGCGTGCAGGGCGACTTCGAGGAACGCGGTGCCGGGCAGCAGGACCACACCGTCCACGGCGTGGTCGGCCAGCCACGGGTGGGCCTCGAGCGAGAGCGTCCCGGTGAGCAGGACACCCGCGTCGCCCGCCAGGACGACGGCGGTGTCGAGCAGCGGATGCCCGTGGCCCTCCGGGCCGGCCGCGGAGGCGGGGCGCTGCGGCCCGGCCGGCTCGAGCCAGTACCGCTCCCGCTGGAAGGGGTAGGTGGGCAGCGCGGCCGGATCGGCGGGTGTCCCGGCGAGCAGTCCGCGCCAGGCGACCGGGGCCCCCTGGACGTATGCCTCGGCCAGTGACAGCAGCAGCCGCCTGCGGCCGCCGTCGTCGCGCCGCAGCGTGCCGAGCGCCCCGGCGACGCCGGGTGCGGCGGTGTCCAGTGTCTCCTGGACCGCCGCCGCGAGCACGGGGTGGGGGCTGCTCTCCACGAACAGCCGGTGGCCCTGCTCGGCCAGCGCCGCGACGACCTCGTGGAAGCGCACCGTCCGGCGCAGGTTGCGGTACCAGTACGCGCCGTCCAGGACCGTGGTGTCGGCGAGCCGTCCGGCTGTCGTCGTCGACCAGAACTCGGCCTCGGCGGAGCGGGGTTCGAGTCCGGCCAGCAGGGTGCCCAGCTCCTCCTCGATGGCTTCGACGTGGGCCGAGTGCGAGGCGTAGTCGACGGGGATCCGGCGGGTGCGTACCCCCTCGCGGGCGAGGTGGTCGGCCAGTTCGTCGAGGGCCTCTCCGTCGCCGGAGACGACCACGGCGGTGGGACCGTTGACGGCGGCGAGCGCGAGCTGTCCGGGCCGGTCGGCGATGAGGGCGGCAGCGCGTTCGGCGGAGGTCGCGACGGAGAGCATGCCGCCCTGTCCGGCCAGTGCCGTGATCGCCTTGCTGCGCAACGCCACGACCCGCGCCGCGTCCTCCAGACTCAACGCACCCGCCACACACGCGGCCGCGATCTCCCCCTGCGAATGCCCCACCACAGCCGCCGGACGCACACCGAACCCCTGCCACACCGCGGCCAACGACACCATCACCGCGAACAGCACCGGCTGCACCACATCGACACGCTCCAACGACGGCGCATCCGCCCCGCCCCGCAGCACATCCACCACCGACCACCCCGTGAACGGCTCCAACGCCACCGCACACTCGGCAAGACGCTCCGCGAACACCGGCTCACTCGCCAGCAACTCCCGGCCCATCCCCACCCACTGCGACCCCTGCCCCGGAAAGACGAACACCGGGTCGATCCGGCTCTCCGCGAGGCCGGAGACCAGATGGGGGGCGGGGGCGTCGTCGGCGAGCGCAGTCAGGCCCTGGACGAGTTCGGCGCGGTCGGAGCCGACGATCACGGCCCGGTGCTCGAACTCGGCCCGGGTGGTGACGAGGGCCGCCGCGAGGGCGGCCGGATCGGCGTCCGGGTTCGCCGTGAGCCGGTCCAGCAGTCGACGGGCCTGTTCCCGCAGGGCGCCGGCGCTCCGGGCGGAGAGCACCCAGGGCAGCGGCGTGCCCTGGGGCACCTGCGGAGCGGGAGCGGGCCGTTCGTCGTCCGGAGCCTGCTCGAGGATCACGTGGGCGTTGGTGCCGCTGACTCCGAAGGAGGAAACTCCGGCCCGGCGCGGGTCGTCGCCCTTCCACTGCTGGGGCTCGGTCAGCAGCCGGACCGTGCCCGCGGACCAGTCCACGTGCGGGGACGGCTCGTCCACATGCAGGGTGCGCGGCATCTCGGCGTGCCGGATGGCCTCCACCATCTTGATCACACCACCGACACCCGCCGCGGCCTGGGTGTGCCCGACGTTCGACTTCAACGACCCCAGCCACAACGGCCGGTCCGCCGAGCGCTCCTGGCCGTACGTCGCGATCAGCGCCTCGGCCTCGATCGGGTCGCCCAGCGTCGTGCCGGTGCCGTGCGCCTCGATCACGTCCACGTCCGCCGCCGACAAGCCGGCGTCCGCCAGCGCCTGCCGGATCACCCGCTGCTGGGCCGGACCGTTCGGCGCCGTAAGACCGTTCGAGGCGCCGTCCTGGTTGACGGCGCTGCCCCGGATCACGGCCAGCACCTGGTGCCCGTTGCGCCGCGCGTCCGACAGCCGCTCCAGCAGCAGCATCCCGGCACCCTCGGCGAAACCCGTGCCGTCCGCGCCCGCCGCGAACGCCCGGCAGCGGCCGTCCGGCGAGAGGGCGCGCTGGCGGCTGAACTCGACGTACACCGTGGGGCTGGCGATGACCGTGGCCCCTCCGGTGAGGGCCAGTGAGCACTCGCCGTTGCGCAGGGCGCGGGCGGCCAGGTGGATCGCCACGAGGGACGAGGAGCAGGCGGTGTCGACGGTGAAGGCGGGGCCCTGCAGGCCGAAGGTGTAGGCCACTCGTCCGGCGGCGACGCTGGTGGTGTTGCCGGTCAGCAGGTAGCCCTCGAGGTCGTGCGGGGTGCCGGGCGGGCGGGAGACGTACTCGGCGGGTACGACGCCGAGGATCACGCCGGTGTCGCTGCCCCGCACGGCGGCGGGATCGATGCCGGCCCGTTCGAAGGCCTCCCAGGCGGTTTCCAGCAGCAGCCGCTGCTGCGGGTCCATGGCCAGCGCCTCACGGGGCGAGATGCCGAAGAAGCCGGCGTCGAAGGCGTCGGCGTGGTCGACGAAGCCGCCGCGCCGGGTGTACGCGGTGCCCAGGACGTCCGGGTCCGCGTCGTACAGGTCCTCGACGCGCCAGCCGCGGTCGGTCGGGAAGGCGGAGGTCGCGTCCCGGCCGTCGGCGACCAGCCGCCACAGCGCCTCGGGGTCGTTCGCACCGCCGGGGTAACGGCAGCTCATGGCGATGATGGCGATGGCGTCCTCGTCGTCCGGGGTCGCCGTGCCGCCGGTGCCGGGAAGGGCGGGCCGCGGTCCGGAGGGCGCGACCCGTTCGAGCAGCAGGGCGGCGACGGCCTCCGGGGTGGGGTGGTCGAAGACCAGGGTGGCCGGCAGCCGCAGGCCGGTCGCCGCGTCGAGGCGGTTGCGCAGTTCGACGGCGGTGAGCGAGTCGAAGCCGGACTCCTTGAAGGGCCGGGCCGGGTCGACGGTGGCGGGCCCGGAGTGGCCGAGGACGTCCGCGACATGCTCGCGGACGAGGTCGGTCAGGGCCTGTGCCCGGCCGGACTCCGGCAGCCGGGCCAGCCGGTCGGCGAGCGCGGACCGGGGTGCGGCCGCCGCCTGGGCGGCCCGGCGGGCCGGGCGCGGGAACAGGCCGCGCAGTACGGGCGGCACCTCGCCGTCCGGGTTCCGGGGCGGCGCCAGGCGGGCCGCCACGAGTGCTCCGGGCAGGGCGGCCGCCGCGTCGAACAGGGCGAGGCCCTCGTCGGTCGTCAGCGGTACGGCGCCGAGCCGGGTCAGCCGCCCGAGGTCGGCCGCGGCGAGGTCGCCGGCCATCCCGTCGGTGGCCCAGGGGCCCCACGCGAGGGAGGTCGCGGGGAGTCCCTCGGCGCGGCGGCGGGCGGCGAGGGCGTCGAGGAAGGCGTTGGCCGCCGCGTAGTTGCCCTGGCCCGCGTTGCCGAGGACGCCGGCGAGTGAGGAGAACAGCGTGAAGGAGGCCAGGTCGAGGTCGTGGGTCAGCTCGGCCAGGTGCCAGGCGGCGTCGGCCTTGGGGGCCAGTACGGCGGCGCAGCGTTCCGGGGTCAGCGTCTCCAGGGTTCCGTCGTCGAGGACACCCGCGGCGTGCACGACGGCGGTCAGCGGATGCCCGGCCGGAACCGTCTCCAGCAGAGCGGCCAGCGCCGCCCGGTCCGCCACGTCACAGGCCGCGACCGTCACCTCCGCCCCCGACTCCCGCAACTCCGCGACCAGCTCCTCCGCCCCCGGAGCCGCAGCACCACGCCGACTGGTCAGCAGCAGACGCCGTACCCCGCGCTCCTCGACCAGATGCCGGGCGAGCAGGGCACCGAGTCCGCCGGTGCCGCCGGTGATCAGCACGGTGCCGTCCGGCCGGGGTGCGGCCGGGACGGTCAGGACGACCTTCTGGGCCTGGCCGGTCTCGTTGAGCAGGCTCAGCGACTCACGGACGCCGGCCACCTCACGCACCGCGGCGGGCAGCGGGGCGAGCACGCCCTGCGCCCACAGCGGCGCCAGTGCGGCGAACGCCTCCACGGCCTCCTCGGGGGTGTGCCGGTCCGGCCACGGCAGGAGTTCGGCGGCGTCGAGGACCGCGTCGAACGGGCCGTCGGGAAGCCGCGGGGAGTCCGCGGCCACCGTCTGGACCTCCCAGCCGTGGTGCCGGGCCAGTCGCACCACCGCAGGACCCGCGCCACTGTCCGCCGAGCGCACCAGCAGCGTGCGTCCCGGCCGGTCGGCGGCCAGCGCGCGCAGGGCCCGGTCGGCGGCGAGGGAGGACAGCGGCAGGGTGGCGGCCTGTGCGTACGACCACTGGGCGGGTATCGGCGCGAGCAGCCGGTGGTCGGTCTCCGCGAGGGAGGCGACGGCGCCGGGGAACAGGCCGAACACCCGGTCGCCGGGGGCGAGTCCGGTGACGCCGGGACCGACCTCGGTCACGGTTCCGGCGCCCTCCGCGCCCAGCGGCACCTCGCCGGGCAGCATGCCGAGGGCCGCCAGCACGTCCTGGTTGTCGAGTGTCGCCGCCCGGACCGCGACCCGGACGCGTCCGGCACCGGGCGGCCCGGCCGGGACCGGGACGGGCACCAGCGCCAGGTTGGCCAGTGACCCCCTGGGTACGGCGTCCAGTCGCCAGGCCGGTGCGTCCGCCGGCGGCACGAGCCGGCCGCCGAGCTGTGCCCGGACGAGCCGCGGCGCGAACAGCCTGCCTTCCCGCACGGACAGCTGGGTCTCGTCGACGGCGAGCGCGGTCAGCGCGGCGCGCGCCGAGGCCGGATCGCCGTCCAGGTCCAGCAGCAGGAACCGGCCCGGGTGCTCGGCCTGCGCCGCACGGACCAGACCCCACACCGGAGCGGCGACCAGATCGTCCGGGCCGTGCCCGGCCTCGGGGGCGACCGCGCCCCGGGTCACCAGGGCCAGTCGGCAGCCGGCCAGCCGCTCGTCGGCCACCCATTCCTGGAGCAGCGTCAGCACCTGCGCGACCGTGTCGTGGACGGCGGCGGGTACGGCCGTGCCGTCCGCGGAAGTGTCTCCGTCCTCCGTGCGGTCCGTGCGGCTCGTGCGGCCGACGGCCGTCAGGACGACATCGGGCAGCCGGGCTCCGGCCGCGACCGCCTCGGCCAGCGCCGCGGGCGTCGGGTGGCGCTCCACGCCCGTCAGTCCGAGGTCGTCGGGGCCGATGACCGCCACGTGCGGCGCGCCGGCCGGGCCGGCCGGTACGGGGCTCCAGGTGGTGGTGAGCAGCGCGTCGTGTCCCTGGGCGCCGGCGGCGCTCAGCTGCTCCGGCGCGATGGCCCGGAACACCAGGGACGCGACCGACACGACCGGCGAGCCCGCAGCGTCGGCGACCTCGAGGGCCACCATGTCCTCGCCGCGACGCGCGAGGTGCACCCGCAGTGCGGTCGCGCCGGACGCGTGCAGCCGGACGCCGTTCCAGGAGAAGGGCACCCGGACCGGAGCGGTGTCCGCTCCGGCGCCCTCGACCGCGAGCAGCGCGAAGGGGTGGAGCGCCGCGTCCAGCAGCGCGGGGTGCACACCGTACCCGGCGGCGGCGGTGCCGGCCGGCAGTTCCACCTCCGCCCACAGGTCGTCCCCGCTGCCCCAGGCGCGGGTCATGCCGCGCAGCGCCGGTCCGTAGCCGAGACCGTGGGCGGCCAGCCGCTGGTAGGCGTCGGCGACGGGCAGTTCGGGCGCGGGCGGCGGCCAGGCCGTCAGGTCGGGTCCGGGCACGGTGGCGCCGGGCGCGAGGACACCGGTGGCGTGCCGGGTCCACGGCGCGGTCCGGCCCTCCGTGCCGCCCGGGCGGCTGTGGATGCCGATGGTGCGCCGGCCGGACCCGTCGGGCCGACCGAGCACGATCTGCAGGTCGACGGTCTCCTGGTCCGACATCACCAGCGGGGATCCGAGGACCAGTTCCTCGACCTCGTCGCAGCCCACGCGGTCGGCGGCCCGGACGGCCAGCTCCACGAAGGCCGTGCCGGGTACGACGACCGCGCCGACGATGGTGTGGTCGGCCAGCCAGTCCTGCTCGCGGAGGGCGAAGCGGCCGGTCAGTACCAGGCCGTCCTCGTCCGCGAGGTCGACGGCCGCCGACAGCACGGCGTGCTCGACCGTCTCCAGCCCGGCCGAGGCGACCGAGGCGGTGGCACCCGTGCCGTCCGCCCAGTAGCGCTGGTGCTCGAAGGGGTACGTCGGCAGGTCCACGGGCACGGGCCGGTCCGCGTCGACCAGACCGGCGTAGGCCGGATGCCAGTCCACGTCCACGCCGTGGGCGTGCAGGGCGGCGAGCGCCGCGAACACCGTGGCCGCCTCACCCCGGTCCCGACGGGCCGCCGCGACCGCCA
>NZ_JBVIIT010000029.1:90792-121036 GCF_055569615.1 Streptomyces sp. NPDC031379 | reverse complement strand
TCCAGACTCCGGGTCAACTCATCGAGGTGCCGGACCGCGTCCACCTTCGGCACGAACACCCTCGCCAACCGCTCCGGGGTCAACGTCCCGATCACGCCGGCATCCAGTACACCGGCCGTGTGCACGACACCGGTCAGACGGTGCTCGTCCGGCACCGACGCCAGCAGGCCCTCCACCTGAGCACGGTCGGACAGATCACAGGCCATCACCGACACCGACGCGCCCTGCGCGGTGAGGTCGGCGATCAATTCCGGCACACCCTCGGCGTCCGCACCCCGCCGACTCGCCAGCATCAGATGCCGGACACCGTGCCGGGTGACCAGGTGCCGTGCCGCCAGAGCGCCCAGGGCCCCTGCACCCGAGACCAGGACGGTCCCCTCCGGTCCGAACACCGGGCCGCCATCGACGGCTTGACCGGTCGCACGGCCGAGCCGAGGGGCCGACAGTGCCGTGCCACGGACAGCCACCTGGGGCTCCCCGCAGGCAAGCACCGAACCGAGCACGGATTCCGCTCCGTCACCGGAAACCGAGCCGGGGTCGGTGTCCAGCAGGATGATCCGGTCGGGGTGCTCGGCCTGGGCGGCACGCACCAGGCCCCATACCGCTGCTCCCGCCGGGTCGCTCACCGCACCGTCGTCACCCGCGGGTACCGCGCCCCGGGTCACCACCACCAGCCGCGACTCCTCCAGCCCGGCCCCGGACAGCCACGCCTGCAGCACACCCAACACCCGTGAGGACAGAGCCAGTACGGCATCCTCGCCCTCATCACCGACAGCCTCCAGAACCGCCACCGCCGGAACGTCCGCACCCGCCAGCACGTCATCGGCCAGAGTCGCCACCTCGTCAGCGGTGGCCACCGCCACCCACGACGGCGAAGACTCCGCCCCCTGCCCCGACGGCAGCTCGGTCCACTCCACCCGGAACAAGGAGTTGGCGGTCGCCGCGCTTGCCGCCGCGGCATCCAACTGGTCGGTGTACACCGCCCGCAACACCAGCGAGTCCGTCGTCAGCACCAGCCCGCCGGCCTCGTCCGCCGCCTCCAGCGACAAGGTGCCAGGCTCACCGGGCACCAGCCGTACCCGCAGCGCAGAGGCGCCCGCGGCATGCAACACCAGTCCGTTCCAGTCAAGCGGTTGCCGCACCACTTGCCCGTCGGGGTCACCTGCGACGTCACCATCAGCCGCTACGGCGCCGACTATCCCAACGTGGAGGGCGGCGTCCAGCAGGGCGGGATGGATACCGAACCGGCCGGCCTCCTTGCGCTGCTCCTCGGGCAGGGCGACCTCGGCGAAGACCTCCTCCTCGCCACGGCGCCACACCGCCCGCACGCCCTGGAACGCCGGGCCGTACCCGTAACCGCACTCGGCAAGGTTCGCGTAAAGGTCCCCGGCTTCCACCTGCTGCGCACCCGGCGGCGGCCACGCGACGAAGTCGAACCTTGCATCGCCAGCCTCCGGCCCAACCGTCGCCGACAGCACACCGGTGGCATGCCGCGTCCACACATCCGCGCCACCCTCGCCGACGGCATCCTCGCGCAGGGAGTACACGTCCACCGTGCGCGAGCCGTCCCCGCCCGGTCCGCCCACCGCGACCTGCACCCGAACTCCACCGTGCTCGGGCACCACCAACGGCGCCTCGGTCACGAGTTCTTCCAGCGCTCCACATCCGGCCTCGTCACCGGCCCGTACCGCCAACTCCACCAGGGCCGTGCCGGGGACCAGCACCACACCGCCGATCATGTGATCCGCCAGCCACGGGTGCGACCGCAACGACAGCCGCGAGGTGAACACCAGGCCGTCCGACTGCGGCAACTGCACCACCGCGCCGAGCAGTGGGTGATCGGCCGTCGCCTGCCCCAACGACGCCGCGTCGGTCGCCGACGCAGCCGGCTGCAGCCAGTAATGCCGGTGATCGAAGGCGTACGTCGGCAGGTCCACGCGTGCAGACACGGTCCCGGCGGGCAGGATCCCCGTCCAGTCCAGCGCTACTCCGCAGACGAACAGCTCGGCCATCGAGGCCAGCAGGCGCCGCAGGCCTCCGTCCTCCCGCCGCAGCGACCCGGTCACCACCACACCGGCGTCGCTGTCGGCGTCATCGACGATCTCCGTGACCGGCTGCACCAACACCGGACGCGCACTGACCTCCACGAAGACCCCGTGGCCCTGGGCGAGCAAGGCCACCACCGCGGGGCCGAAACGGACCTGCTGGCGCAGGTTGCGGTACCAGTACCCACCGTCCAACACCCCGGCGTCCTCCACCCAACCCCCGGTCACGGTCGAGTAGAACGGCACCACCGGGGCCTGTGCGGTGATTTCGGCCAGTGCTTCGGCGAGGGTGTCGCGGATGTCCTCCACATGCCGGGTGTGGGAGGCGTAGTCCACGGCGATCCGCCGCACCCGGACGCCTTCGCCGGACAGCGCCTCCAGCACCTCGTCCAGTGCCTGGGCATCCCCGGCGATCACCACCGAGGACGGGCCGTTGACCGCGGCCACCTCCACCCGGCCCGCCCAGCGCTCCAGCCGCTCGGTCGCGTCTTCCTCGCTCAGCGCGACGGAAGCCATACCGCCACGCCCGGACAGCTGACGTGCGATGGCCTGACTGCGCAGAGCCACCACACGCGCCGCATCCTCCAGCGACAACGCACCCGCCACACACGCAGCAGCGATCTCACCCTGCGAGTGACCCAGCACCGCATCCGTCACCACACCCACCGACGCCCACACCGCCGCCAGACCCACCATCACCGCGAAACTCGCCGGCTGCACCACATCCACCCGATCCAGCAGCTCGGGCTCCACGTCACCGCGCAGCACATCCACCAGCGGCCAATCCACCCACCGCTCCAACGCGGCAGCACACTCCCCCACCCGCTCAGCAAAGACCGGCGAGCAATCCAACAACTCCCGGCCCATCCCCACCCACTGCGAGCCCTGCCCGGGGAACACCCACACCACCTTGCCCGGCACACCCGAACCCGCACCGCCGGCCACCACACCAGGTGCGTCCTCACCCCGCGCCAACGCCCCCAGCCCCGCCAGCGCCTCCTCACCCGAACCGGCCACCACCACCGCACGCTCACCCAGCACCGCACGGCCCGACACCAACCCCGCAGCCACATCCCCCAGCGACACGCCCCCAGCAGCGTCAGACTCCAGGTACGACGCCAGCCGACCCGCCTGCCCCGCCAACGAACCCGCGCTCCCCGCCGACACCACCAACGGCACCACACCCACAGGCGCCGCCTCCTCCGCGACAGCCTCTTCCGGCGGCGCCTCCTCCAGAATCAGGTGCGCGTTCGTCCCGCTGATGCCGAACGAGGACACTCCAACCCGGCGCGGACGGCCGTTCCGCGGCCACTCTCGCGCCTCGGTCAGCAACTCGATGGCCCCGGCAGACCAATCCACCTGAGTCGTGGGTTCCTGGGCATGCAGCGTGGGAGGCATGACACCGTGCCGCAGTGCCTGCACCATCTTGATCACACCGGCCACGCCCGCCGCCGCCTGCGTGTGACCGATGTTCGACTTCAACGAGCCCAGCCACAACGGCTGTTCCGGGTCCCGGCCCTGTCCGTACGTCGCCAGCAACGCCTGCGCCTCGATCGGATCACCCAGCACCGTGCCCGTGCCATGGCCCTCCACCACGTCGACGTCGGACGGGGAGAGCCCGGCGCCGGCCAGGGCCTTGCGGATCACCCGCTGCTGCGACGGACCGTTCGGCGCGGTCAGGCCGTTCGACGCACCGTCCTGGTTCACCGCACTACCGCGGATCACCGCCAGCACCCGGTGCCCACGCTCCCGCGCCACCGACAACCGCTCCAGCACCACCAGGCCGATGCCTTCGGACAGCACCGTCCCGTCCGCGCCGTCCGCGTAAGCCTTGCAGCGTCCGTCAGCGGCCAGGCCCCGCTGCCGTGACATGCCGAGGACTCCGATCGGCGATCCCATCACGGCGACCCCGCCGGCCAGGGCCATCGAGCACTCGCCCTGCCGCAGCGCCTGCGCGGCCAGATGCATCGCCACCAAGGAAGACGAGCACGCCGTGTCCACCGTGACCGCCGGACCCTCGAAGCCGAACACGTACGACACCCGGCCCGACGCCACACTTCCCGCTGTGGCGGTCGTGACAAAGCCTTCGAGTTCGGCGGGCATGTTGCTCAGGGACTCGAGATAGTCGTGGATGGAGACGCCGGAGAAGACACCGATGTCGCCGCCTTGCGCCGTGGTCGGGTCGATGCCCGCCCGCTCCAGCGCCTCCCAGGAGGTCTCCAGCAGCAGCCGCTGCTGCGGGTCCATCGCCAGCGCCTCACGCGGCGAGATCCCGAAGAACCCCGCGTCGAACTGCGCGGCTTCGTGGAGGAACCCGCCCTGGGTGGTGTAGGAGGTTCCCGCGCTGTCAGGGTCGGGGTCGAACAGGTCCTCCAGGTCCCAGCCTCGGTCGTCGGGGAAGGACGACATACCCTCGCGGCCCTCGTGCACCATCCGCCACAGATCCTCGGGATCCGCCACACCGCCCGGCAGCCGGCACGCCATCCCGACGATCGCGATCGGTTCGTCGGGGTCCGCGGTGAGGGCAACGGCCGAGGCGGGGGCACCTTCCGCCCTGTCACCCAGCTCGTCGCGCAGGTGACGGGCGAGCGCCAGCGGGGTCGGGTAGTCGAAGATCAGGGTGGCCGGCAGTTTGACGCCGGTCGCCGCACTCAGCCGGTTCCGCAGTTCGACCGCGGTCAGGGAGTCGAACCCGATGTCGCTGAATCCACGTGTGCCCTGCGCCAGCTCGGGTCCGCTGAAGCCGAGTACTCCGGCCGCCTCGGCCTGGACGATGTCCAGGAGCACCCTTTCCTGTTCGGCCGGGGGCAGCCCGGCGAGCCGGCGCACCAGCCCGCCGCTGTCCCCGGCGGCCGCCCGTGCCTGGCGCCGGCCCGCGCGTACCAGGCCGCGCAGCAGATGCGGGACTCCCCCACCGGCCGCCGCCTGAGTGCGCAACGTCCGTAGGTCCAGCTTGATCGGCACCAGCAGCGCCCGGCCCATGTGCAGGCCGACGTCGAATACGGCCAAGCCCTCGTCCGGTGTCATCGCCAGCACGCCACCACGGCTCATACGCGCCTGATCGACGCTGCTGAGATGTGCGGTCATGCCGGTGGTCTGCTCCCAGAGGCCCCAGGCCAGCGACAGACCGGGCAGGCCCGCCGCCCGACGGCCGGCCATCAATCCGTCCAGGAAGGCGTTCGCCGCCGCGTAATTGCCCTGCCCGGCCGACCCCATGAGCGCGGCGGCGGACGAGAACACGATGAACGCGTCCAGGTCCAGATCGCGGGTCAGATCGTCGAGGTGGCGTACCGCGTCCACCTTCGGCGCGAACACCCTCGCCAACCGCTCCGGAGTCAACGTCCCGATCACACCGTCATCCAGCACACCGGCCACGTGCACCACACCGGTCAGGCGGTGTTCGTCCGGGACCGACGCCAGCAAGGCCTCGACCTGGGCGCGGTCGGACACATCACAGGCCACCACCGACACCACAGCGCCCTGCCCCGTGAGTTCGGCGACCAGCTCCTCCACACCTTCGGCGTCCGGGCCACGGCGACTGGCCAGCACCAGATGACGCACACCGTGCCGGATGACCAGATGCCGGGCCACCAGAGCGCCCAACGACCCGGTGGCGCCTGTGACCAGGACGGTTCCTTCGGGTCCGAACACAGCGGTGCTGCTTGGCACTTGATCGGCGGCGCGTACCAGCCGGGGTACGGAGAGGGTCCCTCCGCGCACCGCCACCTGGGGCTCCCCGCAGGCCAGCACCGACCCCAGAACGGACTCCGCTCCCCCACCGAAAGCCGGGCCGGTGCCGGTGCCGGTGCCGGTATCAGTGCCGGTGCCGGTGTCGGTGCCGGTGTCGGTGTCCAGCAGGACGATCCGGTCGGGATTCTCCGCCTGAGCAGCCCGGACCAGACCCCACACCGCCGCCCCCGCCGGGTCGCTCACCGCACCGCCGACCCCAGCCGGCACCGCACCCCGAGTCACCACCACCAGCCGCGACTCCTCCAGCCCAGACCCGGACAGCCACGCCTGCACCACACCCAACACCCGCGAACACAAAGCCAGTACGGCACCCACACCCTCACCACCGACAGCCTCCAAGACCGCCACCACCGGAACGCCTCCGCTCCCGGCCAGAGCTGTCACCTCGTCAGCCGTGGACACCGGCAACCACGACGGCGAAGACTCCACCCCCTGCCCCGACGGCAGCTCGGTCCACTCCACCCCGAACAGCGAGTCACGGCTGTCATCCGCCGCAGCGGCACCCAACTGGCCGGTGGACACCGGCAGGGACACCAGCGAGTCCATCGTCAAGACCAGGCCACCCGTCTCGTCGGCAGCCTGGAACGACAGTGCGTCCGGGCCGCACGGCGCGACTCGCACCCGCAGTGCCGAGGCACCCACGGCACGCAGCACCAGCCCGTTCCACGCGAACGGCAGCACCTTCCGGTCGTCGTCCGGATCGGCGAAGGCGTTCGTGTGGAGGGCGGCGTCCAGCAGCGCCGGGTGGATACCGAACTTGCCGGCTTCCTCCCGCCGTTCCGCGGGCAGGACTGCCTCGGCGAAGACCTCCTCGCCGCGCCGCCACACCGCTTGCAAGCCCTGGAACGCAGGCCCGTACGCGTAGCCGCGCTCGAGCAGATCGGTGTAGAAGTCCCCGATCGCGACCGGCTGCGCACCCGGCGGTGGCCACGCGGCGAAGTCGAATCCCTGCGCCGTCCCGTCGGTCGGCGACGAGGCCGACAGCAGTCCTGTGGCGTGCCGCGTCCACGCGTCCGCGCCGCCCTCACCGGCGGCGTCCTCGCGCAGCGAGTACACGTCCACCGTGCGCGAGCCGTTCTCGCCCGGTCCGCCCACGGCGACCTGCAGCCTGACCCCGCCGTGCTCGGACAGCACCAACGGCGCCTCGATCACGAGTTCTTCCAGGACGCCGTAGCCGAACTCGTCCCCGGCCCGCACCGCGAGATCGACGTACACGGTGCCGGGGATGAGCACGACACCCCCGATCGCGTGATCGGCCAGCCAGGGGTGCGAGCGCAGCGACAGCCGCGAGGTGAACACCAGCCCGTCGGAATGCGGCAACTGCACCACCGCGCCGAGCAGTGGGTGTTCGGCTCCGGCCAGTCCCAATGAAGCCGCGTCCGTGGCCGTTCCAGCCATCTGGAGCCAGTAGTGCTGGTGGTCGAAGGCGTAGGTCGGCAGATCCACCCTCGCGGGCACCGCCCCGGCGGGCAGGATCCCCGTCCAGTCCACGGTCATACCCCGTACGAACAGTTCGGCCATCGAGGTCAGCAGGCGCCGCAGGCCTCCGTCCTCCCGCCGCAGCGACCCGATCACCACCACACCGGCGTCGCGGTCGGCCTCATCGACGATCTCGGTGATCGGCTGGACGAGCACCGGGTGAGCGCTGACCTCCACGAAGACCCCGTGGCCCTGGGCGAGCAAGGCCACCACCGCGGGGCCGAAACGGACCTGCTGGCGCAGGTTGCGGTACCAGTACCCGCCGTCCAACACCCCGGCGTCCTCCACCCAACCCCCGGTCACGGTCGAGTAGAACGGCACCACCGGCGCCTGCGCATCGATCCCGGCCAGTGCTTCGGCGAGGGTGTCGCGGACGTCCTCCACATGCCGCGTATGCGAGGCATAGTCCACGGCGATCCGCCGCACCCGGACGCCCTGGTCGTCCAGTGCCTCCAGCGCCTCGTCCAGTGCCTGGGCATCCCCGGCGATCACCACCGAGGACGGGCCGTTGACCGCGGCCACCTCCACCCGGCCCGCCCACAACTCCAGCCGCTCGGTCACGTCCTCCTCGCTCAGCGCGACGGAAGCCATACCGCCACGCCCGGACAGCTGCCCTGCGATGGCCTGACTGCGCAGCGCCACCACACGCGTCGCATCCTCCAGCGACAACGCACCCGCCACACAGGCAGCAGCGATCTCACCCTGCGAGTGACCCAGCACCGCATCCGTCACCACACCCACCGACGCCCACACCGCCGCCAGACCCACCATCACCGCGAAACTCGCCGGCTGCACCACATCCACCCGATCCAGCAGCTCGGGCTCCACGTCACCGCGCAGCACATCCACCAGCGACCAGTCCACCCACCGCTCCAACGCGGCCGCACACTCCCCCACCCGCTCAGCAAAGACCGACGAGGAGTCCAACAACTCCCGGCCCATCCCCACCCACTGCGAGCCCTGCCCCGGGAACACCCACACCACCTTGCCCGGCACACCCGAACCCGCACCGCCGGCCACCACACCAGGTGCGTCCTCACCCCGCGCCAACGCCCCCAGCCCCGCCAGCGCCTCCTCACCCGAACCGGCCACCACCACCGCACGCTCACCCAGCACCGCACGGCCCGACACCAACCCCGCAGCCACATCCCCCAGCGACACACCCCCAGCAGCGTCGGACTCCAGGTACGACGCCAGCCGCCCCGCCTGCCCCGCCAACGAACCCGCGCTCCCCGCCGACACCACCAACGGCACCACACCCACAGGCGCCGCATCCTCCGCGAGAAGCTCCTGCGGCGGCGCCTCCTCCAGGATCAGGTGCGCGTTCGTCCCGCTGGCCCCGAAGGCGGAAACCCCTGCCCGGCGAGGATGCCCGTTCCGGGGCCACTCCCGGGCGTCGGTCAGCAACTCCACCGCACCGGCCGACCAGTCCACCTGGGGGGTGGGCGCGTCCAGGTGCTGGGTTGCCGGGAGGACGCCGTGCCGTAGCGCCTGGACCATCTTGATCACACCGGCCACGCCGGACGCCGCCTGCGTATGCCCGATGACGGACTTGACCGATCCGAGCCACAGCGGCTGTTCCGGGTCCCGGCTCTGCCCGTAGGTGGCCATGAGTGCCTGTGCCTCGATCGGATCGCCCAGCACCGTGCCCGTACCGTGGCCCTCGACCGCGTCGACGTCGGACGGGGAAAGCCCGGCGCCGGCCAGGGCCTTGCGGATCACCCGCTGCTGCGCCGGACCGTTCGGCGCGGTCAGGCCGTTGGAGGCGCCGTCCTGGTTCACGGCACTGCCCCGGATGACCGCCAGCACCCGGTGCCCGCGCTCCTGTGCCACCGACAGCCGCTCCAGCAGCACCACGCCCACGCCCTCGGCCCAACCGGAGCCGTCGGCGCCGGCGGCGTAGGACTTGCAGCGCCCGTCGAACGCGAGTGCGCGCTGACGCGCGAAGCCGACGAAGCCGCCCGGTGTGGCCATCACCGTCGCGCCGCCCGCGAGCGCCATCGAGCACTCGCCCCGGCGCAGTGCCTGTGCCGCGAGATGCAGCGCCACCAGCGAGGAGGAGCACATGGTGTCGACAGTCACCGCGGGGCCCTCGAGCCCGAGGGTATAGGCGACCCGCCCGGAGGCGACGCCGCCCGCGGTGCCCAGGGCGCGTTCCAGGCTGAGGAATCCCTCGAACCCGCTGAGGTCCGGCGCGTAGTCCTGGTGCACGATGCCGGCGAACACCCCGACGTCACTGCCCCGCACCGAGTGGGGGTCGATGCCGGCCCGCTCGAAGGTCTCCCAGGACACCTCGAGCAGTTGGCGCTGCTGGGGGTCCATCGCCAGGGCCTCACGCGGTGAGATGCCGAAGAACCCGGCGTCGAACTGGGCCGCCTCGTGCAGGAAGGCGCCCTCCCGCACATACGTCGTACCGGGGTTGTCGGGGTCCGGGTGGTAGAGGCCCTCGAGGTCCCAGCCGCGGTCCTCGGGGAAGGCGGTGTACACGTCGGCGCCCTCGGACACCACCCGCCACAAGTCCTCCGGATTGCGGATGCCGCCGGCGTACCGGCAGGCCATGGAGACGATCGCGATGGGCTCCGCGGCTGCCGCGACGAGTGTGCTGTTCTCCTGCTGAAGCCGGGCGTTCTCCTTCAGCGAGGCGCGCAGTGCCTCGACGATCTGCTCGTCTGGCGCCGACATAACCATCCTCCACGATTCGTTCACCATCGGTGGTCAGCTCGTCTTGCCCAGGGCCCGTTGCACGAGACCGGCAACGTCCATGGCGTCGATCAGTTCCAGGTCGTCGGCCCCTCGCCTCTCGGCCGCCGCCGCGCCGCCCTTCGCGTCCGCGTCCCTGTCGGCCTCCGTGTCCCCGTCGGCATCGGCGTCGGCGAGGCCGAGCAGGGTGTCCAGCACGCCGGCTTCCCTGAACCGGGCGAACGGCACGGACGCCAGGACCTTCCTGAGGTCGCCCTCGCGCCCTTCCAGCTCGTCGTCGGGCTCCCGGAGCAGTTCGGAGCGCAGGTGACCGACCAATGCCTCCGGGGTGGGATAGTCGAAGATCAGCGTCGCGGGCAGGCGCAGTCCGGTGGCCGCGTGCAGACTGTTGCGGAAGTTGACGGCGGCCAGCGAGTCGAACCCGACCTCCTGGAACGCCTGGCGTGGACCGATGCCCTCCGCGCCGCTGTGGCCGAGGACCGCCGAGGCTTGGCCGCGGACCAGCCGGAGCAGGATGCGGTTCTGCTCGGTGTCCGAGACCGCCCGGAGGGATTCCGCGAGGGACGATGCGGTGTCGCTGTTCTCGCTGTCGGGCTGTGCTGCCTGAAGGGCCGCCTTCGCTTCGGGCAGGTCGGCGAACAGGGGGCTGGCGCGGACCGAGGTGAACGCGGGGATGAAGGCGTCCCAGTCCATGTCGGCCACGGTCACGAACTTCTCGTTGCCCTGTACCGCCCGCACCATCGCGGTCACCGCCGGCTGCGGGGCCATCGGCAGGACGCCACGGCGCCGCAGCTGGGCGAGGGCGGCCTCGTCCATGCCCACACCGATCTGGTCGAGGGCTCCCCAGGCGATCGACGTCGCCCTCAGTCCCCGGGCGCGACGCCACTCGACCAGGGCGTCCAGGACGGCGTTCGCCGCTCCGGAGGGGCCCTGGCCGCCGCCGCCCCACACACCGGCGATCGAGGAGAAGACGACGAACGCGTCGAGCAAGGTGTCCGCGAACAGCTCGTTCAGCCACACAGCCGTGTCCACCTTGGCCGTGAACACCTCGGCGAGGTCGTGCACACCGGTGTCGTCGATGGAGCTGGTCTGCGTGATGTCGGCGGCGTGGACCACGGCTGTGAGCGGCTGCTCCGGGGCCGTCGCGGAAACCAGCCGCGCGATCGCGTCCCGGTCGGAGTCGGCGCAGGACTCCACCGTCGTTTCGACACCCAGTCCGGCCAGTTCGGCGCACAGGTCCGGCACGCTCCGATCGGGTGCGTGCGCGGTCGTGGTGACGATGAGCCGGTCTGCGCCGGCGAGCGCGAGCCAGACCGCGACGTGCTTGCCGAGTCCTTCGGCGCCGCCGGTCACCAGGACCGTGCCGTGCGGCTGCCAGCGGCCGTCGCCGGTGGACTCCGGCACGGGCTTGCGGACCAGCCTCCGGGCGTACACACCCGATCGCCGGATGGCGAGCTGGTCCTCACCGGCGGCGGCGTTCAGCACTCCGAGGAGGTACGGGGCCGTACGTGGATCGGCCGTGACAGGCAGGTCGATCAGGCCGCCCCAACGGTCGAGGTGCTCGAGTGCGGCGGCGCGGCCGAGGCCCCACAGCGCCGCATGGGCGGGTGAGGCGACGGTGTCATGGATGCCGATGTTCATCGCACCTGAAGTCAGGCACCACAGGGGCTGGTCGACGTTGTTGTCGCCCAGGGCCTGGATCAGTGCGAGCGTCGATGCCGTGATCGCGGTCGGGTCGTGCGGGCCCGTCCCCGTCCGCGGGTCCAGGGCAAGCAGGGACAGCACGCCGGTCAGGTCGAGTCCGGCCAGGGCGCCGGTCAGCCGGTCGGCGAGCCGTTCCCGACCGCGATCGGACTCGCCGATCTCCAGCAGGACCGTGCCGAGACCGAGGCCGGTCAGCTCCTCCAGGAGGGTGTCGGCCGCGTCCGGGCGTTCGGACGGAACGACGACCAGCCAACGGCCACTTGGCACGCCCGTGACTTCACGCTCGAGCGGCTGCCAGGTGACGTGATAGCGGAGCTTGTCCGCGGCCGACCTCTCACGGCGCTTGCCACGCCATTCCGCCAGCAGGGGAACGACGGTGTCCAGGGCGGTGCGGTGCTCGGTCGACGCCATCTCCAGCAACTCGGTGAGGGAGTCCAGATCGGCTTGCTCGACTGCGGTCCAGAAGTCCGAGTCCGCGCCTTCGGTGGCGTCGGCGGCGCCGGTGGCGGCTTCCGCCTCCTGCAGCCAGTAGTGCTGGCGGTCGAAGGCGTACGTCGGCAGGTCCACGCGTGCGGGCGTGGGCCCGGCAGGCAGCGTGCCGGCCCAGTCCACGGGCACACCTCGTACGAACAGTTCGGCCATCGAGGTCAGCAGCCGACCGAGGCCGCCGTCTTCCCGCCGCAGGGATCCGGTCACCACCACACCCGCATCGGCGGCGGTGTCATCGACGGTCTCGGTGATCGGCTGGACGAGCACCGGATGGGCACTTGCCTCGACGAACACCCCGTATCCCTGACCGAGCAGGTCCACCACGGCCGGACCGAAGCGGACCTGCTGACGCAGGTTGCGGTACCAGTACCCGCCGTCCAACACCCCGGCGTCCTCCACCCAACCCCCGGTCACGGTGGAGTGGAACGGCACCACCGGCGCCTGCGCATCGATCCCGGCCAATGCTTCGGCGAGCGTGTCGCGGATGTCCTCCACATGCCGCGTATGCGAGGCGTAATCCACCGCCACCCGCCGCACCCGGACACCCTCACCGGACAGTGCCTCCAGCACCTCGTCCAAGGCGTCGGCGTCACCGGCGATCACCACCGAGGACGGGCTGTTGACCGCGGCCACCTCCACCCGGCCCGCCCAGCGCTCCAGCCAGGCGACCGCTCTCTCCTCACTCAGCGCCACCGACGCCATACCGCCACGCCCCGACAGCTGCACCGCGATCGCCTGGCTGCGAAGGGCCACCACCCGCGCCGCATCCTCCAGCGACAACGCACCCGCGACGCAAGCGGCGGCGATCTCACCCTGCGAGTGACCCAGCACCGCATCCGGCACCACACCCACCGAGGCCCAGACGGCCGCCAGACCCACCATCACCGCGAAGCTCGCCGGCTGCACCACATCCACCCGCTCCAGGAACCCCGGATCGGTATCACCGCGCAGCACATCCAGCAGCGACCAGTCCACCCACCGCTCCAACGCGGCAGCGCACTCCGCTATCCGCTCGGCGAAGACCGGCGAGGAGTCCAGCAACTCCCGGCCCATCCCCACCCACTGCGAGCCCTGCCCCGGGAACACCCACACCACCTTGCCCGGCACACCCGAACCCGCACGGCCGACCACCAGGTTCGGACCGCTCTCCCCCCGAGCCAGCGCCTGAAGCCCTACCAGGGCCTCCTCGCCGGAGCCGGCCACCACCACCGCGCGCTCGCCCAGGAGCGCCCGGCCCGCCACCAGAGCCCCAGCCACATCCCCCAGCGACACACCCCCAGCAGCCTCAGCACCCTCGCCACCCTCAGCAACCTCGCCACCCTCAGCAACCTCGGAACCCTCGACGAACGCCGCCAGCCGCCCCGCCTGGCCCGCCAAGGAACCCGCGCTCCGCGCCGAGACGACCAGCGGCACCACACCCACAGGCGCCGCATCCTCCGCGACAGCCTCTTCCGGCGGCGCCTCCTCCAGAATCAGATGTGCGTTCGTCCCACTGGCCCCGAACGCCGAGACCCCTGCCCGGCGGGGATGCCCGTGCCGCGGCCACTCCCGGGCCTCGGTCAGCAACTCCACCGCACCGGCCGACCAGTCCACCTGAGTCGTGGGTTCGTCGACATGCAGGGTGGGGGGCATGATGCCGTGCCGCATCGCCATGACCATCTTGATCACGCCCGCCACACCGGCAGCCGCCTGTGTGTGACCGATGTTCGACTTCAGCGACCCCAGCCACAGGGGGCGCTCCGGTTCCCGGTCCTGGCCGTAGGTCGCCAGCACCGCCTGCGCCTCGATCGGATCGCCCAGGGCCGTTCCGGTGCCGTGGGCTTCCACCACATCCACTTCCGCCGGGGCCAGCCCGGCGCCGGCCAGGGCCTTGCGGATCACCCGCTGCTGCGACGGACCGTTCGGCGCGGTCAGGCCGTTGGAGGCGCCGTCCTGGTTCACGGCACTGCCCCGGACGACTGCCAGCACCCGGTGCCCGCGTTCCCGTGCAACCGACAACCGCTCCAGCACCACGACGCCCACGCCCTCGGCCCAACCGGTGCCGTCAGCCGCCGAGGAGAACGCCTTGCACCGGCCGTCAGCGGAGAGGCCGCGCTGCCGCGAGAACTCCATGAAGGCGTCCGGACTGGCCATCACCGTGGCTCCGCCGGCCAGGGCCATCGAGCACTCGCCCTGCCGCAGCGCCTGCGCGGCCAGATGCATCGCCACCAAGGAAGACGAGCACGCCGTGTCCACCGTGACCGCCGGCCCCTCGAAGCCGAACACGTACGACACCCGGCCCGACGCCACGCTCGACGCCGTACCGGTCATGAGGTAGCCCTGGACGTCCTCGGGCACCTGGCGGAGCCGGGTCACGTAGTCGTGGTGGACGATTCCGGTGAAGACGCCGATGTCGCTGCCCCTGGCGGACAGCGGGTCGATGCCCGCCCGTTCCAGCGCCTCCCAGGACGTCTCCAGCAGCAGCCGCTGCTGCGGGTCCATCGCCAGCGCCTCACGCGGCGAGATGCCGAAGAGTGCGGCGTCGAACTGCGCGGCCTCGTGGAGGAACCCGCCCGAGCGGGTGTAGCTGGTGCCCGGGTGGCCGGGGTCCGGGTGGTACAGGCCCTCGAGATCCCAGCCTCGGTCGAGCGGGAAGCCGGACACCGCGTCCCGCTGCTCCACGACCAGTTGCCACAACTCCTCCGGACTGTTCGCTCCGCCGGGCAGTCGGCTGCTCATGGCGACGATCGCGATCGGCTCGTCGGGGTCCGATGCCGCCGAAGTGGTGGGGGCGGGCGTGGGGACGGTCAGCATCCCGCGCTCGCCGAGTAGTTCGGCTCGCAGACGGGCCGTGAGAAGGGCGGGCGTGGGATAGTCGAAGACCAGCGTGCTGGGCAGGCGCACCCCGGTGAAGTCGTTCAGGCGGTTGCGGAGTTTGACCGCGCTGAGGGAGTCGAATCCAAGGCTCTTGAAGGACTGCTCCTCATCGAACCCATCCGGCTCGCGGTGGCCGAGCACGACCGCGATGCTCTCCTGGACCAGATCCCTCACCACACGGTGCCGCTCCGCGGCGGTCAACCCCGCCAGTCGGCCGGCGATCGTGTCTCCGGCTCCTTCCGTCCGCGGCACCACGCGGCGCCCGAGGGCACCGGATGGGGGCGTCTGCACAGCTGCGGCGGAGGTGTGCTCGTCCGGCGTGGCGGGCTCTTCGGTGCCGTGGTCTCCGGGGGTGGCACTCAAGGTCAGCGGGCCGAGCGCGGCGACGGGTTCGCCTTCCGGGTCCGCGAACTCCAGTAGGTGGCCGCCGTCTTGCAGGGGGGTGACGCGCAGCCGTAGAGCGGTGGCGCCTTCCGCGTACACGGCCACACCGGTGCAGGTGGACATGTCGTGGGCGTGGGGGCCGTCGCCGGTCGTGGGCGGGTCCGAAGCGGTGCGGGAGTGCAGGACGCGCAATGCGGTGTCGACGAGCACCGGGTGGAGGGTGAACGCGTCCGCCTCATCGGCCAGTTCGTCCGGCAGCGCGATCTCCGCGAAGGTCCGGCCCTCCTGTTGCCACACGCGGTGCGTCCCCGGTAGGAGCGCGTCGGTGTCCGCGGGCTGCGGCCAGGCCCGCGGGTCGAAGGCCGGCCGCGGCAGTCCGGGGACCAGCACCGCTCGCGCGTGGCACGTCCAGGACCCTTGGTGTCGCGGGTCGGCGGGCCGGCCATGGACGGTGGCCCGGCGGCGGCCGTCCGGGCTCGGGCCGTCCACCGACACCCGCACCTGGGCGTGGCCGTTCTCCGGCACCGTCAGAGGCGCCTCGACGACGACGTGCTCAAGGCTTCCGCAGCCCACCTCGTCGCCGGCCCTGACGAGCATCTCCAGAAGCGCGGCGGCCGGAATCCTGGTGCCGCCGTTCGCCGCGGGCCGGTCGGGGAGCCGGCCCGGGCCGCGCGGCGACAGCCGTCCGGTGAGTACGACGCCGCTGGTGCCGTCGTCGCCCGGCACTTCGATGACGGTGCCGAGCAGCGGGTGCCGGGCACTTACGGTGCCGAGCGCCTCCGCGCCGCCCGTCGCGGTCCCGTCGGACTCGACCCAGTACCGCTGGTGCTGGAACGCGTAGGTGGGCAGGTCGGTTCCGACAGCCGTGGCAGGCCGGTCGTGGACGGCCGCCCAGTCGACGGCCACACCGCGCACGTGCAGTGCGGCGAGCGCGGTCAGGACGTCGGACGCCTCGGCACCGTCCTTGCGCAGGGTGGCGAGGCAGCTGCGCTCCTGTGCGCCGAGCGTGCCGAGTGCCATCGCGGCGAGGGCTCCTCCCGGGCCCAGCTCGAGGAACGTCGTCGCTCCCTGGCCGCTCAGCGAGGTGACGGCGTCGCTGAACCGCACCGCGTTGCGTGCCTGGTCGACCCAGTAGCCGGGGGTGCGGAGCTGGTCGTCCTGGGCGAGGGCACCGGTGAGTGTGGAGACGACGGGCAGGACACCCGGCTGGTACGACAGCCTCTCGGCGACCGTGCGGAACTCGTCCAGCATGGGTTCCATGAGTGCGGAGTGGAAGGCGTGACTGACCGGCAGCCGCCGTGTCTTGCGGCCGCGTCCGGCCAGTTCGCCGGCCATGGCGAGCACGGCGTCCTCGGCGCCGGAGAGCACCAGTGAGTCAGGGCCGTTCACCGCCGCGACGCCGACCACTCCTTGTGCCCGGGCCAGCAACGGCGCGAGGTCCGCTTCGGTCGCCTGGACGGCGACCATCGCGCCGCCTCCGGGCAGGGCCTGCATCAGCCGGCCGCGCGCGGCGACCAGTTCGCCCGCCTCGTCCAGTGCCAGAATCCCGGAGACGTGCGCGGCGGTGATCTCTCCGATCGAGTGGCCGGCGAGGAGGTGGGGGCGTATCCCCCAGGACTCGAAGAGCCGGAACAGCGCTGTTTCCAGGGCGAAGAGGGCACCTTGCGTGTACATGGTCTGGTCGAGCAGTGCGCTGTCGGGTGATCCCGGGGTGGCGAACGCCACCTCGCGCAGCGGGCGCAGCCGGCGCGGCGCCGTCGCCTGCCCTTGCAGGTGGTTGGTCAGGGGGTGTTGCGGATGGGCCGGCAGGTGGGCTTCCACGGCGGCGCACGCGGCGGTGAAGGCGTCGCGGAAGACGGGGAAGGTGTCGGCGAGTTCGCGGCCCATGCCGGCCCATTGGCTGCCCTGACCGGTGAAGAGGACGGCCAGTCTGCCCGCGATCGGGGTGCCGGAGACGACCGCCGGACGCGCTTCGGCACGCCCGAAGGCATCCAGGTCCGTGACGAGTTGGTGCCGGTCGGTCGTCAGGAAGACGGCCCGGTGGTCGAGGTGGGCGCGCGTGGTGGCGAGTGCGTGGGCGGCATCGGTGAGGCGTAGGTCGGGCCGGTCCTGGAAGTGGCGGGCGAGCCGGTCGGCCTGGCCGCGCAGCCCGGCCGGTGTCCGCGCCGACACGAGCACCGGCACGGGCACGGACACCTGTTCTGGCACCGGCACCGGCAGCGGCACCGGGGTGGCCGTCGCCCCCGGCCCGGCTTCGGGCGTCGGGGGGACCGGCTCATCCGGGGCCTCTTCGAGGACGACGTGCGCGTTGGTGCCGCCGATACCGAAGGAGGACACTCCGGCCCGGCGAGGCCGGCCGTCCCGCAGCCAGTCGCGGGCCTCGGTCAGCAGCTCCACGGCGCCCGCCGACCAGTCGACGTGGGACGACGGACGGTCCACGTGCAGCGTCCTGGGAAGCACGCCGTGCCGCATGGCCATGACCATTTTGATCACACCGGCGGCACCCGCTGCCGCCTGCGCGTGGCCGATGTTCGACTTCACCGACCCGAGCCACAGCGGCCGGTCGGCCGGCCGGTCCTGGCCGTAGGTCGCCAGGAGCGCCTCCGCCTCGATGGGGTCACCGAGCGTCGTACCCGTGCCGTGCGCCTCCACGGCATCCACATCCGATGTGCGCAGCCCGGCCTGGGCCAGGGCCCTGCGGATCACTCGTTGCTGCGACGGCCCGTTCGGGGCCGTCAGACCGTTGGACGCGCCATCCTGGTTCACCGCCGACCCGCGGACCACGGCCAGCACGCGATGGCCCCGGCGGCGGGCCTCCGACAGCCGCTCCACGAGCAGCAGTCCCGCGCCCTCGGACCAGCCGGTGCCGTCCGCGCCGTCCGCGAACGCCTTGCACCGGCCGTCGGGCGCCAGCCCCCGCTGCCGGGAGAACTCTACGAAGGTCTCCACGGTGCCCATCACCATCACACCGCCGGCCAGGGCCATGGAGCACTCGCCCCGGTTCAGCGCCTGCGCCGCCATGTGCAGCGCCACCAGTGAGGAGGAGCAGGCCGTGTCGACGGTGATGGCGGGGCCCTCGAGGCCGAAGTGGTAGGCGATGCGGCCGGAGACGACGCTGCCCGAGCCGCCGGTGAGGCGGAATCCCTCCACGCCGGACGCCTGGTGCATCCGCATGCTGTAGTCGTGGCTGTTGACCCCGACGAAGACGCCGACGTCCTGTCCGGCCAGCGTGGTCGGGTCGATCGCGGCCCGTTCGAACGCCTCCCAGGAGGTCTCCAGCAGCAGCCGCTGCTGTGGATCCATCGCCAGCGCCTCGTTCGGCGAGATGCCGAAGAACGCGGCGTCGAATCCGGCGGCGTCGTCGAGGAAGGCACCATGGCGTACGTAGGTGGTGCCGGCGTGGTCGGGGTCCGCGTCGAAGAGCCTGTCGGTCTCCCAGCCGCGGTCGTCGGGGAACTCGGTGACGGCGTCGACCCCGTCGGCCACCACCCGCCAGAGGTCCTCGGGGCTGTGCACGCCCGCGGGGAAGCGGCACGCCATCGCCACGATCGCGATCGGCTCGTCGGTAGTCCCGGCGGCGGTACCGGGTTCGGCCGGCCGGGACACGGCTCCGCCGAGGAGCTTGGCGCGCAGATGCCCGGCGAGCGCCGTCGGCTTCGGATAGTCGAAGACCATCGCCGGGGAGAGGGTGAGTCCGGTCGCGGCGGCCAGCCGGTTGCGCAGTTCCACCGCGGTCAGCGAGTCGAATCCGGCCTCCTTGAAGGTACGGCCGGCATGGACGGCGTCGGCGGTGGCGTGTCCGAGCACCTCGGCGGCGTGCCGCCGTACCAGTTCGACCAGGGCCTCGGTCTGCTCGGCTTCGCCCAGAGCGGCGACGCGTTCCCGCAGTGAGGCGGTTCCCGGCGCAGCGGCGGCCCGGGCCACAGGCCGCGGCGATGGAGCCAGGCCGCGCAGCAGCGGCGGGAGCGGACCGTCGGCCGCGGCGGCCCGCAAGGCGGACATGTCGAACTTCGCCGCCACCAGGGTTCCGGCCGAGCCCGCGTCGGTGCGCAGCGCGGCGTCCAGGAGGGTCATCCCCTCGGCGGCGGAGAGGCCGGCCATGCCCACCCGCTCGTTGCGGCGCAGATCCGCGGCGCCGAGGTGCTCGGTCATGGCGCTGACCGTCGACCAGTATCCCCAGGCGAGCGACACGGCCGGAAGGCCGAGGCGATGGCGCTGTCCTGCCAGCGCGTCCAGACAGGCGTTGGCCGCGGCGTAGTTGGCCTGGCCGGGGTTGCCCAGCACGCCCGCCGCCGAGGAGAAGAGCACGAACGCGGCGAGGTCCAGGTCCCGGGTGAGTTCGTGCAGGTGGAGCGCCGCGTCCAGCTTGGGTCGCAGCACGGTGTCGAGGCGTTCCGGGGTCAGCTCGGTGAGCACCCCGTCGTCCAGGACACCGGCGGCGTGCACCACGGCGGTGAGCGGGTGTTCGGCCGGTATCTCCCGCAGGAGGGACTCGACTTGGGCGCGGTCCGCCGTGTCGCAGGCGGCGATGGTGACGGCCGCCCCCATCGCGGTCAGCTCGTCGCGGAGTTCCGGGGCACCGCCGCGGCGGCCGGCCAGGACCAGATGCCGGATGCCGTGCGCGGCGACCAAGTGGCGTGCCGTCAGCGCACCGAGTGTTCCGGTGCCGCCTGTGATCAGTACGGTGCCTTCGGTGTCGAGCGGACGAGGCTGCTGCCGGGTTTCGGCGGAGGCGAGCGTGGCGGCGCCGGGAAGCGATCCGTCCGGCGGAACGGGCACCCGTGCCAGCCGGGGCACCTCCGCACCACCACTGCGCACCCTCATCTGCGGTTCGCCGCTCAGCACCACGGCCGGCAGAACGGACCGGGAGGCGTCATCGAGGTCCGCCAGCACGATCCGGCCCGGATGCTCCGACTGCGCCGAGCGCACCAGGCCCCACACCGCGGCCGCCTCGAGTTCGCCGCAGTCTCCGGTGACCACGGCCAACCGGGTTTCCGCGAGGGCGGGTTCCGCCAGCCAGGCCTGGAGTACGGCCAGCGCCGCGCCGACCGATGCGCGCGGGCCGGCCACCGCGCCGATGTCCTTGGCCTCGTAGAGCAGGACGTCAGGAGCCGGCCGGTCCGGCCCGGCCGCTGCGGCGACGTCCGCGCCGGTCGCTACGGGCACGATATCGAGGGAGCCGTCCACGGCGGGCAGCACCGCTTCCGTCCACTCGACGCGGAACAGCGCGTCGTACGGCAACGCGCCACCGGTCCGGGCCTGTTCGGGGGAGAACGGTGTACCGAGTACCGCCTCGACGGTCATGACGGGTTGGCCCGTGGGATCGGTCAGCTGCAGACCGGTTCCCTCCGTCGACGTCCCGCCCGGTCGCACGTGCAGGGCGGTGGCACCGGACGCATGCAGGGACACGCCGGTCCACACCGACGGGAGCATGCCGTCGGGGACGACCGTTCGGACGGCGGCGTCCAGCAGGGCGGGATGCACCCCGTACCGGCCCGCGTCGCGTAGCGCGGCACCCTCCAGCGTGACCTCTGCGGCGGGCCCGGCGTTGGGGGGTGCCTTCGGGGTGGCGGCGGGGGCCAGCGTGCCGTGCGCGTGCCGCGTCCACCGCGCGTCCAGGGGGTCGTCCCCGGCTCGGGAGTAGATCTCCACCGACCGCCGTCGGTTCCGATCGGGCTCGCCGACGACGATCTGGATGCCACGGCCGCCTCGCTGCGGCAGCACCACGGGCGCGTCGACGGTCAGTTCGTCGAGCACGGGGGTGCCGGCCAGGTCACCGAGCCGGACGGACACCTCGACCAGAGCCGAAGTGGGCACCACTACGGCATCGGTCATCTGATGGTCGGCGAGCCAGGGGTGCGAACGAAGCGACCACCTCGACGTGGCCATGAGGCCGGCCGAGTTCGGCACGCTGACGACCGCGCCGAGCAGCGGGTGATCGGCGGTCGCCTGCCCCAACGACACCGCATCCGTCGCCGATGCGGCCGGCTGAAGCCAGTAGTGCTGGTGGTCGAAGGCATACGTCGGCAGCTCCACGCGTGCGGGCGTGGCCCCAGCGGGCAGAATCCCTGCCCAGTCCAGCGCTACTCCGCGGACGAACAGTTCGGCCATCGAGGTCAGCAGGCGCCGCAGGCCTCCGTCCTCCCGACGCAGCGACCCGGTCACCACCACACCGGCGTCGCGGTCGGCGTCATCGACGATCTCGGTGACCGGCTGGACGAGCACCGGGTGAGCGCTGACTTCCACGAAGACCCCGTGGCCCTGGGCGAGCAAGGCCACCACCGCGGGGCCGAAACGGACCTGCTGGCGCAGGTTGCGGTACCAGTACCCACCGTCCAACACCCCGGCGTCCTCCACCCAGGTGCCGGTCACGGTCGAGTAGAACGGCACCACCGGGGCCTGTGCGGTGATTTCGGCCAGTGCTTCGGCGAGGGTGTCGCGGATGTCCTCCACATGCCGGGTGTGGGAGGCGTAGTCCACGGCGATCCGCCGCACCCGGACGCCTTCGCCGGACAGCGCCTCCAGCACCTCGTCCAGTGCCTGGGCATCCCCGGCGATCACCACCGAGGACGGGCCGTTGACCGCGGCCACCTCCACCCGGCCCGCCCACAACTCCAGCCGCTCGGTCACGTCCTCCTCGCTCAGCGCGACGGAAGCCATACCGCCACGCCCGGACAGCTGCCCTGCGATGGCCTGACTGCGCAGAGCCACCACACGCGTCGCATCCTCCAGCGACAACGCACCCGCCACACACGCAGCAGCGATCTCACCCTGCGAGTGACCCAGCACCGCATCCGGCACCACACCCACCGACGCCCACACCGCCGCCAGACCCACCATCACCGCGAAACTCGCCGGCTGCACCACATCCACCCGATCCAGCAGCTCGGGCTCCACGTCACCGCGCAGCACATCCACCAGCGACCAGTCCACCCACCGCTCCAACGCGGCCGCACACTCCCCCACCCGCTCAGCAAAGACCGACGAGGAGTCCAACAACTCCCGGCCCATCCCCACCCACTGCGAGCCCTGCCCGGGGAACACCCACACCACCTTGCCCGGCACACCCGAACCAGCCACGCTCCCCGACACCAGGTGGGGACCGCTCTCCCCCCGAGTCAGCGCCTGAAGCCCTACCAGCGCCTCCGCACTCGAGCCGGCCACCACCACCGCACGCTCACCCAGCACCGCACGGCCCGACACCAACCCCGCAGCCACATCCCCCAGCGACACACCCCCAGCAGCGTCAGACTCCAGGTACGACGCCAGCCGCCCCGCCTGCCCCGCCAACGAACCCGCGCTCCCCGCCGACACCACCAACGGCACCACACCCACAGGCGCCGCATCCTCCGCGAGAAGCTCCTGCGGCGGCGCCTCCTCCAGAATCAGGTGCGCGTTCGTCCCACTGACTCCGAATGACGACACGCCCGCCCGGTGCGGATGGCCATTCCGGGGCCACTCCCGGGCCTCGGTCAGCAACTCCACCGCACCGGCCGACCAGTCCACCTCGGTCGTCGGCGCATCCACATGGAGGGTCGCCGGAAGCACCCCGTGCCGCAGTGCCTGGACCATCTTGATCACACCGGCCACACCGGCAGCCGCCTGTGTGTGACCGATGTTCGACTTCAGCGACCCGAGCCACAGGGGGCGCTCCGGTTCCCGGTCCTGGCCGTAGGTCGCCAGCAACGCCTGCGCCTCGATCGGATCGCCCAGGGCCGTTCCGGTGCCGTGGGCTTCCACCACGTCCACTTCGGCCGGGGCCAGCCCGGCGCCGGCCAGCGCCCGGCGGATCACCCGCTGCTGCGAGAGGCCGTTCGGCGCGGTCAACCCGTTGGAGGCGCCGTCCTGGTTCACCGCGCTGCCGCGCAGCACCGCCAGTACCCGGTGCCCGCGTTCCCGCGCCACCGACAGCCGCTCCAGCACCACCACACCGACGCCCTCGGCCCAACCGGTGCCGTCAGCCGTCGAGGAGAACGCCTTGCACCGCCCGTCAGGGGCCAGCGCCCGTTGGCGTGAGAACTCCACGAAAGTGCCGGGTGTCGCCATGACCGTCGCTCCGCCGGCCAGGGCCATCGAGCACTCGCCCTGCCGCAGCGCCTGCGCGGCCAGATGCATCGCCACCAACGACGAGGAACACGCGGTGTCCACCGTGACCGCCGGACCCTCGAGACCGAGTACGTACGACACCCGGCCCGATGCCACGCTTCCCGCCGAACCGGTGCTCGCGAACCCCTCCACCTCCGGGGGAGCCGCACCGGCACCGGCCCCGTAGCCCTGGCCGAACACCCCGGAGAACACGCCGACGTCGGTGCCCTTCAAGGTGACCGGGTCGATGCCCGCCCGCTCCAGTGCCTCCCAGGAGGTCTCCAGCAGCAGCCGCTGCTGCGGGTCCATCGCCAGTGCCTCACGCGGGGAGATCCCGAAGAACCCCGCGTCGAAGAGCCCCGCGCCCCGCAGGAAACCACCCTGGTCGGTGTACGAGGTGCCTGGGCGGTCGGGGTCCGGGTGGAACAGTCCCTCCAGATCCCAGCCGCGGTCGTCGGGAAATCCCGAAACCGCGTCCCGGCCCTCGGACACCAACCGCCACAGGTCCTCCGGCCCCGCCACGCCACCCGGCAACCGGCACGCCATCCCTACGATGGCGAGGGGTTCTTCGGGGTCGGCCGTCAGGACGGGCTCGGTCACGGGCCGGGTGATGCCGAGTATCTCGGCTCGTAGGCGGGCCGCCAGCGCTGCCGGGGTGGGGTGGTCGAAGACGACGGTGGTGGGCAGCCGCAGCCCGGTGCTCTCCGTCAGCCGGTCGCGCAACGCGACGATGGCCGTCGAGGTGAAGCCCAGATCGCGGAAAGCGCGCTCGGACAGCACGAGTTCGGGTCCCGTGTGTGGCAGCACCTGGGCGGCGCTCGTACGGACCAGGTCTTCCAGGAGTGCCCGTTGCGCGCGCTCCTCGAGAGCGGACAGTCGGTCGCGCAGGGCCGCTGTGACGGCCGCGTCGGGCCGGCTCTGTCGGGACGGCCGCTCGGCCAGGGTGTCGAGGATCGCGGGGGCTCGGGTGCCCTCGGCTGCTGCGGCCGGGCTCAGGGCCAGCAGGGAGGGGTGGTTCGTCGTCAGGGCGAGGTCGAACGCGGAGAGCAGCAGGTTGAGCGGGCGCCCGGGGGCGTCGTCCGCCGAGCCGCGGTCGGCGGGCCGTTCGCCCCACGCGAGGAAGGAGCCGGGCAGGTTCCGCAGCCTGCGGTTGCGTACCACCGCGTCGGAGAGGACTCCGTCGACGACGGTGCCCGGGTTGTCGGGTGCACCCGGCAGTCCGGCGATGTCGGACACCACGACGAAGGCGGCAAGGCCGTCATCGGCGGTCATTCGGTCCAGGTGCAGGGCCAGTTCGGGGTCGTCGGCGGCGTGGACCACCGCGGTCACCGGGCGCCTCAGGTCGGCCAGCGCGGCCCGCAGCGGCTCCGGATCCCCGCCGTCGGCGGTCACCCGGATGACGCTCGTTCCGGTGAGAGCCGGTTCGGCACCGGAAGCGACACCGTAACCGGCACCGGATGTGGCGCGGGTGCCGCCTGGGGAACCGACGAGGAGCAGGCTCTGCGCCTTGTGGACCGTGGCCAGCCGGTGTGCCAGTGCGGCGCCGTGCGCGGTGTCCGCTCCGGTGACGACCACGGTGCCGGTGGCCCCCGGCCAGGAGGCCGCGCGCCCCTCGGCCACGGGCAGGCGGCTCAGCCGGGGCATCGACAAGGCGCCCGACCTCGCCGCGACCTGCGGCTCGCCGGACGTGACCGCGGCCTGCAAGGTGGCCGGGTCCAGGTCTGCGTCGGCGTCGAGATCGAGGACGGTGAGCGATGCCGGACGGGCCTGCTGGAAGGACCGGGCGACGGCCCAGAGCGGAGCTTCGGCCAGGTTCTGCGCACCGTCCTCGGCGGTGACGGCGACTGCGCCGCGGGTGAGGACCATCAGCCGGGAAGCGGCCGGTTCCGGGCCTGCCAGCCAGGCGTGGAGGTGATCTGACAGGAGTCGGGCGTTGCCGCGTCCCACGGCGATCGGGTCCCGCGCGTCCGCCGGTGCGGGCGACGGGACGAGGACCGTCACGTCGGGCGCCGGCTCGCCGTCGGCCAGCGCGGTGCGTACCGCCGCCAGGTCCGGGTAGTGCCGTACCTCGGTGCCGGCTGCTTCCAGGGCCGTGGCGAGTCCGGCGGCCGTGGGGCCCGCCACCGCCCAGCTCAGCTGCCGCGAACCGGAGTCCGGCGGCACCGGAATCGGCACCGGAATCCAGTCGAGGCCGAACAGCGTGTCGTGGTGTCCGCTCGCCGCGTAGCGGAGCCGGCTCGGCTGGTCGGCCAGGAGGCGTCGCTTGGTCTTGCCCGACGCAGTCCGCGGGATGCCGGCGACTTCGTGGACCTGTTCCGGCACCTTGTAGGCGGAGAGCCGCTCGCGGCACCGGTTGATCAGCGTGGCGGTGTCGAACCCGGAGGGGCCGGGGATCACGTACGCGACCGGCACCTCTCCGAGGGTGTCGTGGGGAGCGCCGGTCACGGCCGCGTCGGCTACGCCCTCGACGGTGCGCAGTACCGCCTCGATCTCCTCGGGGTGGATGTTCTCCCCGCCGCGGATGACGAGTTCCTTGATGCGGCCGCAGATGGTGAAGTAGCCGGCGTCGTCGCGCCGGGCCAGGTCTCCGGTGCGGTACCAGCCGTCCCGTATCGCCGCCGCGGTCGCCTCGGGGCTGTTGTGGTAGCCGACCATGACGTTCGGTCCGCTGACCCACACCTCTCCCTCCTGTCCGGAGGGAACGTCGAGACCGGTGGTGGGGTTGACGACGCGGACGCCGACGCCGGGCACGGGCAGGCCGCAGGATCCGTCGACGCGAGCGCCGTCCGGCGGGTTGATGGTGATGGCCCCGCAGGTCTCGGTGCTGCCGTAGGCGTCGACCAGCGGGACCCCGAAGGTCTCCTCGAAGTCCCGGCGCAGCCCGGATCCGGTGACCGCTCCGCCGACCAGGCCGATCCGCAGGCGAGGTGTGGAGAAACCGTTCTCCTGGGCGGCCTTCACCAGGTGGTGATAGGTGGTCGGAACGCCGGCGAGGAAGGTCGAACCGTCTTCGCGCAGGATCCTGATCACGTCCTCCGCGGAACTCCCGTCCATGATCCGGGCCGTGGCGCCGACCACGGTGACGGAGAGTACGCACGCGATGTGCGAGAGGCTGTGGAACAGCGGGAGCGGCCAGAGCACCCGGTCCCGGTCCGTCAGTCCCGGGATCGGTACGTAGCAGGAGGCGACGGACCAGAGGCAGTTGCGCTGCGTCGACAGGACGCCCTTGGGCCGGCCGGTCGTCCCGGACGTGTAGAACATCCAGGCCACGTCGTCCAGGTCGAGGTCGTCCCTGGCGGGCAGGGCGGGTTCGGTCACGGCGAGTTCGTCGTACGGGTGGGCTCCTGCCCGCGCCGGGACGTCGCCGGTGACCAGCAGCGTGATGTCGGGCGCCACGGCCGGTGAGCGCCGGAGCCGTGCCGCCTGCGCGGGGTCGGTGATGACCAGCGCGGTGCCGCTGTCCGCCAGGAGGTGTTCCAGCTCGGCGAGGGACGAGGCGGGGTTGAGGGGCACCCCGATGGCGCCGGCGCGCACGATCGCCAGGTAACTCTCGACGGTGGACACGGTGTTGCGGAGGCAGATGGCCACCCGGTCTCCGTGCCGGACGCCGAGGCCGGCCAGGTGTCCGGCCAGTCTGCGGGTCCGCGCTTCCAGGTCGCCGTAGGTGACCGCCCGACGGTCGTCCTCGAAAGCCACCTTGCCGGGAAAGCGGGTCGCGTTCTCCTGGAGTGCGACGGGCAGCGGCTTGATGAGGTCGGTGCGCACTATGCCGCGGATCCTTTCGGAGAATAGAGGGATCACCAGGAGACGGGCAGGCTCTTCACCGCGAAGACAGACCCTTTGAGTCGCAGGGGTACCTCGTCGAACGCGACAGCCGGCCGAAGGTCGGGAAATGCCCGGAGGAGGGCGGACAGTCCGGCGCGGAGTTCGACGCGTGCCAGATTCTGGCCCAGGCACTGGTGGACGCCGTAGCCGAACGCCACATGTCCTGCGGTGTCGCGATCGATGTCCAGCTTCTCGGGGCACTTGAATTTGGCGGGGTCACGGTTGGCCGCGGGGAGCGACACCGTGACGGTGTCCCCCTTCTTGACCGTTTCCCCGTTCAGTTCGATGTCTTCCAACGCGGTTCGGTACGTGTGGTACTGGTTGACGGTGAGATAGCGGAGAAGTTCCTCGACCGCGGTGTCGAGTTTCGCCGGGTCGGCGCGGACCGCCGCCAGTTGGTCCGTGTGGTGCAGCAGAGCGAAAACACCGACGGACAGTGCGCTCTCCGTGGTCTCGTAACCGGCGAACAGCAGCAGAATGAGAATGTTGCACAGCTCTTCGGTGGTCAGCTTCCCGTCGGCGATGAGACGGCTGACGAGGTCGTCCCCGGGCTGCTTCCGCTTTGCTTCGACGACCTCGACGAAGAACGAACTCGCCCGTTCGTAGGCGGCGGCCACCTGGCGCGGATCCGCGTCCGGGTCGTGCAGGAGAGCCGGCGCGTGTGCGTACTGGTCGCGTTCGCTGTAGGGCAGGCCGACCAGCTCGGACAGTGTCCTCAGGGCCAGGGGCTTGGCGAACTCCGCCACCAGGTCCGCGGGAGCGCCGTGCTCGCGCAGGACGTCGGTCTGCTCGGCGGCCACCGCCTCGACGCGCGAGGCCAGCTGGTTCGCCCGCCGGACGGTGAACTCCCCCGTCAGCAGGCGCCGGTAGCGGGTGTGGTCGGGCGGGTCCATGTGAATGAACATCCCGGGTATCTTCGGAGAGTTCGGTACCACCTCTCCCTGGTGTGTCACCGGGAAATGTCCGATCTCCGTGCTGTGGCTGAACCTCGGGTCACCGAGGACCTTGCGCACCAGCTCGTGGCTGGTGGCGATCCAGCCGATGTGCCCGTCCGGGTAGACCATTCTCGCCAGCGGACGTTCTTCCCGCAGGGAATCGAATATCGAAGGAGGGTCGAACTGATGGGTCCGTGCCCACGGCACCTCGAAGGAAATCGCGTCGCTCATGGAGTCCTTCCCACTCGAGATAGCGTCCATTATTCGCTGGAGATCGCGATAGCCCCGCCGATCGGCGCGAACACGAGGCCGTGGACCGGGAGTCGAATTCCGAGGACATGGGATGCGCGCCGCGCGCATGCCTCTTGAATCTCCTGTGGTCAGGCTAGACGAGCCGTGCCGACCCGGCATCCCTCAACCTGGTAGGGACAGGGTCGTCACGTGGCGCGCGTCTTCGTCCCGCATCGCCACACTGCTCCGGTCCGGGCTCACTCCGCGACCGTTACCCCTCTGGCCTACCAGGCTGAGGGATGCCGTGTGGTCATGGCCCGTATCTAGCCTGACATGAGATATCCAGGACTGCGTCATCGCGATGACTCGTAAACGGCCGGGACCCGGCACGCTGACTGGAAGGGTATTGCATGACGACAACCGGAATTCGGCGTGCGCTGACACCCAGCGAGAAAATCTATGCCGACGTCGAGATGTTCGTCGGCTACACGGTGCGGTCCGCCGGCCGGCTGGATCCGGGTGCTCTGGAGACTGCCTATGGGGCTGTGTGCCGCGCCTTTCCCCAGCTTGCGGCCCGGCTGGAAGCGGGCGGTGACGGACCTGTGTTCGTGGAGTCCGACGCCCGGCCCGTGGTCCAGGTCTGCGGAGGGGACCCCGATCATCCGCTGACCGGGGCGGAACTGGATGAGCAGCGGGCGCTGAGCGCGCTCAACGTAGTGCGCGACGGCGACGACGCGAGCGTGACGCTGGTGACCCATCACAGCATCGCCGACGCCCATCATTCGATCGAGCTGCTCGCCGCGCTGTGGTCCTGCTACACCGACGCGGTCCGCGGTGTCCCCGTCGAACTGCCCCGCCGGCCGTATCCGCGGTCGCTGGAGGACCTGCTGGCCGAGCGTGGCATCCATGGGAGGGCCGCCGCGGCGGCGGGCGCCCCGAGGGCGACGACCGTGACGGAACGGCCGGCGTCCGAGCGGGTGCCGATCGTCCGGCACGTGGTGCAGTGCCGGCTGACGGCGGCTCAGACGACCGCACTGGCGGAACTCGGGCATCGTGAGAACGTGACGCTCAACGGTCTGCTGTCGGGCGCCATACTTCTCGCCGAGGCCGAGATGCGCGGCCTGCCGCTGACCGACCTGCTGTTCAGGTACACGGTGAACCTGCGCAATCGCCTCACTCCCTCGATCGGTCCGACCGAGGGGACGAACGTGGTCGGCGGGGGGCTGTTCACGGCGACCGGTGACATCGAACCCGATGCCGTCGCGGTCGGCCGCGCGATCGGTGAGCAGCTGCGGGCAGGGCTGGCCGACGGATCCATTCAGCGCAGTCTCCTGGACATGGTCACCCAGCCGGCGCCCCAGGCGGCACCGCGGCCCGCGGGCCCGGCCCCCGCGGTGGTCAGCATGACGAACTGGGGGATGGTGCCGGCGCTGCGGACGCCGGACGGTCTGCGGCTGACGAACTTCCAGTCCTCTTCCCGCAGAAGGGTGGCGCCCGGAGAGTTCGCGGCCATCGGCGGCTACGTGGTGAGTACCTTCGACGGCCGGGTCGGCATCGATCTGGCGTGGCCCGAGGGGGATGCGGAGCTGCCGAAGCGTCTGGAGTGCCTGCGGGAACGCTTGAGCGACATGACACTGCGGTCGTGAGCGCCGTTCGTGGACGCTGACCCGCGGCGGGGGGGGGGGGGGGGGGGGGGGGGGGGGGGGGGGGGGGGGGGGGGGGGGGGGTTGGGGGGGGGGGGAGGGGGGAGTAGCGGAGGAG
>NZ_JBVIIT010000029.1:75148-90782 GCF_055569615.1 Streptomyces sp. NPDC031379 | reverse complement strand
TGGCTTTCCGGGACGCCCCCCCCCCCACCCCCCCCCCCCCTCCCCCCCCTCCTCCCCCCCCCCCCCCCCCCCCCCCCCCCCCCCCCCCCCCCCCCCCCCCCCCCCCCCCGCCGGGTTTCGTCCCTACCAGGTGACGGGGAGCCGGTGCACGCCGTAGGGGATGACCACGTCGTCGCGCATCGGCAGGTCCTCGGCGGGCGTCGCGAGTCGCAGGGTCGGGAATCGAGCGAACAGGGCGGGGAAGGCCGCGCGCATCTCGATCCGGGCCAGCTGCTGCCCCAGGCACTGGTGTATGCCGTACCCGAACCCCAGATGCCCCGCCGCGTTGCGGTGGATGTCGAGCGTGTCCGGGTCGCCGAACCGGGCGGGGTCGCGGTTGGCGGCCTGCATCGAGATCGTCACCGTCTCGCCGGCCTTTATCACCTGGCCGCCCAGTTCGACGTCCTCGAGGGCCCCACGGGAGCCGGTGTGGACGACGCTCAGGTAGCGCATCAGTTCCTCGACGGCTCGGCCGGCGAGGTCCGGGTCCCCTCGCAGGGACGCCAGTTGTTCGGGGCGGTTCAGCAGGGCCCAGGTTCCGAGGGCCAGCATGTTGGAGGTCGAGTCGACGCCCGCGTGCATCAATATGGCGCACAGTCCGACGAGTTCCTCGTCGTCCAGGTCGGACGTGGTCAGGTCGCTCAGCAGATCGTCGGCGGGCGCGGCGCGTCTGGCCGTGACCAGTTGCCGGAAGTAGGTCTGCATGTCGGCGTAGGTCATGTCGACGTAGGCCGCGACGTCTTCTTCCGTTTCGGTGTTCGCGTCGTTCGCCGGACGTGCGGGCGGCTGGAAGTGGTCACGGTCCTGGAGCGGTACACCGAGCAGTTCACAGACCATCAGTGCCGGGAGCGGGCGGGCGAAGGCCTCCATGAGATCGATCGGGCCGCCGTGCCGTTCCATGGCGTCCAGCTTTCCGCCGATGATCTTCTGGGCGGTGCCGGTGAGCCGGCGCATCCGGCGCATGGTGAACTTGCCCGCCAGCAGCTTGCGGTACCGGGTGTGTTCGGGGGGGTCTATGTGGAGCATGTCGCCGGGCAGGGGCGCGAACCCCTGGCCGATGTCGGCCAGGGGCCAGTGCCTCCGGTCGTTGCGATGGCTGAATCGCGGGTCGGAGAGTACGGCGCGCACCACGGAGTGGCCGGTGGCCAGCCAGCCGATGTGACCGTCCGGAAACTCCATGCGGGTCAGCGGAGCCCGGTCGCGCAGGACACCCAGTCCGGCAGGCGGGTCGAACGGGCAGCCGGCCGGGCGGGCGGTGGGCAGATCCGTCGGTGCGATGGGCGTTTCGGTCATGTCGGCAACCTTGGATGCGGTGTCACGATGCTTCGAACGCGTATCTGGGGCGAACTCCGGCGGACTCACGGGCCGCGCGCTCAGGACCACGGCCACCGGGGCCTGAGCGGGCGGCACTCAGCTGCGCGTCGCTTCCAGCAGCCAGATCGGCAGCAGCGTGGCGCCGGCGTCGTCGGTGTCGAGCCTGCCCCCGCGATAGTCCTGGCGAAGCGGCTCCGAGAGGACGGTCGTCGTCAGGAACTCGGCGCTCAGCGTGGTGATCGTCCACCCCGGACCGCTGAACGCGGCTCGTATGGTCTCCTCGGTGATCGGGTCCGGACCGGCCGCGTCGCCACGGGAGCACCACTGCAGCAGCCGTCCCCCGGGCCTTATCACGCGCGCCAGCGCGTCCGCGTACTCACGGCGCTGGGCCGGTCCGAAGCAGTGGAACACCAGACTGCTGGTCACGGTGTCGAAATCGTTCTCGTAGCCGTCGAGCCTGGTGGCGTTGCCGGCGGTGAAGGTCACGGTGACCCCCTGTTCGGCCGCCCTGGCCCGTGCCTTCTCGACCGCGGTGGGGGCGATGTCGAGGCCGGTCACCCGATAGCCGCACTTGGCCAGATGGATCGCGTTGTCACCCAGGCCGGAACCGATGTCGAGGACATCGCCGGACACGCGGCCGGCCTTTTCCAGTTCCACCAGCACCGGCTGCGGTCGGCCGATGTCCCAGGGCATCCGCTCCAGCACGACCCCTTCCACCAGGGCACCGGTTCGATACGCTCGTTCGTAGTCCAGGGTCGTCGCGTCGAAGTGCTGGTACGCGTTGCTCTCGGTCATCGGTCCGTCCCTGTCGTCGACGATTGACTGGTCACTTCTCTCAGCATGGAGGCCGGGTGAACCGGCTGAGCATCCCTCGATCTGGTAAGGCCGGTGCGACGGCGGCGTCCCAGGTCACGGGCAGGCTGTGCACGCCGTAGACGGCCATCCTGTCGCGCAGCGGGACCTGCTCGGCCGGGATCGCGAGGCGCAGGCCGGGCAGGCGCCGCAGCAGCTCGGTGAACCCGATGGTCATCTCGCTGCGGGCCAGCTGCTGGCCGATGCACTGGTGGACTCCGTGCCCGAAGGCGAGGTGCGGCTGCCGTGGGCGGCTCACGTCGAAGTCGGCCGGTGCGTCGTAGTGGCGCGGATCGCGGTTCGCCTCGGACACCGAGACGATGACCAGTGACTCCGCCGGAATGGTCTGCCCCGCGATCTCGACGTCCTCGGTCGTGGTGCGCAGCAGGCCGTGATGCACGATGGACAGGTAGCGCAGCAGTTCCTCGACCGCCCCGTCGATCAGCTCGGGGTGCTCGCGCAGCGTCTCGAGCTGATCGGGATGTTCCAGGAGGGCGAAGGTGCCCAGGGCCAGCATGTTCGCGGTCGTCTCGTGCCCGCCGACGAGCAGCAGGTTCGCCATGCCGACGACCTCGTCGTCGGTGAGCGCCGGTTCGGTGTCGGCGTGGAGGAGTCCCGACAGCATGTCGTCGGTGGGGGTGGCGCGTTTCCGCCGTACCTGCCGGCGGATGAACTCCCTGAGTTCGGCGAGGGCGGCCAGCTGCCGCTCGAACGGGAGTTCAAGGTTGAGCAGTTGGTCGGTCCGGGCCTGGAACTCCGTGCGGTCGTCGTAGGCGACCCCGAGCAGTTCACAGATGACCAGGGACGGCACCGCCAGGGCGAAATCCCGTACGAGGTCGGCGCTGGTGCCGTCGGCGAGCATCGCGTCCAGCCGCCCGGTGACGATCTCGAGGATCCGCGGTTCCAGCTGCCGAATCCGCCGGAGGGTGAACTGCCTGGTCAGTTGCTTGCGGTATCGCGTGTGCTCGGGCGCGTCCATGGCGATGAAGTTGCCCGCGACGGCTTCTTCGTCCATGAGCTGGGCGCGCAGTTCCGGTGGGAGTTTCACGACCAGCGGGTTGCGCAGCCGGTCGGAGCTGAGCCGGGGGTCGCTGAGCAGCTTGCGGCCCTCCTCGTAGCCGGTGACCAGCCAGCCGGTGCCGCCGTCGGTCAGCTCCACCCGCTGTACCTCGGCCTGCTCGCGGTACTCGGTGAGCGTGGCGGGCGGGTCGAACGGGCACGCGCCGCGGTCGGTGAACCCCGGTGGGAAGGGCAGCCGGTACACCGACCGGGTGCTGTCCGGGGTGGGCTCGGTGATGGGCGCCGCGGTCGGACTGCTCATCGGTGGTCCTCCTGGTTCAAGCGTGGCGGAGCGGTGCGAGCGCGTTGGTCCAGGCGATCACTTCGGTGAGCATCTGCTGGAGCGTTGCGTCGTGGCGTGCGGCCGGGGCGAAGGTGGTGTACTGCTCGAAGTCGGTCAGCAGCGACAGGGTGATCTGGGTGGGCACGGCTGCCAGTTGGACCGCTCCGGCGATGAGGCGCAGGTGCTCTACAGCGCGGCCACCGCTGGCGCTGCTGCCGTAACCGACGAAGCCGGCGGCCTTGTTGTTCCACTCGTTGTAGACGAAGTCGATGGCGTTCTTCAGCACGGCCGGGATCGACCGGTTGTATTCGGGGGTGACGAAGACGAACCCGTCGCACGCGGCGACTTTGGCGCTCCAGGCACGGGTGTGCGCATGCTCGTACGCGCCCATCCGCGGGGATCGAGGTTCGTCGTACAGGGGGAGGTCGTAGTCGGCGAGGTCGACCAGTTCGAGTTGCGCGCCCTCGAGGGTGCCGGCCGTCTTCTCGATCCACTGCGCGACCTGGGGTCCGACGCGGCCGGGACGGGTGGTGCCGAGAATGATCCCGATTCTGGTCATGCGTGACTCCCTGCCGCAGTAGGGGTGAAAGGGTGCATGAGCCGCCAACTTACCCCAGATCGACGGGGCGGCCGGTGTGCACCGATTCGTAGGCCGCCTGGATGATCCGCAGCGTGCGCACTCCCGCCGCGCCGTCCGGGCCGGCTCCGTGTCCCTTGCCGACCGCGGCGACGAACTCGCCGAGCATGACCGCGTAAAGGTCCGTTCCGCGCGGCTCCCACCGTTCACCGGCCGTGGCCGAGTCGAATCCGCCGAGCAGCCGTGGACGTGCGTCGAACTCCACGCTCGCCCGGTCGCCGACGAAGGTCATGGTCGGCCCGGCTGCCGCCGGCCGACTCGCCGGCGGGCCCCAGCTGCAGTCGAGGGCCGCGACCGTCCCGCTCGCGTACCGCACGGTGAGGAGTGCCGCGCTCTCGATGCCCGGCCGACCGCTGAGAATGCTGTTCGCCTGTGCGTACACCTGCCGTGCCGGCTCCCCGTCGAGCACCGCGTCCACCATGTCGAGCAGGAGTGCCGCGTTGACGGCGAGCGCTCCGCCGTCCGCCGGTTCACAAGTCGGCGACGGGCCGGGGCCGTTGTACGCCCCGTGGATGGTCGTCAGTTTGCCGATGGCTTCTTCGGCGACCGCCCGGCGCACGGCGGTGAACGCCGGGCTGAAGCCGGCCGGTGAGGCGGGGGTCAGCCGCACCCCCGCGTCCGTGCAGGCGGCCACCATGGCCTGCGCGTCCGCCTCCTTGGCTGCCAGCGGATGCTCACACAGCACCTGTGCCCCGGCCTCGGCCGCCCGCTCGGCCAGTTCCCTTCGGCGGGCCACCTCGCTGGTGACGACCACGGCCTCGGGGCGGAGCGCGAACACCTCGTCCCAGCTGCCGGCGTACGCCGCGCCGAGCCGTCGGGCCATGGCCCGGCCCCGGTCCGGATCGTCCGGTGGACCGTCGGGGTCCGCGGTGACGAGGTCGACGCCCGGCATGTCGCGCAGCAGCCGGACGTAGGTCGCGGCGCGCTCGTGGACGAAGGACAGTACGGCGACCCTCATACGGCGACCCTCTCGACGGGCAGTTCCACGGCACGCCCCGTCCACGCGGACTCCGCGGCGGCTTCGGTGATGCGGACGGCGGCCAGCGCGTCCCGGGGCCCCACCCGTGGCTCGGGACCGCCTCTGAAGGCCTCGGCGAACTCGCGGATCTCGGCGGCGAAGGGCGATTCCCCGAAGTGTCCGACGTGCCCCGCCGGATCACCGGCCACCTGGATCTCCTTGGGCCACTCGGAGTCGTGGAGCACCGTCCCGCCCGTGCCCGAGACGTGATACGTGACGCGCGCGGGTGGTCGGGGTGTCGCCGTCCACCGGCTCACGATCTGGCTGAGCGCGCCACTGGCGTGGGTGAGCACGGCGGTTCCGGTCGCGACGGCTCCCTGGGGGGCCGGTGCGGCGATCTCCCCCTGGTAGTGGGCGTGCACCCGCACCACGTCCCCGAAGAGCCAGTAGGCGATGTCGACGCCGTGCAGCATCTGGTCGGTCAGGATCCCGCCCGAGCGCGCGGACGCGTGGCCGGTCCAGGGCCGTGGGTGGTGCCCGGCCACGGTGAACCGGGCGACCGCGCCGGCGCCCAGGCGGCCCGCCGCCACCAGCTCGTGGAGCCGGGCGAACTCGGGGGTGTAGCGCACCATGTGCGCCGGATACAGCGGCACGCCGGCCCGCGCCGCGGCGGTGACGATCTCTTCGGCCTCCGCGGCGCCGGCCGCCAACGGCTTCTCGCACACCACCCCCACGCCCGCGGCGATGGCGGTCAGGGCGATGTCGCGGTGACTGTCCGTCGGAGTGCAGATGTCCACGGCCCGCACGCCGTCCAGCGCCTCGTCGAGGGAGGCGGCAGCCCGGGCGTCGAACTCGCGGGCCAGGTCCGCGGCGCGGCCGTCGTCGGAGTGGACGCGCACAGTCGCCCCGGCCGCGATCCAGGCCTCCAGGTGCAGACGTGCTATCAGTCCCGCGCCGATCAGTGCCACCTCAAGCCGCCGCATGGCACCCCGGCCCTTCCGCCCGGTTCCCGTTCACAGGCGGGCCCTGCGGCTCGTGCCGTCGGCGAAGGTGCGCGACGGCACCTTCCGTCTCCTCCAGGAATGAGCTTCCGACCGTCAAGTGAAGTCCTTCGGATGGAGTGCTGCTGGGGACAGCCGGGAGAGTCGGTCGGTCCCGGCGCGGCTGACGACGCCATGCGTGTCTGAAGCCTGATCAGTTTCGCCCGCGCCCGGTCGTGGGGGGTATCACCAACGTCGGTAGTCTCCCGCCGGGCCGTACCGGGCGCCCCACTCGGACACATGTCACGAAATGCCGCATAGGGAGCCCTGTCGGCCGGGGCGGGGGTGTGTCAGTCGACGGCGGTGAAGGCGAGTACGGCGTTCTGGCCGCCGAAGCCGAAGGAACTGCTGACGGCGGCTCTTATGCGCTGTGGCCGGGGCACCTTGGCGACGACGTCCAGGTCCATCGCCGGGTCGAGCGTGTCCAGGTTGGCCGTGGGCGGGATCAGCTGGTGGCGCAGGGTGAGCACGGTGCAGGCCGCCTCGATGGCGCCGGCTCCGCCGATGGCGTGGCCGATGGTGCCCTTGACGGCGGTGACGGGCGGCGGCCGGCGGAAGACCTGGTGCAGCGCGTTGTGCTCGGCGGCGTCGCCCTGCGGGGTGGCGGTGCCGTGCGCGTTGACGTGGTCGATGTCCTCGGGAGCCAGCCCGGCGTCGGTGAGGGCGCCGCGGATGGCACGGGCGGCGCCGTCCCCGTCGGGGTGCGGGGCGGTGAAGTGGTGGGCGTCGCAGGAGGCACCGAACCCGGCGAGCAGGGCTTCGGGCCGTGCCCCGCGGGAGCGGGCGTCCTCGGTGCGTTCCAGGACGAGGACGCCGGCCCCCTCGCCCAGGACGAAGCCGTCACGGTCCCGGTCGAACGGACGGGAGGCGGCTTCCGGGCTGTCGGCCCGGCGGGACAGGGCGCGCATCTGCGCGAAGCAGGCGGCGGTCATCCGCAGCCGGGCCGACTCGCTGCCGCCGGCGAGGACGAGGTCGCAGTGGCCGGACAGCAGCCAGTCCCGCGCGAGGCCGAGCGCGCTGGTGCCGGAGGCGCAGGCGGTGCTGACGGCCATGTTGGGGCCGTGCGCACCGAGGTCGAGGGCGATCTCGGCGGCGGCCATGTTGGGCACGCTGCGCGGCAGGGCCAGCGGTGAGACCCGGTCGGGAACGTGGTCGGCGAGCCGGTCGAACTCGGCCTGCCAGCCCTGCATGGAGCCGGTGCCGACGCCCATCACCACGCCGATGCGGGCGCCGTCCCAGCCGTCCGGGGCGAGCCCGGCGTCGGCGACGGCCTCGCGGGCGGCGAGCAGCGCGAAGGTGGTGAACCGGTCGAGTCGGCGGGCGAGCCGGTGCCCGAGCAGTCCGGCGGCGTCGAGGCCGGGCACCTGGCAGGAAAAGGCGACGGGCAGTCCGTCCAGGGTGGGGTCGGCGGTCGCGGTGGACCGTCCGGCGCACAGGCCGGCCCAGGCCGCGTCCCGGCCGATGCCGGCCGGCGTGACCAGGCCCAGTCCGGTGACGGCCACCGGGGAGCGCCGTACCGGGGCGTGCGCGTCGGCCTGCTGCATGAGGCGGATTATCCGGGCCGCGAGCGGCTGCTCACGGCCGCGGCAACTCGTTCGGTCCACAACGCGGCCCGTTATCACCCGGACGCCAGAACGCCCGGACACGGAAGCCGCCCCCGGCCCCCGCTCTGCCGCCGCCTCGTCGGTGACGGTCGGCCGGGACGGGGCCCGCCTCGCCGGGGCCTCCGTCCAGTGCGCGTACCGCGTGGGTCCAGGCCTGGGCGAGGGCGGTCTCCAGCTCGTCCAGCGGCCGTCCCGGGGTGTCGAGACGGAGCGCGGGGCCCAGGTGGACATGGACGCGGGGGCGGCGCGCGGGCACGGCGGCCCAACCCGCCGGCTGCTTGCTGCGGTCGCCCAACCCGCCGGCTGCTCGACACGGCCACCCAGCCCGCCGGCTGCTTGGTGTGCTCGCCCACCCCGCCGGCTGCTCGGCGCGGCCACCGGGGAACACCCGCCGGGCACTCGCGTGTCCGATCAGGATCGCCGGGGCGCCGGTGGGCAGCGGGAGCCGCAGGGCGTCGGGGGCACGGCGGCTGCCGCGGCGCACCGGCACGTGGACCCGCATGCCTGTCCGGCGTGCGGTGTCCGCGGGCGGACGGCAGGATGCCCCCCCCTGCTCGCACCCCGCCTGCTCGCGCCCGCCGCCTCCTTCCCCGAGGGTCCGCGCAGCGGCGACGCCCGCACCCGTTCGGGGCTCAGTCCGCGCCTTGTGCGTGGGTGAGCAACGCCGTGGCGGCGGCGCGGAGTTGTTCCGCCGCCGTGGTGCAGGCCGCGGCCTGCCGCTCCAGGAGGGGGCGGCCCCACTCGGGTGCCGCCGGGCACCCGCTCAGCGTGGCCGCGGTGACGAGCAGCCGGCGGGCGTAGCCGTCCATGAGGCCGGCGTCGGCGCGCAGGCTGTCGACGTGCGCGAGGAGTTCGTCGGCCACGGCCGCGGTCGCTCGGGGGGACTCTGTCACCATGGCGGCTCTCAATCGGCAGGGCTGGTGCGGAGGTTCAGCGGGGCAGGACGGCACCGGCGCTGCGGTGGACCATGAACTGGGGGCAGGCCAGGACGAACAGGGGCCGGGCCGCGTCGATGCCGAGCCGGCGCAGCTGCCCGGCGAGGGGTTCGGCCGCCGCGGTGTCCAGCCGCAGCCGGATTCCGGTGCCGGGGTGCAGCCGCAGCCGGCCGTGGGTCCGGACCAGCGTGCGTACGGTGCTCCTGCCGCGGCGGCCGTAGAGGATCCAGTCGGCCTCGGGGCAGCGGACGCCCGGTCCGAGGCGGCCCTCGACGGTGAGCCCGAGGTCCGGGGAGCGGGCGGTGATCTCGCGGCCCATCAGGTCGGCCTCGGCGGTCATCCGCATCGCGGGCTGGCCCCAGATCTCCTGGGCGGCCACCCGGGCCTCCTCGCTGGTGACGGCGAGGGAGACGACGTACCGGCCGGTGCGGCGCAGGTCCACGCGGCGCAGCAGGTCGGCGGCGACGTCGTAGGGGCGCGGCCGCCACAGGTCGTCCACCAGGACGGACAGGGCGATCTCGGTGTACGGGCCGATCGTGGTGCAGCGGTGCTCGTACAGCGACAGCACCGCGAGGGCCCGTCGGCCCAGCCGGCTCGGGGTCGTCCAGGTGGCGTCGGGCAGCAGGCCCCTGGCGGCGCCCGCGTCGACGGGGAAGCACAGGTGGGCGGCGGAGGAGTCGTAGTAGCGCACCGGTACGTCGACGGGGCCCGCCGTGGTGGGCACGGAGGCGGTGGGCAGGGTGAGGAAGGGGTAGCCCTCGGGCGGGTTGGCGCGGTCCTTGAGCTGGTAGGCCTGGGTGCGCACGACGGGACCCCGGTAGGGGGTGAGCGTCTCGTCGGCGTCCTCGCGGGCGTCGGGGACGACCGTGCGCAGGTGCTCGATGTACTCATGGAGGGTGTGGCACAGCGGGAACTCGTGGGAGGGCCCGGTGTATTCGACCTTGTACCAGCGGGGGTGCGGGTCGAACGCCGAGCCCGCGCCGCGGCCGTCGAGGACGGGCACGATGTCGTGCTGGTTGGTGATGGTGGCGACCCAGGTGCGCGGGTCGGCGGGCTTCTTGTGGTCGACCGGGGAGCCGACGGCGACGACGTGCGTGACCCGGTAGGTGCGGCTGAACTCCTCGTCCTGGGCGAGGTTCATCACCGCGATCCCGCCCTCGCTGTGCCCGATCAGCGCGAGGTCGGCGCCGCGCGGGATGCCGTAGTCCTCCAGGGCGCGCAGGATCGCGCGGGTGTAGGGCGAGTCGGACAGGAACAGGTTGCGCCATGCACCGACGAAGTCCTGCGGGGAGTCGTTGCGGGGGCGCCCCGGGGCCATGCCGGGGGCCTGCACGACATAGCGGACGACGCCGTCGGGGCCGCGCACGTTCTGCACGAGGATCCGCCCGTCGGTGGAGAGCACCTCGATGTTGCGCAGGAACCCGAGGAGGCAACCCTCGGTGGCGATGACCTGCTTCTCCTGGTCGGTGAGGTCGACGGCCTCGGCGGCGCCCTCGCCCTTGTCCAGGCCCGCGAGGCGGTCGGCGCCGATGCCGTGCAGCGGGTCGGCGGACGGTGCCCGGCCGGTGGCGAGCGCCCAGCCGGTCTCGTCGTTCTGCGGGTCCTCGTCCAGCAGGGCGCGGACGGCGAGGAGTTCGGCCATCAGCGGCGCCAGCCCGGACAGGGCGCGCTGCGCTCCCCGGTCCCGGAACAACGCGCGCAGAGCCCGTACGGCTTCCAGGTCCTTGTCGGCGGTGACGGCCGCCAGCAGCCTGCGCATGCCCGGATCGCGTACGAACTCGGGGTGGTCGACGAGGACGGCGGCGATCCTGAGGCGCAGGGAGGTGACGGCCACCAGTGCGGCCAGGTTCTCCCGGCCGAGCACCTCACCGGCGGCGCCGAGGACGAGGCCCATGCCCTTCGGTGCCGTGATCGCCGAGCCGCCGAGGCCCTGTCTGTTCGTCAGGGCCCGCAGCAATGCCCACTGGACGGCGAGGCCGGTCCGGGGCCGGCGGCGCGCGGAGGAGGTCAGGGGTGGTGCGAACAGCGCGGTGCTCGTGCGCTCGGACACCGCGCGGATGCCCTCGGCGACGTCCGCCACGTCCCGCGCGCACCGGCGCAGCAGTTCGCTGCTGTCCTGACCGTCCGGCGTGGGCCGTCCGGGCGCGTGGCCGTCCGCTCGCATCCGGCGCTCCCTGGGCTCGACGACGTACGACGACACAGGACGGGGTACCGCCACACCGGCGGGACGCCGTCCCTGTCCCATGGTCGGCCAGGGCAACCAGGCCCGCACCTTCATCCATCCAGGGAGAGGAGGTCCGCCGGTCCGACGCCGCCCGCCGAACCCGGACGCCGGAGGCATATGGCTTCTGCATGATCGGCCCCTCTGACCGCGTGCGCCGCCCCGCCCATACGGGGGGCGGCGGAGAAGGGGCTGCGTGGGGGCGAACGTGACGACGGCGGTCCAAGCCCCTGATCACGCGGCGACGCGCGCGGTGCGGCTCACCCGGCCGAGGCCACCCGGCATCGGCACATGGTCCCCGCGCCCGGGCAAGCGGATCACGGCGTCCGGCAGGCCGAAGATCACTCGGTGGCCGCTCGCCCGGCGACCCGGTCCTCATCCATCGGTCATCAGCCCCGCCGCGACCGTGGCGCCGAGTTCCCAGCAGGCCTGTGTGCCGGGCTTGCCGGGCTCGCCGGTGACCGTGACCGGCTCGGCCGCGCGGCGCCAGCCGAGGCCGGTGGTGACGGCCTCGATGGCGCGGACGGCGCCCGTGACGTCGTTGCCGCCGTGGACGTAGTAGCCGAAGGGGCGGCCCCGGGTCTCGTCCAGGCAGGGATAGTAGATCTGGTCGAAGAAGTGCTTCAGCGCACCGGACATGTAGCCCAGGTTCGCCGGGGTGCCGAGCAGGTAGCCGTCGGCTTCGAGGACGTCGGAGGCGGTGGCGGACAGGGCCGCGCGCCGGACGACACGGACGCCCTCGATCTCCGGTGTGGTGGCCCCGGACACGACGGCCTCGAACAGGGTCTGGCAGTTGGGCGACGGGGTGTGATGGACGATCAGCAAGGTAGGCACGCTCCGCACCCTGCCGTGCGCCTGCCGCCGCTCGCAAACGAGGGGCACGGCGGGGGCGTCGCGGGCACCGGCCCGGGGTAGGACGTTGCCCGGCAGCCGCACACGGTGACGAGGGGAGACGTGGTGACCGAGGACGATCGGCGGGCACCGGCCGCTGTGGTGTTCGACGCGCTGGGGCTCGCCTACGAGAAGGCGTTCGCCACGTCCGAGCCGCACCGGGCGTCACTGCGGTGGCTGCTGGGGCGGCTGGCGCCCGGCAGCAGAGTGCTGGACGTGGGCAGCGGGACGGGACGGCCGACCGCACAGACCCTCACCGAGGCCGGGCACCGGGTGCTGGGCGTCGATGTCTCGCCGGTCATGGTGGAGCTGGCCGGCCGGCAGGTGCCCGAAGCCGAGTTCCGGCTCGCCGACATCCGCGGACTACCGCTGGAAGAAGCCTCGTTCGACGCGGTGTGCGGGTACTTCTCGCTGCTGCAGATGACCCGCGCCGAGCAGGCCGACGTCGTGGCGGGGCTGGCGCGTGCGGTACGGCCGGGCGGGCTGGTCGCGCTGGCCACCGTGCCCCTCGACGTGGAGGACGTCGAGGGGCTGTTCATGGGGCAGCCGGTGCGGGTGACGAGCTTCACCGCCGGGGCGTTCAGGGAGCTGGTGGCCGGGGCGGGCCTGTCGGTGCTGGCCGAGGAGCACGCCGTGTTCGCGCCGGCCCACCCCGACGCCGTGCCCGAGCCGCACCTGTTCCTGCACTGCCGGCGCGACGCGGGGTGAGGCCGGTCAGGGCTGGAGGGGCAGGGTCCGGCAGGTGGACCCGGCCGGCCTGCCCTCGAGCCGGTCGGTGAGCCAGCCGATGGCGTCACCCTGGTCGGTGAGCAGCGGCGCGAAGTGGTTCAGCAGTGCCCGGCCCAACTGCGGTACGGCGACCGGCACATAGGTGACCTGCGCGCCCTTGCGGCACCAGTCGACGGCCAGCCGGCGGGCCTGGGCGTGCGGGACGAGGTCGTCGTTGATCCCGGTCGCCACGCGTACCGGGCCGGCCGGCTTCCCCGCCCCGATGCGCTGCCGCCCGAGGAAGTCCCGCAGGGCGGGCTCGGCTTCGATGACGTCGCTGATGGTGGAACCGTCGGTCGTCCAGGCCGTGCTGTGCGCGGAGTTGTAGGAGAGGATCGCGTCGCCGACGCACATCGTGGACAGGTCGGCCAGCGCCGCCTCGCCCGCCGTGTTCAGGTGCCGGTCGGCGACCGGTTTCAGCGCCGGGTCGGACTGCAGGAAGCCGTTGACGGCCCAGCCTAGGGCGCCGGCCAGATCACTGCCGTCGATCGCCTTGGTCACCTCGGTCAGATCGGCGGGCGGCGCACCGGAGTAGGTGCCGGCCAGCGTGATGTCGGGGGCGTAGGACGGCTGGAGTTCGGCGGCGGCCGCGGTCGCACCGCCGCCCTGGCTGTAGCCGTAGAGTCCGACGGGCGAGGCCGCGGTCACCGACGCGCTCTGCAGGTTCCGTGCCGCGCGGACCGCGTCCAGCACCGCGTGGCCGCCGTCGAGACGGTTGACGTAGGTGTGGAGCCGGTCCGTCGCGCCGAGTCCGGCGTAGTCGGTGACGACGACGGCCACTCCCGCGGAGAGCAACCGGTAGATCGCCAGGTCCTCGTAACCGACGGACACGGTACGGCCGTTGAGCGTCAGGGGGTGTTCCAGGCCGAGAGAGGCTGCGCACTGGTCACCCTGTCCCATGGTGCCGGGGGCCACCGCTACCAGGGGGCGCGGTCCGCCGTGCCGCCAGGAGGTGGTCGGCTCGAGATAGGCGCCGGTCACCGCCACCGGCTGCCCGGTGGAGTCGGTCGACTTGTACATCAGCCGGGTGGCCCGGCCGGGCAGGGGGCCGTCGAGGCCCGGCAGGCTCAGCGCCAGCGGCAGGCGCTCGCTGCGGATCAGGGCGCCGTCGGCGACGGGCAGCGTGGTGGGAGGGGTGTAGAAGGCGGGGATGGTGACGCCGCGGGACACCACCGTGTCCGAGGCTCCGGCGGGGAGCGCGGCAGCCGCCTGCGCGCCGAGGCAGGCGGCGACGGCGATCGCGAGAGCGGGCAGACGAGTACGCACGGGCATGGGGGACCTCCTGGGCGGCGGGGTGGGGCAGGGGGCTCCGAAGCGACCGGCAGGGACCTTACTTACAAGTAAGTTACCGGCGGTAGCCCACGGGGGGTCACGGTTGGGTAATGTCGACTCGCTGTCAGCGACGGCCTCGGCCCCTATTTCGGCGGGCCGTTGTCAGCCCCCTCCGCTACAGTGTCCGGCCGGACCATCGGGGAGACGAAAGTGCAGGTCGAGGTGGGGATCGTGCGGAGCAGCACAGCGGCGGGCATCGCCGTGGGGACGACGCTTCTGGCGGCGGCGCTCAGCGGGTGCGGCGAGTCCGGCGGATCGGACGACAAGGGGCGCCCGAGCGCGTCCAGCGCGTCGGCACCGGCGAAGACGACCGCGAGCGGTGGCACGATCGGCGCGGCCGGCTCCGCCTGCGAGCTGCCCGTGAGCTTCGAGATCGCCAAGGACTGGAAGGCCAAGTCGATCGACGCGGAGGCGGAGCTGTCGAAGCGGACGAAGGGCTCCGACGACGACCTCGGCGGGGCGCTCGCGGAGGCCTTTCTCCGCCAGGGACCGGTCACCGCCGCCTGCGAGATCGACGCCAAGCCGGCCGGCAACATCGGCTTCCTGCGCGTGTGGACCGGCAAGGCGGGCGACGGCGACGCGGGCAGTGTGCTGCGGGAGTTCGTCGCCGCCGAGGACAACGTCAGCAAGGCGAAGTACCACTCCTTCAAGACCGGCGGCGGGCTGTCCGGCGTGGAGGTGGAGTACCTCTACACGAGCAAGCTCCTGGACGAGACCAAGAAGGAGAGCGCCTTCGCGGTCAGCACTCCCGACGGGCCGGTCGTCCTGCACCTCGGCGGCATGGACAGCGAGGAGCACGAGGCGATGCGGCCCGCGTACGACCTCGCCAAGCAGACCCTCAGGCTCGCCTGAGGAGCCCTGGCCGCGCCTCGCTCACTCCAGGGCCGTGGCCCGGCCCAGGTACGTCAGGGGGCCGGCGCCCGCGACCGGGATCTCGTGGAAGCCGAGCCGGTCGTAGAAGGCGCGGGCGGCCGTGTTGACGGTGACCATGCCGAGGTGGACCGCCTGAACGCCCTGTCCGTGCAGGGCGTTCAGGAAAGTGTGCAGCAACCGGCGCCCGTACCCCCGCCCCTGCCAGGGTGGCAGCAGGTCGATGTGCAGATGGGCGGGGTAGGCGGCGAGTTCGGGTACGAGCATCCGCTCCGGGTGGTGCAGAAGGCGGATCATCTCCTCCGTGGGCGTGCGGGGCGGCCCGGCCGGCTCCGGGTATCGGCCGGCCAGCCGGGGGATCCAGGTCTGCCGGAAGTCCTCGACGAACCGTTCGGTGTCCGCGGTGCCGACGACGTACCCCACCGCCCGGCCCGTGCCGTCGTCCAGCACGAAGGCGAGGTCCGGGTCGAAGTGACAGTACGGCTCGGCGAAGAGCGACGGCATCAGGCGCAGGTCGCGATAGATCGCCCGGGAGTCACCTCCGTTGTGCGCGGTGCGGACGCAGACGTCGGCCACGGCATCACGGTCGGCGGGGCGGTGGAGCCGGATGGCGGGGCTCGGCCGGAGGGAGGACATGCGGACATCCTGAGCCCGCTGGGAGCGCTCCCACAAGGGTTCGGGGAGGAAGACCCCGGGAATCCCGGCGCCGCCATCCCGGTCAGGTCCCGCGAACGACGCGGGGGGGGGGGGGCCGGGGGGGGGGGGGGGGGGGGGGGGGGGGGGGGTGGGGGGGGGGGGGGGGGGGGGGAAGGGGGGGGTGGGGGGGGGGAC
>NZ_JBVIIT010000029.1:0-75140 GCF_055569615.1 Streptomyces sp. NPDC031379 | reverse complement strand
CGCCCCCTCTCGTGAGGCCCAACTCTCTCCCTGGCCCGGCCACCCCCCCCACCCCCCCCCCCCCCCCCCCCCCCCCCCCCCCAAACACCCCCCCCCCCCCCCCCCCGCGCCCCCCCCCCCCCGCGTGGTGCGCCGGTGTCGGGTGCTGGTCAGTAGCGAAGACGCTTGGCCCGGAGCAGCATGAGCAGGCCCGACAGGGCGAGCAGCATGCCGATGGCCGCGGGCCAGAGGTGGGCGCCCGTTTCGGCGAGTCCGCCCTGCTGCGCCTGGGGTTCCGTCTGCGCGGCAGCCGGCGGGGGGTTTCCGCCGGCGGCAGCCGGGGCCGACGTGGACGCGGCGGGTGCGGACGTCGCCGGCTGGGCCGGTGCTGCCGAACGGGCCGGTGTGGAGCCGGGCTTGGCGGACTTGACCGGCTCGGCCTTGTCGCCCGCGTCGCGCTTGGTCGTGCGGGCCGGCTCGGTCGTCGGGTCGGTCCTCGGTGCGTCGCCGGGGCTGGAGGCCGACGGCGCGGGGGCGGCGGTGTCGCCGCCGCCGGGTTCGGTCGTACCGGCGTCGCCCGGGGCCTCCGGCGCACCGGCACCGGAACTCTCCGTCGGCGTCGCGGTCGCACCGCCGCCGTTGTCGTCGCTGCCGCCGCCGTTGTCACCGCCGTTGCCGCCGTTGTCGCCGCCGTTGCCGCCGTTGCCGCCGTTGTCGCCGTTGTCGCCGTTGTCGCCGTTGTCGCCGACGTTGTCGTCGCTGCCGCCGCCGTTGCCGCCGTTGTCGCCGCCGTTGTCGCCGCCGCCGTTGCCGTCGGGGCCGCAGTTGCGGTCGGAGTTGATGCAGTCGACCATCTCGCGCATCAGGTCCTCGGAGAAGACGTTGATGAAGTCGCCGTGGTCGGTCACCGGCTTGTGCAGCTGCTCCGGGAAGGAGTCCACCGCGAACAGCGGGACGCTACGGCCGCCGTCCCGCAGGCTCGGCGCGTCGATGTCGTAGACGATGCGCTGCACGAGCTGCGGAATGGGACGGAAGCCCGCCGGGCACGAACCGTCGGCGGTGGCGAAGGCCACGTGGGTGCGGTGGTTGGCGCTGTCGATGTTGCGGCCGTCCCAGCAACTCTGGAACCGGAAGGTACGAACGACGTCGCTGCCCTGCGGACACAGCGGGTACTTGTCCTTCAGCTGCCGGTCCTCGAACCCGGTGCAGCTCCAGGACGCGTTGGCGTTGCCGGGACCGTTGACGAAGGCCTTGGCGTCGCCGGTGATGATGCGCAGCAGACGGGGCATGGCGGTGACCTTCTCGCGCGGGTTGCCCACGAACGTCAGCGTCACCTGCTTCGGCGTGACGATCTGGCCCGCGTTGCCCTCCGTACCGCCGCCCGGGGCTCCGGCGTCCCGTTCCTGGGTGCCGTTCTGCAGGCGCACCACCGGCCAGTAGTAGGTGGACTTGTCACCCTGGTCCACACAGCTCGTGTCGGCGTTCGCCAGGTCCTCGTCGCTGGCGAAGGCGGTGTTGCTCTGGTTGCCGATGTAGTCGTGGAAGTGGTGGGCGCCGTTGGAGACTCCGGGAGCGACGATGACGTTGTCCGAGTTGAACAGGCCGCCTGCGTTGACACCGCAGTCGGAGGTGAAGGAGCCGCGCGAGGCGCCGTCCTGCTGCGGCGGGTTCGGCACGTCGGGCTGTACGGAGGTGATGTCCGTGTAGTCGGAGACGACGGGCCCGTTGCCGGCCTGGCCCGCGCCGGCCGGCGCCTGGCTCTGGCCACCCTGGCCCTCGCCGCCCTGCTGGGCTCCGCCGCCCGGACTGGCCGTGTCCTGAGCGCCGCTGTCGGCGCCGGGGCGCAGGCTGCATTCGGCCAGGTCGTCGAGGCCTTCGGGGCGCTCCCCCACCCGGTCGACGGCGTCGGCGATACGGCCGATGGTCTCCGCCCGCTTCTCCTTGAGCGGGTTCATGATCGCGTCGTCGACGGAGTCGGTGTCCTGGCCGCCGGCCCGTCCCGCGGCCTGGAGTTGCTGGTACGCCGCCGCCGTCTGCTGGTCGAGCCCGGCGAGTTCACGGTCGACGTCCGCTCGGGCCTCCTGCGGAACGGCCGTCAGCCGGCTGCCGATGTCGGGGCAGTCGATCGTCGCCATGCCCGCGGACAGCACCTGTCCCTGGGCGTTCGTGCCGGAGTCGTCGCCCCAGCCCTCGGAGGCCGAGGCGTAGACGTTCGCCGCGACGAGCCCGCCTCCGCCCAGCATCAGGGCGACCGCTGCGAAGGTCGCGCGTCGTGCGCCGGTCGGGCGTCTGCGCCTGTTCCGTACCAAGGTCGTCCCCTGTATGTCATTGCCGGTCGGGCATGGAGTTCCCCCGCCCCATACGGAGGACAGTGCCACCGTGTTCAACCGGATCGCGAATTCACCGGGAACTCACAGGAGGACGTGAGCCTCATTCTTTCCCCGTCGAACGTCATCACGAACATCACAAATACGTATCGGACATTTCACACCTCAACCTTCACACGAGGTACACACGTTGGCTAGGTTGACGCGAGGCCGCCCGGCTCAGACCCGGCGAGCCGCCGTGTGGTCCGGCGCCGGATGCTCGCCGATCGGACGAGACGGCCCAACTGCCCCGCGGGGCAAGGAAGGAGCACGTCTTCCATGGCGCCGGAGAGCCGCGACGAGGTACGGCAGCGGATCAGTTCCCTCTACGACCAGGCCGAGAACGCGACCGGGAATTTCAACGCGACGCGGGCCATGGCGGCCCGGACGCGTTCACGGGGCGTCCCTCTGGCCAAGCGGCGCGGCAGGCAACCGGATCCCGGGCTCGACGAGGTGACCCGGCAGTGGTTCGACGTGGCACGCGCCAAACTCGGCCCGACCGTCCCCGCCGCCCTGCCCGCCGACCGGCTGCCCGACCGTCCGACTGCACCGGCACGCGCCCAGGACCGGCCGGAGAGCCGCTTCCCTGGCGGCGAGAGAGGGGCCCTCGCCCTTCCTGGAGGCGAGCGGGAACCCCTCGCCCTCCCTGGAGGCGAGCGGGCGGCTCTGGAAACCGGCCCGACCGGACGGCGTCCCGAGCTGGAGCGGGCCACCGACCGCGCGGTGGCCGAACCCGCGGCCGGCCCGGCGGCGGACCCGACGAGTCGCTCCCTCCCGGCCCTGGACAGCGGCCGCACGGCACTGCCCGGCACGTGGGGCTCGGAACGGCCGGGTGACGCACCGGAGTCGACCGGGCCGGCGGCAGTGGCCGGGTCGGGGATCCGAAGTGAGCCGGAAGCGGCGATGCCCGCAGCGGCGGGACTGCCTGGACTCAGCGCACAAGGACCACTCGGCCTCGCGGCTCCGGTGTCGGCATGGGCATCGGCTCCTGAGTTCGCCGCTCTCGGCACACTCGGACCGGCACCGGAACTGCCCGGTCTCGACGGGCTCCGGTCGGTGGCCGAGGCGCCCGGTACCGGTACGGCGGAGCCGGCCGCGGGAGGCTTCGGCGAGACGGCCGTCCTGCCGGTCGCCTCGTTGCCCGCCGCGCAGGCGGCGTCCGTCCAGGCACCCAGGTCACTGCCCGGCTCCGCCACTTCCGGCCGCCCTGCCCCCGCCGTCCCCAAGGCCGGCAGCCGGCGCAAGCTCGCCATGGCACGCGACCTGCTCGCCAGGTACGCCGCCCAACCGGCCGTGTCGAACGGCGCCGATCAGCCCGACCCGGCGCGGACCGCCTGGAACACCGGCGTGCAGCAGGTGGCGGCTCAACCCGCCACGCCCCGGGCGGAGCAGGCGACGGGCCAGGGGCAGCAGCCGCGGTGGGCGACACCCGGCGGGTCGGTGACGGCGCCCGCGGCCGCCACGGCACCGGCAGCGCAGGCCATGCCGGTGGCGGCGACGATGCCGATGACGGACACCGGGACCGTCACCGCCACGGGTTCCCTCCCCCTCCCCGCACCGGTCCCCGAGTCACCTCGTGCCCTGCGTGCCGCCAAGGCCATAGCGTTCGCTCGGGCACAGATCGGGAAGCCGTGCGTGTGGGGTGCGACCGGGCCGGACTCCTACGACTGCTCCAGCCTCACGCAGGCCGCGTGGAAGGCGGCCGGGGTCACACTGCCGCGTGCCGCGCACCAGCAGGCGCTCGCCGGCGCCCCGGCCACACTCGCCGGTCTCGAGCCCGGTGATCTCGTCCTCTTCTTCGACGACGACCGGCACGTGGGCCTGTACGTCGGCGACGGCATGATGGTCCACGCCCCCGGGCCCGGCTCGTCGATCCGCGAGGAGTCGATCTACGGCGCCGGGGAAGCGGCGATCCACCGGATCGTCAGGCCCGCCTGACCTCGCGGCTGATCGACAGCCGGCGGGCTCGGCCGGCGGCCGCCAGGGGCGGTGGACAGGAGAGTCCAGGTGCACGCCACCGCCACGCCGAGCCGCCGGACAGGGTGAGGCATGCGCCCAGGACCGGGGAAACAGGAGGGCCCTCATAAGAGAGACCTGGACAAGGCATAAGATCACCTTATGAGGTCATAGACCGGACCCCCGTACTAACTTAGGTCTGCCTTAGTTTAGGCTTCCCAGTCGAGTCGCCCATTCACGCTCGAAGGGAACCTGATCATGCCGCGCCCCCTGCGGGTAGCCATCGTCGGAGCCGGCCCCGCCGGGATCTACGCCGCCGACGCCCTGCTCAAGTCCGAGGTGGCCGCCGACCCCGGTGTGTCCATCGACCTCTTCGAGCGGATGCCCGCCCCGTTCGGCCTGATCCGGTACGGCGTCGCGCCCGACCACCCGCGCATCAAGGGCATCATCACCGCCCTGCACCAGGTGCTGGACAAGCCGCAGGTCCGCCTGTTCGGCAACGTCGACTACCCGACGGACCTCAGCCTGGACGACCTGCGCGCCTTCTACGACGCGGTGATCTTCTCCACCGGCGCGATGGCCGACCGCGAGCTGCCCATACCGGGCATCGACCTGGCCGGCTCCTACGGCGCCGCCGACTTCGTCTCCTGGTACGACGGTCACCCGGACGTGCCGCGCACCTGGCCGCTCGAGGCCGAGAAGGTCGCCGTGCTCGGCGTCGGCAACGTCGCGCTCGACGTGGCCCGCATCCTCGCCAAGACCGCCGACGAGCTGCTGCCGACCGAGATCCCGCCGAACGTCTACGACGGCCTGAAGGCCAACAAGGCCCTGGAGATCCACGTCTTCGGCCGCCGTGGCCCGGCGCAGGCGAAGTTCAGCCCGATGGAACTGCGCGAGCTGGACCACTCCCCGAACATCGAGGTCATCGTCGACCCCGAGGACATCGACTACGACGAAGGCTCGATCGAGACCCGGCGCGGCAACAAGCAGGCCGACATGGTCGCCAAGACCCTGGAGAACTGGGCGATCCGGGACGTCGGCGACCGCCCGCACAAGCTGTTCCTGCACTTCTTCGAGTCGCCCACGGAGATCCTCGGCGAGGACGGCCAGGTCGTCGGCCTGCGCACCGAGCGCACCGCCCTCGACGGCACCGGCAACGTCAAGGGCACCGGCGAGTTCAAGGACTGGGACGTCACCGCGGTCTACCGCGCCGTCGGCTACCTCTCCGAGAAGCTGCCCAAGCTGCCCTGGGACATCGACTCGGGCACCGTCCCGGACGAGGGCGGCCGGGTGATCGAGGAGGGCGGCGCCCACCTGCAGTCCACCTACGTCACCGGCTGGATCCGGCGCGGCCCGGTCGGTCTGATCGGCCACACCAAGGGTGACGCCAACGAGACCGTGGCCAACCTGCTGGACGACCACGCGAACGGCCGTCTGCACACCCCCGCCTCGCCCGAGCCGGAGGCCGTGGACGCCTTCCTCGCCGAGCGCGACGTCCGCTACACCACCTGGGAGGGCTGGTACAAGCTGGACGCCGCGGAGCGGGCGCTGGGCGAGCCGCAGGGCCGCGAGCGCGTGAAGATCGTCGAGCGTGAGGACATGCTGCGCGAGAGCGGGGCGTGAGTCCCGGACCCGAGTGGCTCTGAAGGGGGGCCGGCGCCGAGGCGCCGGCCCCCCTTCGGCGGTTCTGGTCCGGCTCCCTCTTCCGGCTCAGGCCCCCGCGGCCCGGGCGAACAGCTCGTGCAACGGCACCGGCGGCAGCAGCCGGGTGAAGGGGCCGTACAGGTTCTTGCCCGCCCTGACCGCCAGGTGTGTGCTCAACTTGCCCCCCTCCACCGGCAGATGGGGTGCGTCGAGGGTCTCCCACGTGCCGCGGGCGAAGGCGGTGCGCCCGGCACGGGCCCGCCGTCCGGTCTCCACCGCGCCGACGGCCACCAGCTCCGCCTGCGCGGCCTTGTGCCGGGCGGCGGTCCAGCCGTTCCAGCGGCGGACGTTGCGGTCGGTGGGACGAGCGAGCGCGAGCAGCTGGAGATGGAGGGCGGCGGCGTCCGTTCCGACACCGAGCCTCCGTGCCGTGTCGGCGACCAGCTCGGGGGCGCTCAGCGCGGGGTTGGCCTCGTAGCCGCCGGCGGGGACGGGGGTCGACGCGGCGCGGGCGGTCATCCGGTCCAGCCCCTCGAGCAGCGCCCGGGTCTCCGTCACCTCCTGCCGGAGCCGGGGCAGGTCCAGCCGGTCGCACAGGTCCAGCGCCCGCGCCACCCGGTCCGGTTCGGCGAGCGCTGCCGTGCGCAGGAAGAGGTCCCCGGAGGGCACCGCCACGACGAACATGCCGTCGTCCCTCGCCGTGGAGGCTTCCGTGACTCCCTCCAGGAGCGGATGCGGGCACGCGACCACCGTGCCCGCATAGGGCCCGAAGGCCGGTTCCCCGACGGCGGCCGCGGCCAGCACGGGCTGCGTCAGCAGTTCGACCAGCGTGCCCGGCGCTCCGAACCACGCCCGTAGCCGCTCGTACAGCTTCCGCGCGCCCTCGGCCACGGGATCGCCGACCGGCCGCTCGGTCAGGGCCCAGGCGATCACGGACAGGATCTCGGTGTGCGGGGCCCGGTCGCGGCGTATCCACTCCCCCGCGGTGCCGTCCGGCTCTGCGCTGTGCAGGAGGAGCCCGCCCCTGCGGCTGCCGGACAGGACCTGTCCGGTGGGATCGGTAGGCGGCCGGCCCGCCGACAGGGCGCGGGCCCAGTCGGCGGACAAGCCGAGATCCGCCTCCAGGGCGTCCGCCAGCTCCTCGTCGGCATACGGCCGCGTGCCGAGCAGGTCCGCCCAGACCGCCGCCATACGCTCGGCGGCCCGGTTCATGCCCTCCGGTGTCCACAGCTCGGCCGGGTCCTCGGGGATGCCGGCGGCGAGCACCGCGCGCCGGCCGTCGGCGCCGAGCCGGTACCAGCAGCTGTCGTACTCCGCGGCCGTGGTCTTGTTGGCCTTGTAGGGCTTGGAGCGCAGCATCCTGGTGTGGTCTTCGTGCCGTTCGCGGTGCGGGAGACCGGCAAGGGCCAGGGTGGCGACGGGTCGCCGTGCGCCGGTGCGCCAGGAGAAGACGGCCACGGCCTCCGGGGTCACCGGGAGCGGTCCGTTGCGGTCGGCCAGCTCCCTCAGGCGGGTGAGGCGCGCCCGGTCGTCCCGGGTGATCGTGACGGTCTGTTCCTCCTCGGCGTGTGCGGGGGCGGGGTCGGCGGCCGGCTGCAGGAACCGGGAGAGGCCGCCGCGGGCGGGGCCCGCCGCCGCACGGGGTGCGGCGGCCAGGTCGTCCGCCGGTGCCCGGCCGGTACGCCAGGTGCCGCCCGGCTCGGCGAAGGGCTGCTGGCTCCAGGTCCGCAACAGGGCGGTCAGCGCGGTGCGTTCGTCGGCGGGAGTGGTCTCGACGGCAGCCCGCCAGGCGACCGCGTCGATGCCGCCGAGCAGCACCTGCCACTCCGCGGGACGCGCGGGCGGGGCCAGGGCGCGGGTCTCGTCGTCGATCTCGCCGCGCAGGAAGCGGCCGTCGGCGGCGACCGCGGTGAGCGTGCCGGGGTGCCGCTCGGGGGTGTGCTCCTCGTACGCGCGCAGGACGGGCAGCAGACCGGACAGGGCCGGGACGAGCGTGCTGTCGGGGACGTCAACGGGCAGGTCCACGACGGGGCCGGCGCGCATGATGCCGACCCGTCGGGACAGTTCCCGGCGGCGGCGCAGCACGTCGGCGGCCAGCCGCGCGGCACGCGCCACCCCGTCCCGTACACGGGCGTCGCCCACCCCCGGCAGGAGCCGGGTGACGTCGGTGCGCAGCTCGTCGGTGCGCAGCTCGTCGGGGCCGGGGGTGTCGAGGGCGGCGTCCAGGAGGGCGCGCACGGTGGCGGCGTCGAGCGTGCGCAGCGTCTTGGAGGAGGGCTCGTCGCGTGGGGTGAGGAAGTGCCAGTACGCGGGCGGGGGCACCGGGCCGGCCTCCTCGCCGAGGGTGGGCGGCCGGTCGCGGTCGCGGTCGGCGGCCGGGACGAAGCCGTGGACCTGCCACAGCAGCGAGTTGTCGTCGGCGGCGTGGCAGCGGATCGTCTCCTCGCCGACGGTGACGGCGTCCTCGCCGCTCTGCGGGAGGGCGAGGATGCCCCAGGGGTGGCGGCCGAAGCGGCGGCTGCGGTAGCGGGCGCTGCGGCCGTCGGCCGACTCCAGCAGGAAGTCCCTGGGCGAGGGGCCCTGGTGGGGTGTGCGGTTGAGGACGCGGCAGCCGACGAGCCGTCCGTCCTGGCCGAGCGGGGAGGCCGGGGCGTCCTCGGGAAGCACTGCGAGGTACTGGCCGCCCTCGAACTCCTGCATGCCGGGCGGCAGTTCGCGGTCTCGGTGGAAGTCCGGCAGGGCTTGGCCGTCCGCTCGGGTGCCGGTCAGGGGGTCGTACGGCGTCCAGTTGCCGCGGGAGTGGAACACCGCGGCGCCGAAGAAGCGGCGCCCGTCGCTCATCTGCAGGTCATGGCCGCCGATGCCCTCGCGTCCGCCGGGGCGCAGCACCCGCTCCCCGTCGAACCGGCCGCCGCGGTCCGGGGTCTCGAAGTGGTATCCGAATCCGCCCCGGATCAGTCCGCCGTAGGGCCGCAGGCCGAAGCGGTCCTCCGGGGTGAACACCTCGTGCGGCCGGTCGGTCCAGAACGCCTGGTCGGTGGATGAGGAGCGGTCGCCGGTCCGCCAGCTGACGAGGAACTGCCCGCCGACGTAGTGCACGGTGTGCGAGATCGCCTCGTCCGGCACCCGGAAGGCGCAGGTCGCGCGGGTGCCGGAGGGGTCGACGGCCACGGCACGGTCCGCGCCGAAGACGGTGAGGACGGGCCAGGTGCAGGTGACCCGGAGGGTGTCGGCGGCGTCGAAGCCGGCCAGGGCCGCTTCCAGCGCGGGCCAGCCGAGTTCCTCGGGCAGTCCGGCGCGCAGGGCACGGGCGAGCGGTCCGGTGAGGTCCAGGGCGTCGAGCGCCTCCTCGATGCCGTCCAGGGCGATGGCCGTGGGCCGGTCGAGGAGCCCGGCCAGCTCGGTCACCGCCTCGTCGGCCGCGGCGAGTCCGCCGCCGCGCAGCGCGCCGAGCAGGCTCTCGATGCGCGTGTGCACCTCGGCGGCGATACCGGCGTTCTGCGGGAGCCGGGTGATCGCCGTGCCGGTGCCGCGCAGGCGTTCGTGCACCGTGCCTTCCAGGCGCCGGCCGAACACGGGGTGGGCGGCCAGGGCCTTCAGGTCGCGGCGCGACGTGTCGTCCCAGAACGTCACCCGCACGGCGTCGCCGGGGTCCTCGACGGCGATGCCCTCGGCGAGGCAGGCGTCCAGAAGGTCGGCGTCCAGGCCCGGCCAGCGGTACTTGTCCTCGTGGATCCGCACGGGGGTGCCCGCCGCTCGCAGTCTGGGCGCGAACCGGGTGACGATCTCGAAGAGTTCGGTGGGCATGGGCTGGCGGGCGACGCCACCGTAGGGCACCTTGTGGTGGGCGTACGTGCGGGTGTACCGGCCGAGCCAGGCGGCCAGGCCGCCCTCCGGATCGAGGTGTCCGGCCGCCGCCGCGTCGACGATCCCGCCTCGCAGCAGGAGCCGTAGCCAGGCCGCCGCGTCGTTCCGGGAGTCGGGGAACAGGTCGAGCAACGCACCCTGCACCGCCCGGTCCTGCGGATGGTCGGCCAGCGGCCCGGCGGCGGCCTCCAGCAGGGCGTCGGGCACCGCCTTGCCGCGTGCGGCGCCGAGGACGCGGCCCAGGACGCGGGCGTCCTCGTCCGTGCCGAGGCCGGCGGCCCGCGCGGACGCCCGGACCCGGCGGGCCAGATCGGCGGGGAGTTCCCCGGGCGAGGCCGCCCAGGCGGTGAGCACGCGTCCGTACTCCTCGTGTGCCTCGGCGGGCGACAGCTCGGCCGCCAGCCAGCGCTGATGCTCACTCAGTTCCTTGACCGGGAGGGCGCCCTGCCCGGCGAACAGCAGCGCGTTGGCCCGCCGCCACCCCGCGTCGACGGGCAGCGCGTGCTCCTGCTCCGCCTTGCGGGCCAGGGTGTAGGCCTTGGCGGCGGCACGTCCGGGATACCCCAGCAGGCGGTGTGCCACCGTGTCCCAGAACCAGGGCAGATGGGCGGCCGGCAGTCCGGCGGCCCGCCTCTGCAGTCGGTCCAGGCAACGCCCCATCTTGGGATACGCGGTCGACACGGCCGTGGCCACCTCGTCGAGCAGGGCGACAGCGGCACTTACCGCGTCCGGGTCCTGGGAGGTGACCCAGAGCGTGTATGTCGTGGACCGGTGGGTTTCGGTGGGCAACAGGGCGTGGGTGAGCATGCGACCGATCTTGGCACGAGGGTCCGACACTCCGTACGGGCCTGTGGACAACGGGAGATGCGCGGCGCACGGCCCTGTGGAGAAGTGGGGCGGCACCCCGGTCCCGCCTGCGAAAACCTCAGGAGGCCTCGGGGGCGCCCCTGTTAGGGTCCTGCGGTGTTCTCTCTCCGTGAGCCCGCTTTCTTCACCCGCCTGCGCGAGGCGCGCCGGATCCTCGTCGCCGGTGCGGGCGGCGGCTTCGACGTCTACGCCGGGCTGCCTCTGGCGCTCGCGCTGCGCTCGGCCGGCAGTGAAGTCCATCTGGCCAGTCTGTCCTTCTCCGACCTGTACGGCCTGGACCTGGACACCTGGGTCGCGGAGGACGTCGCCGCCGTCCGCCCGGACACCCCGCTGCGCGGCGACTACTTCCCCGAGCGCGCCCTGGCCCGGTGGCTGCGCTCGCGGGAACTGCCCGACACCGTGTACGCCTTTCCGCGCACCGGGGTGCAGCCGCTGCGCGCCGCCTACCGGGCGCTGCTGGAACACCTGGGCGGGGTGGACGCGGTCGTACTGGTGGACGGCGGGACCGACATCCTGATGCGCGGGGACGAGCACGGGCTCGGCACGCCGGAGGAGGACATGGCCAGCCTGGCGGCCGTCGCGGGACTGGACGACGTCCCGCACCGGGTGGTGTCCTGCCTGGGCTTCGGCGTGGACGCCCATCACGGCGTCAACCACTCCCTGGTGCTGGAGAACCTGGCCGCTCTGGACCGCGCGGGCGGCTACCTGGGGGCGTTCTCGCTGCCCCGCGAGAGTCCCGAGGGTGCCGCCTATCTCGACGCGGTGGCCCACGCCCAGCGTTCCCACGCAAGTCATCCGAGCATCGTGCACGGGTCCGTCGCGGCAGCGGTGCGCGGGGAGTTCGGCGATGTGCAGTTCACCGAGCGCACCCGGGGCAGCGAGCTGTTCGTGAACCCGCTCATGGCGGTGTACTTCTGTGTCGACCTGCCCGCGCTGGCGGGTACGAACCTCTACCTCGACCGGCTGGCGGACACGGTGCTGATGCGCCAGATCAGCTCGGTGGTCTCCGACTTCCGTGAGGAACTGCCGCGTCAGCGGCCGCCCCGGGCGTTCCCGCACTGAGCGGTCCCCGGTTCCGGCCTGGGGCCTCCCGGGGCGCGCGGTCTCCGTCGGCGCCGGGCCAGATCCCGGCCTCCGGCCACCGCCGGTGCCGTGCTGAGCAGGGCGAGCGCCGCCGTCCGGCCGAGACCGCCGCCGAGGAGCACGCCGGCTCCGGGCACGTGCGGCCAGGGCTGGAGCGCCGCGAGCCGCACGGCCGGGATCAGCAGGCCGAGGGCGGCCGGGGCGAGCGCGGTGCCGGGTGGCGTGCGGTCCGAGCGGCGGGTGCGCCACAGGAGCCGGCCGAGGGCGCCCACGACGAAGCCGGTGACGAGTGCCCCACGCCGCGTCGGCGGCCGACGTCGGCAGGACGTCGGCCGCGCCCGTCACCACAAGCCCGCCGGACACCTGCCCCGGAGAGCCCGCCGGGAGGCGGGCGGGCGGCGCGTCCCGGTGCTGGGCGGCGCACAGCGTGAGCGCCGACAGCCGGGCCAGGAGCCGGTTGCCCGTGGCGAAGAGGGCATCCGGTGGCACCAGGTCACTCACCAGCGGGCCGAGCAGCGGCCGGAGCGTGGGCAGGGCGGTGCCGAGCGCGGCGAGCCGGGCGAGGCGGGGGTGATCGTGGACGAGGGCGAAGCACGCGACCGTCCATAGCGGGGACCGGGCCCAGGTGAGGAGGTCGATCATCGTGGCGGCCGCGCCCCACACGGGCCCCTGGGAGATCGTCGCGTCACCCGTCGGTGGGCCGTCGTCGCGCGGAGGGGGCACGGTGAGAGTGCCGGTCACGCGCGCGGGTGTCACGAGAACGGGGTCCGCCCCTGAGCGGATGGACGGGCGGCCCCCGTTCGCCGGACCATTGTGGGCGCCGTACGCGGGTACCACCACGGGTGAACGGTGACCCCCCGACGCGTTCCGCGCGCACCCCGAGTGGACGGCGCGCGTCCCGTGCGCGGGGGCGCGCACCCGACGCCACGCGCCGCCTCCCGGCCCCGGTGGACGTGTCACGCCGCAGAGCGGTGATACTGGGAGGCGCACCCACCCCCATCAGCAGATTGGCCCATGTCGAACTCCGCCACCGACCGCGCCACCATCCCGCAGACCCTCTGGGCGGCCCGCGGTCGCCACACCGGTCCCGCTCCCGAGGACGTCCTCCGACGCACGCTGCGCCGGCACCAGGAGAGCGGCGACATCGACGACTTCACCGAACCGCCGGCACCGGAGGACGCGGCCCACCGGATCTTCGAGGCACGCTGGCGAGCCGCGGGCACGGTGACCGTGCGGGCCCGGCTGACCCTCGTACCGCTCACCGGCCGGCCGGAAGGGCACGAGTGGCGGCTCGTCGCGGAAGCCGAGCGCCCCTGGGACGAGGCGTGGCCCTCACCGGCCACCCTGTTCTGGCCCGAAGGCGGCTCCAGCGAGGGTGACGACGGTTCCTGGGACCACCACGCCACCGTCACCGGAGTGCGCTTGCGGCAGGTCAACGCGCTGCCCGCGGACGACAAGGAGATGCGACGCCGGCTGCGGGCAGCGGCCCGCGAGGCCTGGTGCGTCAACGTCGTCGTGCACGAGGCGATGACCCCGGACGAGCAGGGCCGGCTGCCGCTGGCGCGGCTGCTGCCGCCCGGCCTCAGGCACCGCGTGGTGGAGCACCGGGCCGCCCCGCACCAGCTGCGCGCCGTCAACTGGGCGCTGAAGGACCTCGGCGTCGAGGTGCCGCGCGGCGGTGCCGTGCTGCTGCCGCCGGACCCGGCGCCGGCGGATTTCGACGGCCGGGACCACACCGTGCGCAGCGTCTTCCTGGACGGTTCGGAGCCGGCCGAACTCGTGACTGCCCTGCGGCACTTCGTCGCCCTGCCCCGGCCCCTGCCGAAGGGTGCCGAGGAAGCGCTGACGGACCTGCGGGACAACTGGACCCTGTTGACCCCTCGGGAGGAGCTGGAGCGCGAACGGCGGCTGGTCGCCATGTACGCCGAAGCGCTGGACGCGATGACCAAGTCGCGGGACCTGTACCAGCAGGCCGCCGAGCAGGCCCTGGAGGCGCTGTCCGCCTACCGTGACGTCCCCGCGCCCGCACTGCCGCCGCAGCAGCGGTCCGCGTCCCGGGCGCCCGGCGCACTGCAGCAGTTGACACGGACGTTCGAACGGCTGAAGTTCACCGCGAAGGGTCAGCGGCAGCCGGCCCCCGCCGCCCCGGACGACTCTCCCGGGGGCGACTCACCGGACCGCGCGCATGAAACGGACCGCACGGACGATACGAAGGGCACGGACGATACGAAGGGCACGGACGACTCGAGGGGCACCGACGGCACGAAGGGTACGGCCGGCATGAAGGGTACGGCCGGCACGGGCCGGTCGTCGTAGCCCGTCCGCCGAGACCGTCGCAGCCCTCCCGCCGGAGAAGGAGGCCGGATGGATTCCACCACGACCCTGCTGGTGCTCGCCGCCGTCGTCGCGGCCGTCCTGCTCGCCGTGGCCGTCGCCCTGCTGCTCCGGCTGGTGCGCGCCCGGCGCACGCTGCGGCGGGCGGGGCTGCCGACGGGCCCGCGCTGGGTGTTCTGGGGCGCGGTCGCGTACCTGCTGCTGCCCACCGACCTGCTGCCCGACCCCGTCTACCTGGACGACATCGGTGTGCTGCTCCTCGCGCTGCGCAGCCTTCGCGCCGGCCGCCCGCTGCCGCCTGGGACGACCGAGCCCTGAACGGCCGCCGCATGCGGCACCATGGAGCGATGCAGCCTGTGTTCACCGGTACGGCCGATGCGCCGAACGCCCCCGCTGTGGCCGTGGTCGTGGATGTGATGCGTGCGTTCACCGTGGCCGCCTTGGCGTTCCGGCGCGGTGCCGAGCGGATCGTCTTCGCCGGTACGCAGGAGGAGGCCCTGGAGCTGAAGGCCCGTCACCCCGGCTGGCTCGCTTTTCAGGACGGGCCGCCCGTGCCCGGCTTCGACCTGGCCAACTCCCCCGCCAGGCTCCGCTCGCTCGACGTACAGGGCCGTACGGTCGTACAGAAGACCACGGCCGGGACCGCCGGTGCGCTGGCGGTGGCGGACGCCGGGCTGCTGCTGTGCGCGAGCTTCGTGGTGGCCGGGGCGACCGCCGAGCTGCTGCGGCGGGCCCGTCCGGAGACGGTGACCTTCGTCGTCACCGGGGACGGCGGACGGGCCGAGGAGGATCTCGCCTGCGCCCAGTACATCGCCGAACGCGTCCGCGCAGCCGACGCCGACGCCGGCCCCTACCTCGCGAGGGCCCGGTGCTCGGACGCCGCCGCGCGGCTCACCGAGGGTGTGCGGCTCGGCTGGGGCGGCGTCCACCCCGAGGATGTGTCGATGTGCCTCGAGGCGGACACCCTGCCGTTCGCCATGGCTGCCGCCCGGCTGGACGGTCACCTGGTGCTGCGCCCGGTGGACCTCGACGGATCCACCCGGGCGCGGGCCACCTGACTCCACGTGTCTGCGTGTACGGCCGGGGCCCCGGTCAATGTCCGCCGTCGCGGTGGGAGTTGCCTGCGGCCAGGTTGACGACCAGTGCCACCAGGGTCGCGAGCGCGGCCGCCGCTGCCGCCGTACCGGCGAGCCAGGGCGGGGCCACGGTCGCCTCCCACAGCTGCGACAGGCCAGGCGGGCTGAACCGGCCGCCGAGCACCTGCCCCACGGCGAGCACCGCCAGGACACCGACAGCCGCCGTCGCCGCGACCAGCCGGGCCGGCGCCGCCCGGGCGGGGAGAGCCAGGGCCAGCAGCATGCACAGTCCCGCGACGACGACCGTGGCCCCGAGTACGCCCTGGGCCAGTCCGGTCCAGTACCGCGGGAAGTGGGCCACCCCGCACAGGAACACCAGCAGCGCCGCCCCTCGGGAGACCCACAGGGAGGCGGCACCCCGGTCACCTTGGGGGCGGTTCCGGGTCCGCCGGCCCTTGGCCTCCTGGCCCCTCGCCGACCGGGCCTTCGCCTGCCCGTCCTGCGCCGACCGTCCCTTCGCCGACCGATCCTTCACGGTCCGGTCCCCCTCGGCCCGCTCCCTCGTGTACCGGTCCCCCGCGGGCCGGTCCCCTGCGTACCGGTCCCCCGCGTACCGGTCCCCCGTGAGCCGGTCCTTCAGGCCGGGCACGGTTGCCGTTACGGCTGCGGCTGCGGCTGCGGCTGCCGGAGCCGCGGACGAGGTCATGGGGCCGTCGGGGGCGTCGGAGACGGGCTCGGGGCCGTGCGGCGCGGTCAGGAGATCGGGGGACGCGGACACGGGATCGTGGGGCGCGGACACGGGGTGGGGGGACGCCGACAAGGGGTCGGCGGACTCGCGGGGTGCCCGCTCGCGCGGCGCACTCGGGTGCACGGCCCGTTCCGCGGCCAGCCGGCTGATCAGCTCGGCGAGTTCCTCGACGGGCCGGCCGACGGCCGCCGCCTGCACGGCCGCCTGCCCGCAGCGGGGTTCCACCGGGGTGCGGTGCAGCAGCTGCATCAGCCGGGTGACGTCCTCCAGGGACCGGCCCTCGGCGGCGGCGCGGATCGCCTCGTCCGCGCTGTCGGACTCGCGGGGCGGCCTGGTGAGCAGGGTCACCAGGCGGGTGACGTCCTCCACGGACCGGTCGACCGCGGCCGCGCGCAACGCGTCCGCGGTGGTCCGGGCATGCTCGGGCGAGCGTTCCAGCAGCGTGATGAGCCGGGCGACGTCCTCCACGGGACGGTCGGCGACGGCCGCGCGGACCAGTTCGCGCAACGGATCGCCGTACGGGAGAGCTTCCTGGTGGAGGGCCTCGGGGAGCTGCTCGAGGAGCGGGGCGGGCCGCATCGGGAGGTGGGGAGCCAGGGTCGGGACTCCAGGGGCGGCCGGTGCGGGGGTTATCAGGGAGTCGTCGGGACGGGGGGACGAAGAGCGGGTGGTCATGTCGGCTCCAGAAGAAGGGCGCGGACGCACCTGCGCCCCCGCGTGCGGCGCGCGGCATGACGCAGTCCATTGACGTCCATTACTAGGAGTGGGGGCGTGGCCCCGCCACCGGGACGAGGCACTGGTGTGAGACGGCGGCCCCCCACCGCCCCGCACCCGTGCCGCTCCCCCACCCGCCCAGGTGCAATCCATGCTCTCTCTGGCGCATTCTTGCTGTGTCATCCACCCTGAGGCGCACGGGACGAGGTAGGGCCGATGGCTGGGAGCGGCGAGCAGACGGTCCGCGCGCGGGCCCGGCTGGCCGCGCTGCTGGCCGACGCCTCGACCGGCGCGCTCGGCGCGGCCGACGGCCGGGTGGCGGGCGTGTACCTGCGCTCCAGCACTCCGGGCCTGCTGCGTCTCGCGGTGCTCGTGGGGCTGCCCGGCCCGCTGTTCAAGCCCTGGTGGCGGCTGCACGTGGCCCGTCCCTTCCCGGTCGCCGACGCCTACCGGCTGGGCGTGCAGGTGGTGCTGCCGAACGCCACAGAGACGGTGCGCAGGTATCCGCAGTTCGCGGCGGGTCTGCCCTTCCCGTTCGGGTCGGTGCACGTACCGGTGCCGGGCGGGGAGGAGCCGCTGGGGGTGCTGACGGTGCTGCGGCCGGCGGTCGCCGAGTCCATGGACGAGCTGCTGGACCGGGAGCCGCTCGCCCGGCTGGCCGAGGGGCTCGGCGCCGAACTGCTCGGGCTCGCCGACGGGAACCCGGGCGCGGTCGTCTGGGACGGGGAGCCGCTGTGCCTGCGGCCACCGGCGAGCCTTCCCGCGCAAGCCGCCGTGGGACGGTTCAGCTGGGATCCGGCGACGTCCTCGGTGTGCGCGGACGACCGGCTGCACACCCTCCTCGGTCTGCGCCCCGGCGAGTTCGCGGGGACGGACGCGGCGCTGGCGGACGCCGTGGCCCCGGCCGACGCGCACCGGATCCTGGCAGCGCTGCGCGACACGGCCGCCGGACGTCCGCCGGGCGCGCCGCTCACCCTGCGCTCGCCTGACGGCACCCCGCGCCTGCTGGACCTGTGGCCGGCCGCGGACGACGGTCCCGCGAGGGTCGGCGGGCTGGTCTTCGACCCCGGTCCCGCCGCCGCCGACGGCGCGGCCGATCTGCTGCCGCAGGGTGTGTTCTGCCTCGACCGGCTGGGGCTGATCGTGTATGTCAACCAGGCCGCGGCCCGGCTCGCGGGCGGCGACCGGGAAGGGCTGCTCGGGCGCGAGTTGTGGGAGGCCATGCCATGGCTGACCGGGGCGCCGTACGACGACCATCTGCGCGGCGCCCTGCTGTCCGCGGACCCGGTGCACTTCCATGTGCGGCGGCCGGGCGCCGACGGTGCCGGGGCCGGGGAGGGCGACTGGCTCGCCGTATCGGTGCACCCCGGCGCCGACCTGCTGACCTGCACCCTCGTACCGGCCAGTCGCATGGACGCGGCGGTCGATCCGGTACCTGACGCACGTGCCTGTGCGGACCCGGTGGTGAGCGACCGCTCGCTGGAGCCGGTGTACCGGCCGATCGCCCTGGCCATCGCGCTGACCGACGCGGTGACCGCCCGGCAGGTGTCGGCGGTGGTCATGCAGGAGCTGCTGCCCGCGTTCGGCGGCCGCCGCCTGGCCATCTACCTGCTCCAGGAGCGTCACCTGTACCTGGCCTGGGAGACCGGCTTCCCACAGGGCTTCCTGGCCCCGTTCGAAGGGGTCGGTCTGGACGCGCACCTGCCGGGTGTGGAGACCCTGACCACGGGCCGGCCGCTCTTCTTCGAGTCGATGCAGCAGCTGGAGTCCGCCTACCCGGGCATCGCGCTCGACGCCGACCAGGGCGCCCGCGCCTTCCTGCCGCTGATCGCCTCCGGCCGGCCGGTCGGCTCCTGCATCCTCGGCTTCGAGGGCTCACGCCGCTTCAGCACGGACGAATGTACGGTGCTGACCGCGCTCGCCGGGCTGATCGCGCAGGCCATGGAACGGGCGCAGCGCTACGACAGCGAGGCGGCACTCGCCCGCGGTCTGCAGCAGGCCCTGCTGCCGCACCGGCTGTCGGCGCATCCCGGGGTGGAGACCGCGGGGCGGTATCTGCCGGGTACGCAGGGCATGGACGTGGGCGGCGACTGGTACGACGTCGTGGAGGCCGGGGACGGGCTCGCGCTGGTCATCGGCGATGTGCAGGGGCACGGGGTGCAGGCGGCGGCCACGATGGGCCAGCTGCGCAGCGCGGTCCGCGCGTTCGCGCTGGGCGACCGTCCGCCGGACGAGGTGCTGAGCGGGACGAACCGGCTGCTGATCGACCTCGATCCGGGGCAGTTCGCCAGCTGCTGCTATCTGCGGCTGGACCCGGCCACCGGTCGCGCCCGGGTCGCCCGGGCGGGCCATCCGCCGCCGTTGCTGCGCTCCCCCGACGGGCGGACCCGGCTGCTGGACATCCCCGGCGGTGTGGTGCTCGGCGTGGATCCGCAGGCCCGGTACCCGGTGACGGAACTGCTGCTGGAGCCGGACGCGATCCTCGCGCTGTACACGGACGGCCTGGTGGAGCGGCCGGGCGCCGACATCGACGACGGCATCACGGCGCTGCGGCTGGCGCTCGGCAGGGCCGGCGCCGCCGCCGGACGGCCGGACGGGAGGTCGCTGGACGGGGTCGCCGACCGGCTCACCGAGAGCGCCCGGCAGGCCACCGACCGGCCCGACGACATGGCGCTGCTGCTCGCCGCGCGCCGTCTGCCCCCCGCGCGGCGGTGACCGGTCCGGCGCCGCCCGGTCGGCGACGGCCCGCAACATCGGGTTCACGGTCTCGCCTGACGGCGCCGGGCAGTGTAGACATGGGCACATGGTGCGACTGCCCGGCCGGCCCGCGACTCGGCCGCCCCGTCCTTTCGGGCAACCGCGCGCACCGCAAGGACCGCGGCCGGACGGCGAGGGCGCGGACGGCGATCGGCCGGGGATGCTGCGGGCGGCGGTGACCGGGCGCAGCGTGGCCGGGCAGGTGTTCCTCCTGCAGGTGGTGATCGTGCTGCTGCTGATCGTCTCGGCCGTGGTGGCGCAGGTGCTCCAGGTGCGGCACGACAGCGACGTCGAGGCCGGCAACCGTTCCCTCGCCGTCGCCGAGACGTTCGCCAACGCGCCCGGCACGGCGGCCGCGCTGCAGGCCCGGCATCCGACGGCGATCCTGCAGCCCAAGGCCGAGGCCGCCCGCAAGGCGTCCGGCGTGGACTTCATCGTCGTGATGAACACCGACGGCATCCGCTACACGCACCCCAAGGCCGACCGCATCGGAAAGAAGTTCGTCGGCACGATCGGCCCGGCGCTGGCCGGGGGCACGGTCACCGAGCACGTCGACGGCACCATAGGCCCGCTCGTGCAGGTCGTGGTACCGGTGAAGGACGCGGCCGGCAAGGTGGTGGGCCTGGTCTCGTCCGGCATCACCACCGCCCATGTGGGCGGGGCGGCCGACCAGCAACTGCCGCTGCTGCTCGCCTCGGCCGCGGTGGCCCTGGCGCTGGCCACCGCGGGCACGGCCCTGGTCAGCAGACGCCTGCTGCGCCAGACGCACGGACTCGGCCCGTACGAGATGACCCGGATGTACGAGCACCACGACGCGGTGCTGCACGCGGTGCGGGAGGGTGTGCTGATCGTCGGCGGCGACGGCCGGCTGCTGCTCGCCAACGACGAGGCGCACCGCCTGCTGGACCTGCCCAAGGACGCCGAACGGCGCAAGGTGCTGGAGCTGGGCCTGGACGACGAGACGGCGGCGCTGCTCGCCTCCGGGCGGGTCGCCACCGACGAGGTGCACCTGGTCAAGGACCGGCTGCTGGCGATCAACCAGCGGCCCACCGACCTGCGCGGCGGCCCGGCCGGCAGCGTCACGACGCTGCGCGACTCCACCGAGCTGCGCGCCCTGTCCGGCCGCGCGGAGGTCGCGCGCGAGCGACTGAACATGCTGTACGACGCCGGGGTGGGCATCGGCACCAGCCTGGACGTGACCCGCACCGCGGAGGAGCTGGCCGAGCTGGCGGTGCCCCGGTTCGCGGACTTCGCGACGGTGGACCTGTTCGACGCGGTGCTCACCGGCGAGGAGCCCAGGCCCGGGACCGCGCTGCGCCGCGTGGCCTGTGCCGGCATCCGCAAGGACGCCCCGCTGTACCCGGTCGACGAGCGCATCCGGTTCGTATCCACCTCACCGCAGGCCCGCAGCCTGACCACCGGGCAGTCGGTGGTGGAGCCCCGGCTGCGCGAGGCGCCCGGCTGGCGCGCGCAGGATCTGGAACGCACCGACCACGTGCTGGCGTACGGCATCCACTCGCTGATCACGGTGCCGCTGCGGGCGGGCAGTCTGGTGCTGGGCGTGGCGAACTTCTGGCGGGCGGAGAAGCCGCAGCCCTTCGACTCCGAGGAGCTGGCCCTGGCGGAGGAGCTGGTGGCGCGGGCGGCGGTGTCCATCGACAACGCCCGCCGGTACACGCGCGAGCACAGCATGGCGGTCACGCTGCAGCGCAGTCTGCTGCCGCGGTCGCTGCCCGAACAGGAGGCCCTGGACATCGCCTACCGCTATCTGCCGGCGCAGGCCGGTGTGGGCGGCGACTGGTTCGACGTGCTGCCGCTGTCCGGTGCCCGGGTGGCGCTCGTCGTCGGCGATGTGGTGGGGCACGGACTGCACGCGGCGGCGACCATGGGCCGGCTGCGCACGGCCGTGCACAACTTCTCCGCGCTCGACCTGCCGCCCGACGAACTCCTCGGCCTGCTGGACGAGCTGGTGGTGCGGATCGACCAGGACGAGACCCCGGCGGAGGGCGCCGCCGTGGTCACGGGCGCGACCTGTCTGTACGCGGTCTACGACCCGGTCTCCCGGCTGTGCACCGTCGCCCGGGCCGGCCATCCGCCACCCGCGCTGGTGCGTCCCGACGGCGAGGTGGAGTTCCCGGACGTGCCCGCGGGCCCGCCGCTGGGCCTGGGTGGGCTGCCGTTCGAGACGGCCGAGCTGGAGCTGCCGGAGGGCAGCCGCCTGGTGCTGTACACCGACGGGCTGGTGGAAGACCGGGAGCGGGACATCGACGCGGGGCTCGACATGTTGTGCGACGCCCTGCGCCGTACGTCGGACTCCTCCCCCGAGGAGACCTGCCGTACCGTGCTGGACCGGCTGCCGAACCGGCCCCGCGACGACGTGGCGCTGATCGTGGCCCGCACCCGCGTGCTGGGCGCGGACCGGGTGGCGGAGTGGCAGGTGCCGTCCGAACCGGCGGCCGTGTCGGAGGTACGGGCCGCGGTGACCCGGCAGCTCGCCGACTGGGACCTGGAGGAGCTGGCGTTCACGACCGAGCTGGTCCTGAGCGAGCTGGTCACCAACGCCATCCGCTACGGGCGCGGCCCGATCGGCGTGCGGCTGCTGCGCGAACGCACGCTGATATGCGAGGTCTCCGACGGCAGCACGACCTCGCCGCACCTGCGGTACGCGGCGAGCACCGACGAGGGCGGCCGGGGTCTGTTCCTGGTCGCGCAGCTCGCCGAGCGGTGGGGCACCCGGTACACCCCGCACGGCAAGATCATCTGGGCGGAGCAGCCGCTGCCCTGAGCGGGTGCGGTCGCCGTCGCCCCTCCCGCACAAATGTGTTGAGGACACGACAGACCGCGGGTGATGATCTCCGGCATGTTCTCGCGCCGGAATCGCCGCCCCAAGTCCCCCGAACTCCGCAAGGCCTGGGAATCCCTGGATTCCGGGGACGTGCCCGGCGCGCTGCGGCAGTTGCGGGCGGCGGGCGAGGAGCAGCCGCTCGCCGAGGTCGCGCTCGTGGTGCGGCGGGCCGCCGGCTCGGCGGGCTTCGAGGACCTCGCCGAGGCCGCGGCCGCGCTGGCCGCCGACCCGGACCGCCCCCGGGCGCTGTACGACTTCGGGTACGCGTGCGTCGAACGCGATGTGTCCTACCTGGCGGTGCCCGCGCTCCGTGAGGCGCTGCGCCGCAGTGGCGGCTCGCTCGCCGTGCTGCGGGAGCTGGTGTCCGCCTACGAGGCCGAGGGCCGACATCGCGAGGCGGTGACCGAACTCGCCGGCCACGAGGGGAGCTTCGCCGACTGGCCGGACCGCTATCTGCTGGTGTTCAACGCCGTGATGGCCGGCGATCTGGAGCTGGCCCGGCGGCAGCACGCGCTGCTGGGGGAACCGGAGGACAGCGTGTGGCAGCCCGCGCGGGAACGGCAGGACCGGATGCTCGAGCGCGCGGCGGACGCCGAGCGGGCGGGCTCGCTCGATCCGGCCGATCTGCGCGGCTGGCAGTACGTGATCAGCGGCACCGTCCTCGGCACGCTGTCCCCGTTCGGCTTCACCGAGGGCATGAACGGGCGGTACGCCTGGCTGCAGGACGGTGCGGGCCAGTGTCTGCGCGGCCTGCTGCGGCTCAAGGCGCTGCTGGACGCCACGCAGACACGGCCGCGTTCGGTGTCACTGCTGCCGGACCGGGACTCGACGATCCTCGGTCTGGCCGCGGCGGAGGTGCTCGGCCTGCCGGCCGAGCCGTTCGCGGCCGGACGGACGGACACGGTGGTCGTCGCCTACGACCTCGACGGACTCGCGGCGCACGAGGGCGGCCCCGAACTCGTCGGGGATCTCTTCGAACGCGCCCCGGGACAGGTGCTGCACGCGCACGCCTCCTGCTGGACCGACCCGCCCGCGATCACCGCTGACAGCGTCGGCCTGCTGCATCAGTCGGTCGTGGCGCCCTGGGGCGAGCAGCTGCGCCAGGGCGCGGACGGCGGTGTCGAGCGGGGCCCGGCGGACGACCGTCCGGCGGCGGAGGTCGCCGCCGGGATCGTGGCTGCCGATCCGGCCGCGGACCCGGGGGACGGCGAGGGCCCGGAGGACGCCGACGCGCGGTTCGCCGCCTTCGCCACGGCCGTCAGGAGCACATGGCTGCGCGGTGACCGGGCGCGTGTGCGGTCCGCCGGGCCCGTCCCGAGTTCCCGGTTCGCCTGAGCGGGCGCGGTGGTCAGCCGCCGTCGAGCCGCGAGCGCAGCAGCTGCTTGCCCAGCTCGGCGCCCTTGCGGCTGTCGGCCTGGGCCTTGCGGAACAGGTCCACCACCTCGTTGTCCTTGTCGCGCTCGGCGTCCTGGATGTACTGCTCCAGGCGCAGGGCGTTGCTCAGACACGCCTCGACGTACCAGATCAGGTTGTAGTCCTTGTCGCGGGTACCGGTGACGTCGCCGGTCTCGCTGGTGCTGGTCATCCGGGGTCTCCTCCTTCTGCCGACCCTGTGCCGGTTCCGGTTTCGGGCCCCGGGTACCCGAGCGACCTGCGCACACACCGACCGATGGGTTCGGTCCACCCGCGGGTGCCCGGGACGGTTCAGCCGAGGGCGCGGTCGAGGTTGAAGGCGGCGCTGATCAGCGCCAGATGGGTGAACGCCTGCGGGAAGTTGCCCTGTTGCTCGCCCGTGCGGCCGATCTCCTCGGCGTACAGGCCGAGATGGTTGGCGTAGGTGAGCATCTTCTCGAAGGCCAGCCGGGCCTCGTCGAGCCGGCCGGCCCGGACCAGCGCCTCGACGTACCAGAACGAGCAGATGGAGAACGTCCCCTCGTCACCGCGCAGTCCGTCGGGGCTGGCCTGCGGGTCGTAGCGGTAGACGAGGGAGTCGGAGACCAGGTCGTCGGTGAGGGCGTCCAGGGTGGACAGCCACTTGGGGTCGGTGGGGGCGATGAACTTGGCGAGCGGCATCATCAGCAGCGAGGCGTCGAGGACGTCGCCGCCCTCGTACTGCACGAAGGCGTTCCTGCGCTCCGACCAGCCGCGGTCCATGATCCGCCGGTAGATGGTGTCGCGGGCCTGCCGCCAGCGCCGATGATCGGCGGGCAGACCTCGATGGGTGGCGAGGCGGATGGCGCGCTCGATCGCCACCCAGCACATCAGTCTCGAGTAGAGGAAGTTCTTCCGGCCGCCGCGGGTCTCCCACACTCCCTCGTCGGGCTGGTCCCAGTGGTCGCAGACCCAGTCGACCAGGCGGCACACGTCGTCCCACTGGGCGCTGGAGATGGGCTGCGCCCACTTGTCGTAGAGGTAGATGGAGTCGATCAGGGCGCCGTAGATGTCCAGCTGGAGCTGGTCGGCGGCGGCGTTGCCGACCCGGACCGGGGCGGAGCCCTGGTGGCCCTCCAGGTGCGGCAGCTCGCGTTCGGGCAGGTCGGCGCGGCCGTCGATGCCGTACATGATCTGCAGCGGTCCGGAGCCGTCGCCGCAGCCGGGGCTGATGTGCGTGGTCAGGAACCGCATGAACGCCTCGGCCTCGCCGCTGAAGCCGAGCCGTAGCAGCGCGTAGACGGCGAAGGCGGCGTCGCGTACCCACACGTACCGGTAGTCCCAGTTGCGCTCGCCGCCGAGCTGCTCGGGCAGGCTGGTGGTGGGGGCGGCGACGATGGCGCCGGTGGGGGCGTAGGTGAGGAGCTTGAGGGTGAGGGCGGAGCGGTGCACCATCTCACGCCAGCGGCCCCGGTAGCGGGACTGGTGGAGCCACCGCCGCCAGTAGGCGACCGTCGCGTTGAACTGGTGCTCGGCCTCGGCGTGGGCGCAGCCGCGCGGGGCCAACTCGCCGCCCGCCTGGTCGAGGGCGAACACCGCGGACTCGCCCTCGCCGAGCTTAAAGTCGGCGTGTGCGTCGCGGTCGTCGCACTCCAGGACCACGGTCGAGGTGAGCGCCAGCGACCGGTCGGGCGACTCGAACAGGACCGTGCCGTCCAGGTAGCGCAGGGTGTGCGGGGCGGCGCCGTAGTCGAAGCGCGGGGCGACCAGCACCCGGAAGGGGACGGTGCCGCGTACGCACACCACGCGCCGGATCAGCCGGTGCCGGCCGCCCTCGCCGGGCGCCTCCCCGGCGAGCGGCATGAAGTCCTGCACCTCGCCGACGCCGTCCTCGGTGAAGAAACGGGTGATCAGCACGTTGGTGTCGGGGAAGTAGAACTGCTTGGTACGCGCGGGCACGGAGGCGGCCAGCTCGAAGCAGCCGCCGCGCTCGGCGTCCAGGATCGCGGCGAAGACGCTCGGGGCGTCGAAGGCCGGACTGCAGTACCAGTCGATCGTGCCGTTGCTCCCGACCAGTGCCACACTGCGCAGGTCACCGATGAGTCCGTGCTCGGCGATCGGCAGGTAGTGGGGGCGGCGGGGCAGGTCCTCGGGAAACGGCGTCTCGGCCATCGGCGGCCTCCCGGTACGTGGTGCGGATGTTTTCCAGCTTAGGAGCGAGTGCTTCCGCGTGGCGTGGGCAGGCGGTCCACACCCGCTTCCCGGGCACCTGAAGATGCAGGGTGCGCCGAGGCGGGGAATGGTGAGAGTGTGCCCCGTTCGGAGGCACCGGCACGGATGCGGTCATCCGGACCGAGGAGGAGGCATCATGTCGACATCCACACCCGAAGGATCCCGGTCGTCCGACGACCACTGCACCCCGGACGCCCTGCTCCACTCCGCTCCCTCGAAGGGCATCTCCCCCGAGGACCTGGTGATGGCGGCGGGCAGGGACGTCACCCCGAAGACCCTCGACTGGGCGCGTCGCAAGCTGGAGACGGAGGGCCCGGCGGCCATCGAGAAGCTGCTGCCCTAGGGCGGTCCGGGGAACTCAGCGGACGAACGGGAGAGTCGGCCGGGCGAGCACACCCGGCCGGCGTCGCACCCGAGCGCGTCGACGCACTCGGGGCGCGTCGACGCGCCCGGTGGATCGACGTGTTCGGTGTGCCGGCGCACGCCGCCCCCCACCCACCCCACCCTGCGCGGCGTGCCGGCCGCCGCCCGGCCGAGCGGCTCACTCCGGCAGGTCGGTCCCGGCCGAGGGGTCGGTCTCGTCCGCCAGATCGGTCTCGTCCGGCACCACGTGCATCGCCGCCTCCTCCGCCCCCGCCGCTCCCCCGTCGATGCCCACGTCCTCGGCCACCTCCTCCTTGACGGTCTGCGTGTGGGCGCCCTCGTCAGGGGCCACCAGGCGGCCCGCGCGGGAGGTGCCGGCCTCGGGGTCGAGCGGCTCGCCCTCTCCGCCCGGCAGGTCGCCGACCTCGTCACCGGCCGGTGCGGCCACGTCCGGCACCTCCTGGCGGAGCCGCTCGTCCAGGGTCTCCCCCGCGTGCTGCTCGTCGGCGGTGGTGCCGTGCCTGGTGACGCCCAGCGGCCGCTCGGGCGGGGAGTAGCCCTCGTCGAGCATGTCGTCGTAGGAGCGCTCGCCGAGGGCGTCCTGCAGGTCCAGGGGGCCTGCGTCCGCCTGCTCCTCGTTGGTGCCGGTGGGCTGGTAGGCGTCGTCCGCCATCGGGGTCTGCTCGGACTGCTGGTCGCTCATCGTCGCCTCCTTCTCGGCTCGCGGGCGGTCCCGGTCCGCGTTTCCCGCAGGCGGATCATTAACCCCGCCGGCACCGGAACAGGTCGGTCGGCGGACTGCCGCGCCAGGCCCGCCGTCCACGTTCTCCTCGATGCGGCCCGCCTTCCCCACCGCCCTGATCACCGGGAGAGCAGCAGGGTCGGACCGAAGGCGATGCCGGAGTGGCCGAGGGAGAACCAGAAGCCAGGCCGTCCCGCCGACCCTGATCCGCTCCTGCCGCGTCCTGGAGCCGCGGACGCGGTGCCAGGCCGAGGGTGTGGTCCGGCCTGAGCGGGGAGGGAGGAGCGGGATCAGGGGCGGCCGTCATCGGGAGGTGGTTTCTTGGGTGGTGCGGGTGCGGCTGCGCTCTACAGCCTTGTGCACTCCTTCCGTAGCTGCAACTCATGTGCAGTAAAGGCCGTGGCAGGCCTTCCCCATGGGAAGGGAAAGCCGCGCCGAACGGTGTGCCGTCCGCGGAGGTCAGGGCGTGGCGTGCGGGCCGTCCGGGCGGCCGGTGCGCTGCCGGACCATCTCGCGGCTGAGTTCCTCCGCCTCCGTCTCCGGCAGCCGCTCGAAGCCGTCCTCGGTGATGACCGAGACGACGGGGAAGATGCGGCGGTTCAGGTCCGGGCCGCCGGTGGCCGAGTCGTCGTCCGCCGCGTCGTACAGCGCCTGGAGGGCGGCCAAGGCCGCCTCCCGGCGGGTGAGATCCGGCCGGAACAGCTTCTTCAGCGCACCCCGCGCGTACGGGGAGCCGGAGCCCTCGGCGTGGAAGTGCCGCTTCTCGTACAGTCCGCCGGCCGCGTCGTAGCTGAAGATCCGGCCGCGTCCGCCCTCCGGCGCGGTGAGGTCGTAGCCGGCGAGCAGCGGGACGACGGCGAGGCCCTGCATGGCCTGGGCGAGGTTCTGCCGGATCATGGCCGCCAGGCGGGTGGCCTTGGCGCCCAGGGTCATCGGTATGCCCTCGATCTTCTCGAAGTGGGCGAGTTCGACCTGGTAGAGCCGCACCATGTCGAGGGCGAGGCCGACGGTGCCGGCGAAGGCGACGGCCGTGTGGTCGTCGGCGGGGTGCACCTTCTCCAGGTCGCGCTGGGCGATGAGGTTGCCCATCGTGGCCCGGCGGTCGCCCGCGATCAGCACGCCGTCGCGGTAGGTCAGGGCGAGCACGGTGGTGCCGTGCGGGAACCGGCCGGGCGCCGGCCGGGCACCGGGCGGGAAGGGGGGCGCGGTGGGCAGCAGCCGGGGGCGGTGCGCGGCCAGGAACTCGGTGAAGGACGACGTCCCCGGTATGAAGAAGGCCTCCCCCGGCAGGCCCGCACTGTCGTTCTGCGGCATGGCTCCCCCTCCTGTGGCGCATGGCAGTACCCGACTCCTACCTGGAGCGGGTGCGCGGGAAACTCCCGGCGCCTCACAGGGCCTTGCGCCGCACCAGCACGCCGAGCACCAGCAGGCCGGGGGGCAGGGGCAGCCACACGGTCAGCAGCCGGTAACCGAGCACGGCGGAGGCGGCGGCCGCCGCCGGGGTGCCGGACGCGGTGAGGGCGAGGGCGAGCGCCGCGTCCAGCGAGCCGATGCCGCCCGGGCTGGGCAGCAGGGCGGCCGCGCTGCTCGCCGCGAGGTAGAGCAGGGCCACCTGGAGCGGGGCGAGCGGCAGCGCGACGGCCCGGGTGACGGCGATGAGGACCAGCGCGTGCAGTGCGGCGAAGGCCAGGGAGCCGCCCCACAGGGCCGCCGCGCGGGCGGGGCGGGCGTGCAGTGCGCGGATGTCGGCCGCGACGGTCGTGAGCGCCCGCCTGCAGCGCGGCCCCAGGGGGGTGGCCAGGAGGACCGCCACCAGGGCGGCGGCACCGAGGACGACGGCGACCGCCACCGGGGTGACGCGCGGCAGGCGCAGCGGGCCCGGGCAGGCCGGGGCGAGCAGCGCGAGCAGCGCCAGGCGGACGGCGGCGCCCGTGGTGGCCTTGACGGCGAGCGCGCTGGCCGAGCGCCCGGCGGGCAGCCCGCAGCGCATCAGGAACCGCAGGTTCACCCCGCCCGCGCCGATTCCCGCGGGCAGGAGGTGGTTGGCGGCGGAGGCGGCGAACTGGGCGGCGACCAGCCGGCGTCCGGGCAGCCGGCGTACGACGGCGCCCTGCTGGGCGAGCGCCGAGGCCGCCCAGGTGCACACGGTCGCCGTCGCTCCGACCAGCAGCCAGCCCGGGTCGGCGACCGCCAGCCGTGCGGCCCCGCTCTCGACGGCGGCCCAGTGCCGGTGGGCCAGGTACAGCGCGCCGAGCAGTACGGCGAGGCCGACACCGGCGTGCCAGTAGGCGCGCCGGCGGCCGACGGGGACGGTGAGTTCCGCCGTGGATGTCGCGGATGTCATGGGCCGGCCTCCGGTACGACGTAGTACAGCCGCACTTCGCCGAGGGGTGCGCTCGCCCAGGCGCGGGCGTATCCGGGTGGCCGGGCACCCACCGGCACGAGGACGGCCGCCGGGATCCGCCGGGCGGTCCGGGCGATGCCGTCCTCGGTGCTGTTGGCGTTGTGCCCGGCCGACGCGGCCGACGCGCAGCCGGTGTAGAAGGCCACCGGAATGGCCTCATGTCCGGTGAGCAGACACGGCGGGCGGACGCCCAGGCGGTGCAGGGTGGCCGCGGTGCGCGACCAGGCACGGTGGGCGGCGGTGGCGCCGCGCACCGTGTGCACGAGGACGGCCAGCTGTACCGCGAGGTGGCCGGCCAGACCCAGGCAGACCAGCGCCACGACCACGGCACGACGGCTGCGGCGCGGGACGGCCGCCGGTGTCAGCAGCGCGGCGGCGGCCGGGACGGCGAGCAGGGCGTAGGCGGGCAGCAGGAAGCGGGGTGCCGCGTAGCCGATCAGGAACAGGTACGGGAAAGCGGCCGTCGCCGCGCAGCCGAGCGGCAGCGCCGTGGGCGCGGCCGTGCGCCGGGCGCGGAGGGCGGCGGCGGGAGCGAGCACGGCGAGCAGGGGGAGCGCGAACCACCACAGGAGGAGCACCGGGTGGGGCAGCGCCCCGGTGCACGGCCGGCACAGCGTCCGCCCGGCGAGGCTGCGCAACTGGTCCACGACGGCGAGGTGCCAGCCGAGGCCGCCCTGGATCGCCGAGGCGTCGGACAGGCGGCGCGCGAGGCCGCCGTATCCCGTGTACGCCTCGATCACCCATGGGGCGGCCCCGGCCGCGAGGCCGGCGAGGAGCACGCAACACGCGCGCCGGTGTCCACGTACCAGGCCGAGGGCGAGGAGCGGCAGGACGGCCCAGACGGCGTCCATGGGCCGCATCCACGCCATCAGTGCCGCGCTCGCCGCCAGGCCCCACAGGGCGGCACGGTCGCCGCGGGCGCGCAGGAAGCAGCCCACGGCTGCCAGGGCGCCCACCGCGACCCAGTAGTTGGGCATGGCCTGCGGGCCGTAGAACAGCGTCACCCACAGGGAGGCGAAGAGGGCGCCGGCCAGGGCGAGCACGCGGACCGGGAACAGGCCGCGCCAGGCGCTCAGGGCCAGGTGGAGGGCGAGGCCGGAGAGGACCGCGAGGTAGATCCGCAGCAGGGCCGTCGAGGACGACCAGGAGGCGATGGGCGCGACGAGCAGCGAGACGCCCCGGGAGCGGGGTGCGCTGAAGAAGGCGGCGGGCGCGTGCCCGCTGACCTGGCTGACGTACACCGTCTCGTCCCAGCCGAGGCCCATGCCGGGCGGGACGAGGAGCAGTTGGGCCAGGGTGAAGGCCGCGGCCACCGCCGCGAGCGGTGCCGCGGTCCGCAGGCCCCGGGTGCGGTCGTCAGGGCGCCGTGGGCGCTCGCGCCGCGATCCGCCGAGTGTGGCGTGCGCGCTGCCGGCCATGATCACCCCTCTGTCCCTCCGACCTGCAGGACAGGCGCGATCCAGGGAAAACACCGACAAACTAACCAGAAGCCCGGCCGTCCGCCGGTCCGATTCGGCCATCCGGCCGATGGCCCTACGCGCTGTAAGGTTGGGACATGGCTGGCACAGGGTCCCGCGGCAGAGCGGAACGGCGCAGCGCGGGGGAGCTGGAGAGCGCGGTGCTGGCCGCCCTCTGGGCCACCGATCGGCCGCTGACCCCGGCGGAGATACAGACCGAGATCGGCGGCGGACTCGCGTACAACACGGTCCATACGATCCTCAAACGCCTGTACGACAAAGCGCTGGTGCTGCGGGACGCCGACGGGCGGCGCGGCGCGTACCGGCCCGCCAAGAACGCGGCCCAGCTGACCGCCGAGGCGATGCGCGAGGCCCTGGACCGGGGGCCGGACCCCATCGCCGCGCTCCAGCAGTTCGTCACCGGGCTGAGTGCCGAGGAGGAGCGGGCGCTGCGGGAGCTGCTCGCCGGACGCGACGGGTGAGAGGCACTCCGTAGGGATGCGGGCGCCCCCTCACGGCGGGCGCCCGCTCACGGCACCGCGCCGACGTTCAGCAGCCGTTGGGCGCGCGGTGCGGTGGCTGCTCGGGGGTGGGACGGCGGACGAGCGGTGGTACGGGCCGCACGGCCGGTTCGTCGGTGCTCACCGTCAGCGGCTCACCGTGGTGGCGCAAGGTCAGCGGCGGGCCGTCCAGCAGGGCGTACGTGGCCTTGTCTGCGGCGATCTCCACACGCAGCCGGCGCCCACGGAACTGGATGTGGAAGGCGAGCCGGCGCAGCCGCTCGGGCAGGCGCGGCGCGAACCGCAGCCGGTCGCCGTCGCGGCGCATGCCGCCGAAGCCGGCCACGAGTGCCATCCAGGTACCGGCCAGCGAGGCGATGTGCAGCCCGTCGCGGGTGTTGTGCTCCAGGTCGTGCAGGTCCATCAGCGCGGCCTCGGTCGTATAGGCGTAGGCGAGTCCCGGATGGCCCGCCTGGGCGGCGATGACGGCCTGGCAGCAGGCCGACAGGGAGGAGTCGCGTACGGTCAGCGGCTCGTAGTAGGCGAAGTTCCGGGCGATCTGCTCCTCGTCGAAGTGCTCACCGCACGTGTACATGGCCAGCACCAGGTCGGCCTGCTTGACGACCTGTTTGCGGTAGAGGTCGAAGTAGGGGAAGTGCAGCAGCAGCGGGTACTGGTCGGCGCGCGTGCCGGCGAAGTCCCAGCGCTGGTAGCGGGTGAATCCGGTGTGCTGTTCATGGACGCCGAGTTCGTCGTTGTAGGGGACGTGCATGGCCTCGGCCGCGTCGCGCCAGGCCGCGCTCTCCTCCTCGTCCACGCCGAGCCGCTCCGCCTCGCGCGGGTGCCGTTCGACGGCGTCGGCCGCGGCGAGCAGGTTCCGCCGGGCCATGAGGTTGGTGTAGGTGTTGTCGTCGGCGACCGCGCTGTACTCGTCGGGTCCGGTGACGCCGTCGAGGTGGAAGACGCCGTGGCTGTCGTGGTGGCCCAGCGACCGCCACAGCCGGGCCGTCTCCACCAGCAGTTCCACGCCGGCCTCGGCTTCGAAGGCGGTGTCGCCGGTGGCCTCGACGTACCGGCCGACGGCGTCGGCGATGTCGGCGTTCACATGGAAGGCGGCGGTGCCGGCCGGCCAGTACGCCGAGCCCTCCGGGCCGGCGATGGTCCGCCACGGGAACGAGGCCCCCGCGAGCCCGAGTTGGGAGGCGCGTTCCCGGGCCTCGTCCAGGGTGTTGTACCGCCAGCGCAGCGCCTCGGCGACGGCCGCGGGCGCGGTGTGGGTGAGCACGGGCAGCACGAACATCTCGGTGTCCCAGAAGGCGTGCCCGTCGTAGCCGGAGCCGGTGAGCCCTTTGGCGGGGATGGCGCGCTGCTCGGCGCGGGCCCCGGCCTGCAGGACGTGGAAGAGGGCGAAGCGGACGGCCTGCTGGATCTCCTCGTCACCCTCCACCTCGACGTCCGCGCGGGCCCAGAAGTCGTCCAGGCAGGCGCGCTGGTCCGCGAGCAGGCCCTGCCAGCCGTCGTGGGTGGCGGCCGCGAGCGCGGCGTCGACCTGGTCGGCCATCGCGGGCAGCGAGCGGGCGCCGGACCAGCCGTGGGCGACCAGTTTCTCCACCCTGAGCGTCTGCCCGGGCTCCAGCACGGAGGTGACGGTCAGCCGGGCCACGTCGATGCCGCTCTCGCTGCGGGTGGAGGTGCGCTCCGGGCCGGTGACGACGTGGTCGGCGGCGACGGCCACCCGCAGGCCGCTGCGCCGGGTGCGGTGCACCAGCCGCAGCCGGTTCCCGGATGCGAAGTGGTCCTCCTGCTCCAGCGGCGACTTCAGCGCGACGGCCGCGCGCGGGTCGCCGCCGGGCTCGGGCAGGCTCTCGTTGGCGACCAGTTCCGACTGGATCACCACCCGGCTGCGGCTGCCGACGGCCTCCACCTCGTAGTCCACCGCGGCCACCGCCCGCTGGGTCAGCGACACCAGCCGGGTCGAGCGCACCCGAACCGTCGATCCGGCCGGGGAGGTCCATTCGCAGGTCCGCTCCAGCACCCCGCGGCGCAGGTCCAGCACCCGTTCGTGGGCGACGAGCCGGCCGTAGCGCAGGTCGAACGGCTCGTCGTCCACCAGCAGCCGCAGGACCTTGCCGTTGGTGACGTTGATGACCGTCTGGCCCGACTCCGGGTAGCCGTATCCGGCCTCGGCGTACGGCAGCGGGTGCACCTCGTGCACCCCGTTGAGATAGCTGCCGGGCAGGCCGTGCGGTTCGCCCTCGTCGAGGTTGCCGCGCCAGCCGACATGGCCGTTGGACAGGGCGAACACCGACTCGCTCTGGGCGAGGACGTCCAGGTCGAGGGCCGTCTCCCGGACGGTCCACGGTTCCACGGCGTACGACCGCTCGGAGATCACTGTTTGCCTCCCAGCTCCGCGAGGTCCCTCACGACGATGTTCGCACCGCGGGCGTACAGCGCGTCGGTCTGTCCCACGCGGTCCACGCCGACGACGTATCCGAAGCCGCCCGCGCGGCCCGCGTCCATGCCGGCCAGCGCGTCCTCGAAGACGGCCGCGTGCGCCGCGTCGACGCCGAGGTCGCTCGCGGCGGCGAGGAAGGTGTCGGGGTGCGGCTTGCCCGGCAGGTTCCGCTCGGCCGCGACCACGCCGTCGATGCGGACGTCGAAGAAGTGCTCGGCGTCGACGGAGCGCAGGACATCGCGGCAGTTGGCACTGGAGGAGACGATCGCCGTGCGCAGCCCTTCGGCGCGGACCGCCTCCAGGTAGCGCAGGGTGCCCTCGTAGGCCTCGACGCCGCCGGTGCGGATCCTGGCCAGGAGCAGGTCGTTCTTGCGGTTGCCGAGGCCGTGCACGGTGCGGGCGTCCGGCGGGTCGCCGGGGGTGCCCTCGGGCAGGTGGATGCCGCGCGAGTCGAGGAAGGCGCGGACGCCGTCGGCGCGGGGGCGTCCGTCGACGTACTCGTCGTAGTCGGCGGCCGCGTCGAACGGCCGTCCCCGTGCGCCCTCGTAGTCGCGCAGGAACGCGTCGAAGGTCTCCTTCCAGGCGGCCGCGTGCACGACGGCCGTCTTGGTGACGACCCCGTCGAGATCGAAGAGGCAGGCCTGGATTCCGTCGGGCAGACCGAGCTGAGTCATACCCAGCACTGTTCCCCACCGGACGCGGTCCAGTGGGTGGCGCACACCACACCGCAGGTACTTCTCGGCGAAGCCTTCCGTACGGGCTTCACCGGTAGGGGGTGTCACACTTTCCCCTGTGCCGCCGACCTTCGACGATCTCCTCATCCGTGCCCGTGCGCTCACCCGGGGCGGCCGGCGGGCCGTCCTCGGTGTCGCGGGCGGCCCCGGCGCGGGCAAGACGACGCTCGCCGAGCACCTCGTGCGCGCCCTCAACGGCGACGGTCCGCCCTGGGTGGCGCACGTGCCCATGGACGGGTTCCATCTGGCCGACGCCGAGCTGGACCGGCTGGGCCGCCGGGGCCGCAAGGGCGCGCCGGACACCTTCGACGCGGCCGGGTACGCGGCGCTGCTGCGGCGGCTGCGCGAGGACCCCGACGAGGTGGTGTACGCGCCCGGGTTCGAGCGGGTGCTGGAACAGCCGGTCGCGGGCTCGATCCCGGTGCCGCCGGCCGCCCGCCTGGTGGTGACCGAGGGCAACTACCTTCTGCTGCGGGAGGGTTCGTGGGCGCGGGTGGGGCCGTGCCTGGACGAGGTGTGGTTCTGCGAGGTCGCCGAGGACGAGCGGGTCCGCCGGCTGGTGGCCCGGCACGAGGAGTTCGGCAAGGACCACGAGAGCGCCGTGGCCTGGGTGCTGGGAACGGACCAGCGCAACGCCGACCTGGTGGCGGCGACACGGGAGCGGGCGGACCTGGTGGTGCGGGCCGACGCGCTGCCGTCGCCGTACGCCGTGCCGGAAATCGGGTCGACGGGGCAGGGTCCCGGCTGACTAGTGTGCCGTGCCATGGGCTTGGACATCACGGTACTCGCGCTCGACTGGCAGCGGCTGGAGCAGACACCCACGGCCGAGCGCCGGGAACTGCTGGACGAGGCGGCCTGTCCGGACTCCTACGACTATGACGCGGAACCGGAGCGGGGCTGGGTGTGCCCGGCCTCGCCCGAGGTGCCCTGGTCCGCCCGGTACGAGTTCCACAGCACCACCGGCTCGTACAAACCGCACTTCTGGGCCGGGGAATCCTGGGACGACGTACGGGAGTTCGCCGATCCGGCGCTGCGTGCGGCCCTGGACGCCTTCCTCGGTCCCCTGTTCCGGGAGGACGACGACGCGGACGACGGCGCCGAGGCGCCGGGCCTGTTCCCGGCGGATCCCGAGCCGTGGCGGCCCAGGCTGCTGCTCGTCTGCCCGCCGCCGGCCGTGTCCGCGCTGGCCGCCCACTGGTCGCGGGCCGAGCCGCTGCTGGACGGTCTGCGTGAGGCGTACGGCACCCATGCCGCCGCGCCCGGCCGGTGGATCGCGGACTTCGACGAGTTCGCGGTGCTGCTGCGGGAGTGGTCCGTGGTCGTGCGCGAAGCCCAGCGGCGCGGCTGGGGGCTGCTCGGCCTGCCCTGCTGAGCCGTGCGCATGCGGCATCGTCGCGCCGCGTTCTCGCCTTGTTCGGGCTGCGCGGCCCGCTCGGCCGGACCGCGGTGAACTCCGGGCCGCCGCGGGCCGTACCCGTATGCACGGCAGAGGGTCTGCCGGTACGACTCGTGAAGCGGTGACGCCCGCGGCGGCGGGAGCGGTGGGACAGTAGGGCCATGATCCGGCTGCCGAGCGTTTCCGCCACCGCACGGCCGGTGCCACCGCGGGGCGGATGATGGCGAGCGAACAGCACACGGTCCTCACTCGTGAGGCGTCCGTCCAGCAACCCGCGCGGCCGGCCCCGGCCCGTCTGCCCGCCAGGCTGCACCGGCACCGGCGGTGGCTGGTGCCGCTGCTGGCGGTGCTGCTGCTGGCGCAGATGGCGGCGGCGATGGTCACCACGGCCGTGCAGCAGACCCCCACCATCGACGAACCGGTGTACGTGGCGACGGCCACCGACTATCTGCACGAGCACCGGCTGCGCTACAACCCCGAGCATCCGCCGCTCGGCAAGCTGCTGATCGCGGCCGGTGTGGCGGTGGCCGGCCCGCACTACGACCCGTCGTACACCGGCACCCAGGGGGCCGTGGGCCGGCATCTGCTGTACGAGTCGGGCAACGACCCCTGGCGGCTGATGCTGTGGGCGCGGCTGCCGGTGATCGCGCTGACCCTGCTGTCCGGGCTGGTCGTGTTCGCGTTCGCCCGTGAGGTGGCGGGGACGGCGGGCGGCCTGGTGGCGCTCGCGCTGTACACCTGCTCGCCCGATGTGATCGCGCACGGTGCGCTGGCCACGCTGGACATGCCGGCGGCCGGGTTCGTGCTGACCTCGGCCTGGCTGGTGTGGCGGGCACGCCTGCGGCCGGGGCGGTACCTGCCGCTCGCCGGGGCGGCTCTGGGGGCGGCCGTGGCGACGAAGATGAGCGCGCTGCCGGCGGTGCCCGTGCTGGCGGCGCTGGCGGCGGTGTCGGTCCTGGCGTCCCGTCGGCTCACGGGTCGACGGCAGAAAGCGCTGTCGGCGCTGGCGGGCGCGGGGGTCGTGGCGCTGGTGGCGCTCGCCGTCGTGTGGGCCGCGTACCTGGCCGTCGACCCCCGTCTGCGGTTCCTCCCCGCCGAACCCGTTCCGGCCGTACCCGGGCTGCGCGGGAGGCTGGTGGACCTGCTGCCGCTGCCCTCCGCGTACCGGGCCGGGATGCGGGTGCAGTTCGGCCTGGAGGACTACCCGTGGCAGGGCTTTCTCTTCGGACACCTGTACACCGGCTCGCTCTGGTACTACCTGCCGGCCGCCCTGCTGGTGAAGACGCCGCTCGGGCTGCTGGCTCTGGGTGCTGCCGGTGCGGTGGCGGTCGTCAGGACGCGCCGGCTGCGGCCGGCGGCACCGTATCTGCTGCTGCCGCCCCTGGTGCTGCTGGCGGTGGCGATGACGGGGGCGCGGGACTTCGGGACCCGGTACGCGCTGTTCGTGCCGGTGTTCCTCGCGGTGGCGGCGGCCTGTGTGCCCGTGCCGCGCGTGCCGCGGCGGTGGTGGGCCGGGGTACTGACCGGCGCGCTGGTGCTGTGCACGGCGGTGAGTTCGCTGCGGACGTTCCCGTACTACCTGCCGTACGCCAACGAGGCGTTCGGCGGCCCGGCGCACACCCATCGGCTGCTGCACGACTCCAACGTGGACTGGGGGCAGGACCTGGGCCGGCTCGCGGACCGGCTGAGGGCGCGGTACCCGGGCGAGCGGGTGTGGCTGGTGTACAAGGGCGCCGGGGTGCCGTCGTCCTACGGCATCGACGCCGCCGATCCGCGCACGGTGGCGCCGGACCGCGTGCACGGGCTGCTGGTGGTGTCGGACTCGGCGGTCGCCAAGGCGCGCGGACGGCTCGCCGAGCTGATCGCGAGCAGCCGTCCGGTCGGCGACGTGGGTCATTCGATCAGCCTCTACCGGCGGTGAACGCCCCGCACTCAACCCCTGGTCACGACGGTCGGTGAGCTATGTTGAGTGCTCGTGGCAGACAAAGGAGACGGACCGGTGCCCTCGCCGCAGCAGGCTCGCGCACAGGCATCAGCGATCACATCGGGCAAGACCGCACCCGAGGCCGAGGCCGCCCCGACCTCCCGGCTCAGAGAGCTGTTCGACGGCCCCCGTCTGTCGCCGGGGCAGCGACGCATCGCCCAGTATCTGATCGAGCACATCACCGAGGCCGCGTTCCTGTCGATCACCGAGCTGGCGGACCGGGTCGGGGTGAGCCAGCCGTCCGTCACCCGCTTCGCGGCCGCCGTCGGCTTCAGCGGCTATCCCGCCCTGCGCGAGAGACTCCAGTCGATCGCGCTGAGCACGCTCGCCGGCGGGCCCGGCGAGGAGGACCGCGCCAATGAACTCCAGGCGGCCGTCGACGCCGAGATCGAGAACCTGGAGAACCTGCGGCGCGACTTCGCCGACCCCGACCGGGTCATCCACGTCGGCCGCGAGCTGTCCCGCTCCACCCCGCTGACCGTGCTGGGCCTGCGCATCTCGGTGTCGCTGGCCGAGTACTTCGGCTACGCCGCCCGCCGTATCCACCCCGATGTGCGGCTGGTGACCCGGGGCGGCAGCGTGGCCTACGACGCCCTGCTGCAGGCGCGCGAGGCCGGCGGCACCTGGGTGCTGGCCTTCGCCATGCCCCGGCACTCAGGGGAGACGCTCCAGGCGATCCGGGTGGCGCGCGGTGCCGGTCTGAAGGTCGCGCTGGTGACCGACCTGGCGCTCGGGCCGCTGGCCGACGAGGCCGACATCGCCTTCGCCACCGGCACCGGCTCGCGGCTGGTGTTCGACTCCTACGCCGCGGCGGGCGTGCTGGCCGCGGCACTGCTGCAGGCCATGACCGACGCCGATCCGGAGCGCACCCAGGCCCGCCTGGAGAAGTACGAACAGCTCTCCGAGCAGCACCAGTTCTTCCTGAAGGACTGACCCGGCCGTACGTCGGGCCCGGCCTGCCCGGCCGATCCTTCCGTCCGTGCCCGGCACTCGTGAAGATCTTGCGGTCCTCAACCCCCTGGACGGGGATCATTCACCCCATATCGCGCATGAATGTTTTCATACGTCTTGCAAACCGGTCGGCATATATAAATACTGCTCCACGGATCGCGTCCGACCCGCTCCGGGCACGTTCCGCACCTGCGGACTCACTGCCCGCACACCGCCCCGAGAAAGCCGACGGACCGCCCATGCGCACGCACCACCGCACGCAGCGCCGGTTCCCGACGCCCGGGGCCCCCGCACGGACACCCCCAGCCGCCGTCTCCTACCCACGTCGGCGCCCGGGGTGTACCGGGGCGCATCGTCTGCGCGACGCGCCCGTGGCGGCCCCGGCCATCCCCTAGGCCGGGGCCGCCCCGAACCCGTCGGACCACCCTCACGACGCCGCACACCGGAAGCGATGATCATGCCCCTGACCAGCACGCGCATCAGCCCAGACTGGCCCTGTCAGGTCAAGACGCCGGGCAGCTACGACTGGGAGCGCTCGGCGGCCAAGTGGCTGCGCGAACTGATCCCGGCGCGTTACGCCAGCTATCCGGCACTCATCCGGCACCCCGTCCTGCTCGCCCGGCACGCGCAGATCCAGGTCCAGCAGGAGATCCGGGTGGCCCGGACCGCCCTGCAGACCGCGCGGGCCGAACTGCCGATGCTCGGGCTGCCCGAGTCGGTCATCGAGCACACGATCAAGATGTACGCGGCCGAGGTCCTGCAGCTGCAGCACATCGCGCGCAGCGTCCGCGCGGTCTCCGAGGCCCTCGTCGGCCGCGGCACGGGCCGCTGAACCGCCTCCCGTCCCGCCCCCGGCCATTCCGTTCACGCCGTTCGTGCGGTCGGCTCCCCTCACCTGCGGACCCCGCCGAGGCCCGATCCGGCAGACGAGTGATCGTGCGGGCCCAGGTGTGCGATGCTCATCGCGTGACGAGCGAGCCCGTGCCCTCGATGGATCCCGGCGACGGCGCTGATCTGGCGGCGCTGGCCAAGGTCGTGGCCCGGCAGCGCGCCGAGATGGAACGACTGCGGGACCTGGCCGCGACCTCGGCCGTCCTGGAGCGGGCCAAGGGCGTCCTGATGGCGGCCACCGGGTGCACCCCGGGCGCCGCCCACGAGGAGCTGCTGCAGCGCGCCAAGGACGGCGGGCGCACGCTCCTCGAGCAGTGCTGGCTCACCCTGGGCGCCCTGCTGCCTCCCCGGGAGCAGCCCACCGCAACCGCTCCGGAGACACCCGGGGAACAGCCTCCCGGCACGGCCCCGGTGGCGCCCCTGAGGCCGCCCACCGCCGTCGCCTCCTGGGAGGCCACGCCCGCCGGCACCGGGGACATGGCGGAGGTGCTGGGGCACATCGGCCGGGACCTGGTCCGGGTCGGCTCGCCGCACGAGCTGGCCGGATGCCTGCTGGACCACCTGACGCCCGAGGTCCGCGCCGACGCCGTGATGCTCTACGAACGGCTCCCCGAGGGCGGGCTCGAACTCATCGGGCACGCGGGCATCGACGCCACCCTCGCCGCCCAGTGGCGGTACGTGCCCCCGCTGAGCGGGGTGTCCGCGTACGACGCCCTGCAGGCGGGCGAGCCACGCTGGCTGGAGGACCTCCCCACCGACCGCTCCCGGTACCTGCTGATCGGGGACCCGCCCGAGCGATGGCTCACCCGGGCCTGGCTGCCGGTTCCGGCCGGGGAGACCGCCTGCTTCGCCCTGGGTGTGCTGCGCCGGCACTCCGGGCCGTTCGAGCCGCGCGAACGCAAGCTGCTGCGGGCCGTGGCCCGGTTGTGCGCGGGCCGGCTGCGGGCCTTCGACGCCCCGCAGGACAGCCCGGCCGAGGACGGCACCGCCCAGACCGTCCAGGCGGTGTTCGACGCACTGCCGGGCGCCGCGATCCTGCTCACCCCGCTGCGCACCGCCTCCGGCCAGGTGGAGGACTACCGCATCGACGCGGCCACGGCGGAAGCGGTCGACGTGTTCGGCCGCACCGGCCGGGACATGGTCGGCAAGCACATCCTGGAGAGCTACCCGTCCGTCGCCGGCGAACCGCTGTGGCACGGCTATCTGCAGGCCCTCGAGACCGGAGTGCCGTTCGACGGCGAGCCGTTCGCCTACCAGGACTTCTCCGACGGCGTGCCCGTGACCGCCACCTACTCGGTACGGGCGGCCCCGCTGGGCGGCGGCCTGCTGGTGACCTGGCTGCGGCACGACCCCCTGGAGCGGCAGGAGCAGCGCCTCTCGGACGTGCAGCGGCTCGGCAACCTCGGCTGGGCGAACTGGAACCTGATCACCCAGGAGAGTTCCTGGTCCGTCCAGGCCTACGCCGTCCTCGGCCGGGTCCCCGCGCGGGGACCGCTCCGCCTCGACCAGCTGCCGGACCTGGCCCTGCCGGAGGACGGCGGGCCCCTGGCCCACGCCATCGGCGAACTCGTCCGCCACGCCCGCCCGTTCGACGTGCCGTTCCGCATCGAGGCACCCGAGGGCGTCCGGCATCTGCGGATGGTCGCGGAGGCCGTCACCGAACCGGACGGCAACCCGGTCGAGGTGCACGGCTTCGTCCAGGACCTCACCGCGCAGCGCAGCGCGGAACTCGCGCTGGTGGAGAGCGAGCGCGCGATGCTGCTGCAGCGCGGGATCCTGCAGGCCGAGCGGGCCCTGGCCGCCCGGCTGCAGCACGCCCTGCTGCCGCTGCCCAGCAAGCCGGTCCGGCTGGCCGGGCTGCGCATAGAGGTCGCGTACCTGCCCGCCCAGTCCGGCATCCACGTCGGCGGCGACTGGTTCAGCGCCATCGAACTGCCCGACAGCGACGCGCTGTTCGTGGTCGGTGACGTGGCGGGCCACGGCATCGGCGCCGTCGCCACGATGGCCCAGCTGCGGTTCACCGCCAAGGGCATGGTGAGCACCGGTTCCTCGCTGACCGGGGCGCTGGCACGGCTCAACCAGTTGCTGCTGCACTCCCGGGACGGCCAGACCACCGCCACCATGGTCCTGGCCCGCTACGACCCCGACGAGCACGTCCTGGCCTGGGCCCAGGCCGGGCACCCGCCGCCGCTGCTGGTGCGCCGCGGCAAGGTGCGCTACCTCGACCGTCCGCGCGGCATGCTGCTCGGCGCGAGCGGGACGCCCGTCTACGAGTCGGCGGAACTCCGCCTGGAACCCGGCGACCGGCTGCTGCTGTACACCGACGGCCTGGTCGAGCGCCCCGGCGAGGGCCTGGACGCGGGTTTCGGCCGGCTGGCCGAGCTGGTGCGCGCGCACGGCGGCGCCGAGTCCGGCTCGCTGGACACGCTGCTCGCCACGATGCTCGCGGGCGAGCGGCGGGACGACGTGTGCGTGCTGGACATCAGGATGCCGCTGGAGGAGGACGCGCCGGACGCGAGCGCGTGACCGGCGGCGCCGCCGGTCGCCCTTCCGCTCAGTCCACCGGGTGGCCGGCGTCGACGCCGCGCACGTCGGACAGGCGCAGCAGCGGGCCTGACCGGCCCTCGCCCCACCGCACGGGGTCGAGGACGAAGCCCACGTGGTCGCCCCCGTCGGTGCGATGGAGGATGGTGCCGACGAACCAGGCCGCCACGTCGGTGAGGACGGCCGTGCCGCCGGGCCCCTCCCGCCAGTCCAGCCCCTCGAACTTGTCGACCTCGTCACCCGTCTCGCCCCCGAAGAGTTCGGCGAGGTCCTGCTGGTCCCGAGTGAGCAGATGGACGGCGAGGTGCTGCGCGGCGCGGGCGATGCGGTAGGTGTGGTTGGCCTTGGACAGCCAGACGGCGAACCGGGGCGGGTGGATGGAACACTGCGAGGCGAAGCCGACGAGACAGCCGGCCCGCTCCCCGTCGGCCACGGCCGTGACCACGCACATGTCCGGGTGCAGCCGGTGGAAGAAACCGTCCATGCCCGCCGGGTCGGGTGATGTGCCCGTGCCGGGGGCTTCGGTCGGCGCGTTCCCCGGCGCTCCTTCCGCGCCGCCGGTGCCGGGGGTGCCGTGTGTGTTCGTCATGCCGCTTCGCTCCCGTTCGCCGCTCGGGTACCGGCCTCGGCTCACCATCTCGCCTCCGCGGTGTTCCCGTCCCCGGTGTTCCCGGCGTGCCGCTCACGAATCGTCGCCGGGGCCGGTCCGTGACTCCAGGACGCGACGCGTGTCGTCCCCGTAGACGCCGGTCTCGTCGCCGCTGATGCCGTACCAGAGCTGGAAGCGGGCCACGGCTTCGGTGAGGGTGGCGTCGTAGGTGCCGCTGGCGGAGCCGCCGCGATAGACGTCCGGGACGTTCAGGAGGCGTTCCTGCAGATCGGTGACCTCGGGGCCGGTGTCGCCCCGGCGCAGGGTGCCGGGGCCGTCGGGATCGGTGGCGTCGGTGGGCGCCGCGGACGCGGCGGGGGGCGGGGTGGGTGGCGCCGCGGGTGGTGCCGTCGTCACGGGCTCGGAGGGCCGTGCCGTGGCGGCGGCCTCCTGGCGGGCGGGGAGCAGCAGGGCGCAGCCGAACCCGGCCAGTGCGGCCGCCGCCACGGCCCCGGCGACGGCGGCCCGGCGGAGCCCGGGGGCGAGGACACCGGTGACCGTGGCGGACCCGGGGCGGGCGACCGGCACGGGAGGCAGTTCCTGGGTCTCCGCCTCGGCGGCCACCGGTGTCCGGGCTGGCTCGCGGTGCGGCCCGGACGACGGGCCGGCGGGCTCGTAGGTGACCGGGTCCGGGTGCATCTCGCGCATCAGCTCCGCGAGGGCGTCGAAGCGGCGCAGCCGCAGGACCCGGACGGGTTCCCCCACCGGGTGAGGGTGCGGCGGATCGGGGTCGGGCGGTGTCGGCACCTGGCTCTCCTTCCGTCCCGTGCGTACGGGAGTCCGGGGTCCCCGTGCTGAGATACGGCGCGCACGGCAGCCGTGTTCAGGCTCCCCCTCGCCCCATTCGATCGAAACGATCAATCCGGAAAGATGGATTGAGCGTTTGAGCAAGTGCGTGCTAGAAACCGCCGTCATGACGACTTCTTGGTCACGTCGTGGATTTCTGGCCGCCTGCTCGGGTACCGCCGCCGCCCTGGGTCTCGGCACCCGGGCGTTCGCCGCGTCGGACGAGTTCGCGACGCTCCGGGCGAAATGGCGCACCCTGATCCTCGGCGAGGGATTCGATCCCGCCGCCGAACCCTTCATGTCCCGCCTCGCCGACCTGGGAAGCACGGCGAAGCGGTATCTGGACCAGATGGCCCCGGCCTCCGGTTCCCTGTGGCCCGACCTCCGCTACGCCGACCCGGACCCGGACACCGACCAGGAGTCGTACGGCTACTCGGGCAACATGAACACCAGTTACACCCGCCTGAGCACGCTCGCGCAGGCCTACTGCCAGCCCGGCACCGGCCTCACCGGGGACCCGGGCCTGCGGGCGGCGATCCTCACCGGCCTCGACCGTCTCCACGACGACGTCTACAACGCCGGCCGGACCCGGTACGGCAACTGGTACAGCTGGCAGATCGGCGCCCCGCAGGCGCTGCTGGACGTGTGCGTGCTGATGTACGACGCCCTGCCGGCCGAGCGGCTCGCCGACCACCTCGCCGCCGTGGACCACTTCGTGCCCGACTCGGCGGTGGCGAGCTACACGGGGACGAGCACCGGCGCGAACCGGGTCGACCTGTGCCGGGTGCTCGCGCTGCGCGGGGTCGTCGGGGCGAACGCGGCCAAGGTGGCGCTGGCCCGTGACGCGCTCTCCCCCGTCTTCCCGTACGTCACGTCGGGCGACGGCCTGTACGCCGACGGCTCGTTCATCCAGCACACCTCGGTGCCGTACACGGGCTCCTACGGCTCGGTGCTGCTCGGCGGGCTGGGGCTGCTGTTCGCGCTGCTGGCGGGCTCCAGCTGGGAGGTGACGGACCCCGCCCGGCAGATCGTGTTCGACGCGGTGGAGCACGCCTGGGCGCCGTTCCTCTGCAACGGCCTGGTCATGGACGGTGTGGCGGGCCGGGCGATCAGCCGGGGGCTGTCCGCGGCGGACCCCGCGCGGATCCAGCAGGACGACCATCTGCGCGGCCATCCGATCCTCGCCTCGATCGTGCTCCTCGGCCAGGGCGCGGGCGCGGCGGAGAACGCCCGCTGGCGCGCGCTGGTGAAGGGCTGGATGCAACGCGCCCACTACAGCCCGCCGCTCGCCGACCCGGTGCTGAGCCTGCCGCATCTGGCCCGGCTCAAGGGGGTCCAGGACGACGGGTCGGTCACCGCGGCCGCCGAGCCCACCGGCCACCGGCTGTTCCCGGCCATGGCCCGGGCCACGCACCGCAGACCCGGCTGGGCCGCCTCGCTGAGCATGTCCGACCGCAGGATCACGTACTACGAGACCGGCAACGGCGAGAACCTGCGTGGCTGGCACACGGGTTCGGGGATGCTGTACTGGTGGGGCGACTCCTTCGCAGGCGGGCAGTACAGCGACGCCTTCTGGCCCACCGTCGACCCCTGCCGGCTGCCCGGTACGACCGTCTCCCGTACGGTGCCGGCCGACGCGGCCGGCGGCGACTGGGGCGCGGCGAAGCCGGACGTGAACTGGGTGGGCGGCGCGACGGACGGACAGCGGGCCGCCGTCGGGCAGTACCTCAAGGGCCTGCAGTCGACGCTCGTGGCGAAGAAGTCCTGGTTCTTCCTGGACGACACGGTCGTGTGCCTGGGCGCGGGCATCTCCTGCACCGACGGCGCGGCCGTGGAGACCACGGTGGAGAACCGCAACCTCGGCCCCACCGGCGGCGCCCCGTTCACCGTGGACGGCACGGTCGCGCCCACCGCCTACCCCTGGTCGGCGACGCTGACCGCAGCGACGTGGGCGCACATAGGCGGGCACGGCGGTTACGTCTTCCCGGGCGGCGCGACGGTACGGGCGCTGCGCGAGGCCCGCGACGGCAGCTGGAGCACCATCGACAAGGGCGGCTCGACGAGCGTCCTGAACCGCAGGTACCTGACGATGTACGTCGATCACGGCACCGATCCGGCGAACGCGTCGTACGCCTACCTCCTGCTGCCGGGCGCGACCGCCGCCCGGACGCGGGCACGGGCCGCGGACACCCGCTGGCTGACCGTGCTCGCCAACACCGACAGCCGGCAAGGCGTTCGCGTGCCCTCGCTCGGCTTCACCGGCGTCAACTTCTGGTCCGGCGGGACGGCAGGAACGCTCACCGCGAGCGATCCCTGCAGCGTCATGATCAGCGAGAAGGGGGACGGTACCGCCGTGATCGCCGTGAGCGATCCGATGCGTATGCGGACCGGACTGACCCTGACCTGGCGCCGGGCGGTCACCGCGGTCACGTCCGCGCCTCCCACGCTCGTCGCGGCCGGCACCGGCTCCGCCCTGACGCTGGCCTTCGGCGACCTGACGGGCACGGCGGGCGCCACGCAGCGGATCACGGTCAGGCTGGGCTGAGCGCTCCCCGCACGAACCGGCTCAGGGACGCCGTGAACGCGGTGCCGAAGGCGTCCCTGGCCTCCTCCGGCAGGGCTTCCAGGGACAGGTAGGGGTTCAGGTCCTCCAGTTCGACCAGGAGCAGCCCGCCGTCGGGGGCCCGGCAGGCGTCGACGCGCTGGATACCGTGTCCGAGGTCGTTCCAGTCGATGAACCGCCGGGCGAACTCCAGGTCGGCGGCGGTGGCCGCATAGGGCTCGAGGTCCCAGCGGCGCTCCGGGTCGGGGGCGCGGAGGGCGTACTGGAAGTCGTCGTCCACGAAGTAGAAGGACACCTCGTAGGCGAACTCGACGCAGGGCTGGATCAGGACGTCGCCGGTCGCGAGCGCGGCGACCTGTCCGGCGGGCGCGATCCGCATGCCCAGGGAGTCCGCGCCCAGCCTGGGCTTGACCACATAGCGCTCGGCGGACGGCAGCCGGTGCAGGTCCTCGGCGCGGCCGACGGTCGGGATGACGGGGAAGCCTGCGTCGCTCAGGTCGAGCAGATACTGCTTGCCGGCCATGTCCGCCTTGCCGGTGAGCGGGTTGTACACCCGGGCGCCGGTGGCGAGCGCCTTCGCGCGGAAGGCCTCGTACTCCTTCTCGTAGCCGAGCACGGGACCGCTGTTGCGGACGACCACCGCGTCGAAGGCGTCCATCAGGGCCGCCGCGTCCCGCGGATGGCACAGGGCCAGGTCGAAGTGGGCGCGCAGCCGGGAGGTGAGGTGGATGTCCTCGTCGCAGTAACGGCGCCCGCGGGCCTGGTACGCCAGGTCCGTGACGTAGAGCAGGCGGGGGCGGGCGGCGGGCATGCGGGATCTCCTTGAGCGGGACCGGTGTCGGCGCGGGTGGAGAAAGGTTACGTCGCAGGGTGAGGGCTGCGACGACCGCCCCCGGAGCCGGCCTCCGGCACCGAGGCCGCGGCCGGCTGCGGGCCCTAGAGGCCTGCCGCCCACAGCTCCTCGACGGTCAGGTCCGTCAGGGCGCGGCGGACCGTGCGGCGCGGTGCGGGGCCGATCGGGGTGTACGACGGCACGGCGAGCACCCGGCAGCCCGCCGCCCCGGCCGCGGCGACGCCGGTGGGCGAGTCCTCGACGGCGAGACAGGCGGCGGGGTCGGCGCCCAGGGTCCGGGCGGCGGCCAGGTAGGGGTCGGGGGCGGGTTTGGTCCGGCGGGTCTCGCCCGCGGCGACCGTGGCGTCGAAGGCGGGCAGGCCTTCCGCGGCGAGTGCCTTCAGGACGGCGTCCACGACGGGGCGTGAGGACGCCGAGACCAGGGCCGCGGGGATGTCCGACGCCTCGAGCAGGTCGAGGAGTTCGCGCGCGCCCGGGAGCAGGGCGGCCTCCCGCTGGACGGCGTCCAGGAACCGGGACTCCAGGGTCGCGGCGAGGGTGCCGGCGTCGGTGCCGGTGAGGGTGTGCAGGAAGGCGGCGGTGTCGGCGGTGGAGCGGCCGAGGGTGGTGAACAGGTCGTCCGTGCCGATGGCGGGCGCCGTCTCGCGGACGGTGCGCAGCCACAGGGACTCGGTGTCGACGAGGGTGCCGTCCATGTCGAGCAGGACGGCGTGCGGCCGGGCGGCGAACGGCCGGCCGTCCAGCGTCCAGTGGCGGTCCGGGTGCCGGCCGAGCGCGGCGTACACCTGGGCGGCGACGTCGGCGTGCCGGACCCGCTCCGGGACGGGCCCGATGCCGGGGCCCGCGGCGGCCAGCCAGGCCGTGCGCTCGGCGGCCGAACGGCCCCCGTGGCCGCCCGCGTCGACATGGCCGTGGTCGGTGACGACGAGGTACGTCCATTCCTCGTCGGCGTGGGTGCGGCGGGCGCGTACGGCGGCGAGCAGCCGGCCGAGGCGGGCGTCGGCGCGCCGTACGGCGGTCTCGTACTCCTCCGCGCAGCCGAGGACGCCCGCGGTCTCGTCGGGGGCGCCGAGGTAGACGAAGGAGGCCTCGACGTCGTCCTCGGCGAGGACACGCGCGGCGGCTTCGGTGATCCGTTCGTCGCACTCCTCTCGGGGGTGTCGGCACGCGGGGCGATGTGGACGGTGCCGGACGGGGCGCGGAAGAGGGGGCCGCCGTCGCGGGGCTGCATCAGCGGGCGCCAGCCGGCGGCGACGAAGGTGCGCCGGTGGTCGTGCTGGTCGAGGCGGGTGGCGAAGTCGGGGAAGACGTCGAGGCGGTGGCCGGAGAAGTCGTTGCTCCACACGCCGTGCTTGGCGGCGCCCACTCCGGTGACGATGGTCGCCCAGCAGGGGCCGGACATGGTGGGGGTGTCCTCGTCGACCTCCACCGGGGTGAGGAATCCGCCGGTCACGAGGGTGTCGAGGTGCGGGGTGGGCAGGCGGCGCAGGGTGTCGAGGCGTACACCGTCGACACCGACGACGAGGACACGGCGGTCGGACATGCAAGTCCCTTAGCTGTCGGGGGAGTCGGTGGCGGGGTCCGTCAGGCCGAGCGGGTGAGTTCCTCGGGGCCGACGCCGTGGGCGAAGGGCAGACCGCGGGCGTGGCGGGTGACCTCGTCGATGGCCCAGTCGGTCATGCGGCCCAGTTCGTTGCCGAGGGAACCGGCGATGTGCGGGGTGAGCAGCACGTTCGGCAGTGTGTAGAGGGGCGAGTCGGCGGGTGGTACGTCGGGTTCGGTGACGTCGAGGACGGCGTTCAGGCGGCCGGTGCGCAGGTGCCGGGTGAGGGCGTCGGTGTCGACGAGGGAGCCGCGGGCGGTGTTGACGAGGGTCGCGCCGTCCTTGAGGAGGCCGAGGCGGCGAGCGTCGAACATGTGCCGGGTCTCGGGGAGCTGGGGCGCGTGGATGGTCACCACGTCACTGCGTGCGGCGAGTTCGTCCAGGCCGGCCGGCTCGGCGCCCAGCGCGCGGGCCTCGGCGGTGTCGACGTACGGGTCGTGCAGGAGGACGTGCAGGTCGAAGGGGCGCAGCAGGTCCAGGACGCGGCGGCCGACGCGGGAGGCGCCGACGACGCCGACGGTGCGCCGGTAGTTGCCGTGGCCGCTGTAGTACGGCAGGAGGCTGGGCTGGGCGCGCTCACGCGCGTAGTCGCGGGCGATGCCGAAGACCCGTTTGCCGGCGAACAGGATGGCCGCGAGGGTGAATTCGGCGACCGGGACGGCGTTGGCGTCGGCGGCGGAGGAGACGGTGATGCCGCGTTTCCAGGCGGCGTCGGTGATGTGGTGCTTGAGGGAGCCGGCGGCGTGGACGACGGCCCGCAGCCGGGGCATGCGGCGCAGCGCTTCCTCGGTGAGCGGGGGCGCGCCCCAGTGGGTGAAGAGCACCTCGGCGTGGCCGAGCCGGACGGCCGCCGCCGGATCGGTTCCGGTGAACGTCGTGACCGACGTGGTCGTGTCGACCCGGGCGATGGTGTGGAGCCGGTCGAGGTGGCCGTCGGCGAGCAGGGCCCGGTGGATGTCGGCGCCCATGGCGAGGACGGTCCGCGGGCGGGCGGGGGTGGGGGGCATGGTCACCTTCACTTCACCGCGCCGGCGGTCAGGCCGGAGCGCCAGAAGCGCTGCAGGCAGACGAAGGCGGCGATCAGCGGGAGGACGGCCACGAGCGAGCCGGTGATGACGAGCGCGTAGTACTCGGGTTGCTGCTGGGTGACGCTGTTCCACATGAACAGGCCCAGGTTGACGGGGTAGAGGTGGTCGTCGTTGAGCATGACGAGCGCGCCGAAGAAGTTGTTCCAGCTGGCCGTGAAGGAGAACAGGAAGATCGTCATGAAGCCGGGTGCCAGCATGGGCAGTCCGATGCGGGCGAAGGTGCGCAGCTCGCCGGCGCCGTCGACGCGGGCGGCCTCCAGGACCTCGTTCGGCACGTATCCCTCGGAGAAGACGCGGGCCAGGTAGACGCCGAAGGGGTTGACCAGGGCGGGCAGCAGCAGCGCCCAGTAGGTGTTGACTATGCCGGCCTTGGTGGCGAGCAGGTACATGGGCAGCTGGATGACGGTACTGGGGACGAGGACGCCGCCGAGGATGAGCCCGAACAGCTTCTCCTTGCCCTTGAAGTCGTACTTGTCGAAGGCGTATCCGGTGGCGACGCAGATGAGGCTGGAGGCGGCGGAGCCGACGACGGAGTACAGGACGCTGTTGCCGAACCAGCGCAGGTAGATGCCGTCGTCGAAGGTGAAGAGGTGGCGCAGGTTGGCGAGCAGGTTGAGGTCGCCGAGGGCGAAGCCGGAGGTGGCGAAGAGGTCGCGGTGGTTCTTGGTGGCGGCGATGAGGAGCCAGCTGACGGGCAGCAGGGTGTAGCAGGCGGCGAGGATCAGCAGGCCGTTGACGACGCCCTGGGAGAGCAGGGTGCTGCCCGGGGTGCGGCGGCGGGCCGGCGGCCGGGCGCGGCCGTCCGTGGCGGGCTGCCGGGCGGGTGCGGGGCTGTCGTGGGTGAGGGTGGTCATACGGCCGCCTTCCAGCGGTTCCCGAGCCGGGTGACGATGAAGGAGAGGGCCACGCCGAGCGCGGCGAGCATCAAGGACGCGGCCGCGGCGAGGCCGTAGTCGTGCCGCACGAATCCCGCCTTCCAGATGAACAGGGTCGGCGACCACTCGGTGTCGACGGAGGGTGCTCCGCGCTGGCCCAGGAGCTTCGGCTCGGTGAAGATCTGGATCGCGCCGACGCAGGTGAACAGGACGGTCATGACGATCGCCGAGGCGATCATCGGGATCTTGATCCGCAGCGCGGTGCGCAGTGCGCCGGCTCCGTCCACGACGGCCGCTTCGATCACTTCGCGCGGTACGGCCTGCAGGGCGGCGTAGAAGATGACCATGTTGTAGCCGGTCCACTGCCAGGCGGACAGGTTGACCATCGAGAGCAGGACGTGGTCGTTCGCGTAGAAGTCCCAGTTGCCGCCCGTCGCCTGGATCCAGTCGAGCACGGGGCTCAGGCCCGGGGTGTAGAGGTAGATCCAGATGATCGAGGCGATCAGTCCGGGGACCGCGTGCGGCAGGAACAGGGCCAGTTGGAAGAACCTTTTCGCGCGGGCGAGCGCGGAGTCGACGAGCAGGGCGAGGGCGAGGGAGCCGCCGATCATCACGGGGATGTACAGGGCGCAGTAGAGGGCGATGTGCGCGAAGGAGGCGCGGAATCCGGCGTCGGAGAGCGCGGAGGTGTAGTTGCCGAGTCCGGCGAAGACGCGCTGGGTGCCGCCGAAGCCGAGCCCGGAGGAACGTTCCTGGAACAGGCTCATCCAGAGCGCGTAGCCGATCGGCGCGACCATGACGGCGGCGAACAGCACGAAGAACGGGGTGATGAGCAGGGCGGCGGCACGACGCTGGCCTCGCCTGAGCGGCACGGCGCCGGTCTGCTCGGCGGAGGCCGGTCCGGCCGATCGGCGCTGTCCGGCCGAGCGGCGCTGTCCGGCCGGCGGAGCGGCGGTTCTGGCCAGGGGGGCTGCCACGACGGCTCCTTCGGGGTCGGGGGCGGGTGGACGGGGAAGCGGCGAAGGGGAAGAGCGGCGGGGGACGACAGGGGAAGAGCGGCGGGGCCGGGCGTCGGACGGCAGAGTGCGCGCGCGGGTCCGGCCGCTTTCCGGGCCGCAAGCGGCGGCGGGCGTCTTCCCGGGTGCCGGCGGGCGGTCCCCGGGCTTCGCAGGGCCCGGGCGGGCATTGCGGAGAGTCGGGTGCGGGTGCGGCTCGCCCCCTCAGCGGGTCGCGCCCGCACCCCTCTCCCCTCCCCCGAGGGGGTTATTCGGCGAGCTTGAGGCCCCGGTCGGTGATGCCGGACTCGGCCTTCCGCTCGCCCGCCTCGACGCCCGCGGTGAAGCCGGACTTGGCGGTGGTGTCCTGGATCGCGGTGTAGACGTCCATCTGGTCGGGACCCCAGGTCCAGCCGGGGACGATGGTGCCGGCCTGCCGCGAGGAGAGGCCGTAGAGGTCCTGGCCGCCGAAGTAGGAGGTGTCGAAGCTGGCCGCGGCGACCTTGCGCATGTCCGGGTCGGCGGGCAGCGCGCTGCTCGGGGACTCGAGGTCGGCGAGCCGGGCCTCGACGCCTGCCTTGTCCGTGGTGAGCCAGGTGATGAACTCGGCGGCGGCCTCGGCATGGTCGCTGCCCTTGAGGACGCCGTAGGAGGTGCCGCCGTAGTTGCCGCTGGCGGGGGTGCCCCAGTGGGGCATGGGGGCCGCGGCCCACTTGCCCTTGAGGTCGGGCAGGGCCGTCCTCATGACGCCGGCGGACCAGGAGGCGCCGAGGAGGGACAGGGTCCTGCCCTGCGCGCGGGCCTTGGTCTCCTCGGGGCTGTAGCCGGTGAACGTCTGCACGAGGTCGTCCTTGACCAGGCCGTCCCAGTAGGCGGTGACCTTCTTGGTGGCGGCGTCGTTCACGCCGGTCTTCCAGGCGTCGCCCTCGGTGCCGAACCACTTGCCGCCCGCCTGCCAGGCCAGGGCGGCCAGCAGCGCGGGGTCGTTCTTCGGGAAGGAGGCCAGGCGGGCGTTCCCGTCCTGCTTCTTGACCTTCTCGGCGGCCTTCCTGAAGTCGTCCCAGGTCTTGGGGACGGTGATGCCGTACTTCTTGAACAGGTCGGTGCGGTAGTAGAACACCTGCGGTGCCACGTCGTAGGGGACGGTCCAGGTGCGGCCGCCGAAGGTGACGAGGGACTGGACGGGCTGCGGGAACTTCGTCCTGACCGTTTCACCGGCGTACTTGGTCAGATCGATCAGATTGCCCTGGCTGGCGAACTCGGGGACCATCTGGTACTCGATCGTGGCGACGTCGGGCGCGTTGCCCGCCTTCACGGCGTTGGCCAGCTTGCTGTAGCCCTCGGTGGCGCTCGGGATCTCGGTGAACCTGACCTTGATGTCCTTGTGCGTCCTGTTGAACGCCTCCACGGTCGACTTGGCGCCGAGGGTCCAGGTCCAGTAGTCGATGGTCACCGGCTTGCCGTCGGAGGCGGCGTCCGTCGAGCCGTCACCGCCGCCGCAGGCGGTGGCGAGCAGTCCCAGCGCGGTGACGGCTGCGGTGACGGTGAGGGTGCGAAGCGATCGTGACGTACGCGTCATGGCACGGCTCCTGTGAGACCTCGTTCGGGAAGAGGCGGTCGCAGGACATCTTTTGTGCGCGGCCGATCAACGTCAAGAGCGTTCGACCAAGATAATCAAAACGATCGCGTGGCGATCGATTTATGAGCGCTTCAGCTAGGGGCGGTTCAGTGGCCGTCGGCGGGTGCCCGGCCGCCGCAGGAGGAGCGGATCCGCAGCTCCGGGAGCAGGTCGAGGTGCTGCCGGGGCCCGGGCCGCCGCCCCGCGGCCTGCTCGGCGAGGCGCTGCAGCAGGAGTCCGGCGGCGAGTTCGCCGACCGAACGCGTCGGCGGGGCGACCGCGGTCAGGGGCACGTCGGCGAGACCGGCGACCTGGTCGTCGTAGGCGATGAGCGCGAGGTCGTCCGGCACTCGCACCCCGTGCGCCTGGAGCCGGGGCACCAGCACGATGGCGTCCTCGTCGCTGTGCACGAGGGCCGCGGTGACGCCGCGCTCCCGGACCGCCCGGACGAGGTAGTCGACGGAGGCGTCGTAGTCGCCGTGTTCCCGCACGCTCGGGGCGCCCTCGTCGACGTCCAGGCCGCGCGCCCGTACGGCGGCCAGGAAGCCGGCGCTGATCCGCGCGGCGTGCGGGCCCTCCTGGAGCACGGCGGCGATCCTGCGGTGGCCGAGAGCGGCCAGGTGCCCCACGGCGAGGGCGGCGCCGTGGGCCCGGTCGGTGCGGACCCGGTCGAGGTCGGCGGCCGGGTTGCCCGGCGGGGCGGAACGCTCGACCAGGACGATGGGCACCCCGCACTCCACGAGCCACTTCTCCTGCCCGTCCTCGGGAACGCCGCCGAACCAGCTGGGCGCCACCAGCAGCCCCTGCGCACCGCCCGCGACCAGGTGTTCCGCCTGCACGGAGTCCTCGCTGTCGACGTAACCGGAGACGCCGAGGACGAGCCGTCCGCCCTGGGCGCCCACGGTCTCCCGGGCGCCGCGCACGATGTCGGCGAAGATACTGACCGTGCTCGGCACGATCATTCCGATCACGACGCCTTCGGCGGGCTCGGTGCGACGCTCGGTGGCGGTGGTGGTGTCGCCCGGCCAGGCCACCGCTCCGTGCAGCCGCTGTACCCGGCCCTGGGCCGCGAGCGTCTCCACGTCGCGCCTCAGGGTGACGGCGGAGACACCGAGTTCGGCCGCCAGCTCGGCCACGCGGAGGCTGCCCCGCTCGCGGACGAGTTCGAGCACCCGCTCGTGGCGCTGGTCGACGTGCAGTCGCATGGGGGTCCCCCTGGCACAGTGATCCCGAGTCGCTTACTCTACGCCCACAATCGTATCGATCGATTCCAATCAATTCGATCGCTCCGGTGTTCGGGCGGCGCTCGGCTCGGGTACCCGCACAGCACTCAGTTCCCCCTTGAGGGGCCCTATCTTGCACTGAGTGTCAGAAGCGCGGTCCGGGTGCTACGTTTCGCGTTCATGAGCTCCAGCAGCGCGGCGCCGACCGCGAAGCCGCCGATGCGGGACGCCCTGGTCGCGGCGGCCTTCCGGCTCTTCCTGGAACGCGGGTACGAACAGACCACCGTGGACGACATCGTGGCCCTGGCCGGCGTCGGCCGGCGTTCGTTCTTCCGCTACTTCCCCTCCAAGGAGGACGTGGTCTTCCCCGACCACGAGCGCTGCCTGGCCGACATGACCGCGTTCCTCGCGGCGGGCGGCGCGGAGCACGAGCCGGTGCGACGGGTGTGCGACGCGGCCCGGATGGTGCTGCGGATGTACGCGGAGAATCCCACCTTCTCCGTGCAGCGCTACCGCCTCACCAAGCAGGTGCCGGGTCTGCGCGCCTACGAGCTGTCGGTGGTGTGGCGCTACGAGCGTGCGCTCGCCGAGTATCTGCGCGGGCGGTTCGCCGGGCGTCCCGACGGGACGCTGCGGGCCGATGTGATCGCGGCCGCGGTCGTCGCCGCGCACAACAACGCCCTGCGCTCCTGGCTGCGCTCCGACGGCAGGGACGACGCGGGCGCGGCGGTGGACCACGCGCTGGGGTACGTCCAGCGGACGTACGGCCGCCCGGCGGAGACCGCCGCGCGAGCCGGCGGGATCGGACCGCTGCCGGTGGGCGAGCAGGCCGGGGACGCCGACGACGTGGTGGTCCTCGTCTCGCGCCGGGACGCCCCGGTGTGGCGGGTGGTGCAGGAGTGGGAGACGGCGCTCGGCCGGGGCTGACCACGCGGACGCCGGGAAATTCAGGGTACGCAGTGCCTTTACCTGTGACACTGAGTGCCATACTCTGTCGGCGTGCACGGTGGCACGGCTACCGGCACACGCGTGCGTGGTTCGCGCCGGGCACGCGGGATTCCGGCCGAGCGCAGGGAGTTGAACAGCGTGTACCACCACTCAGCAAGCGCCTCGCATCCGGCGGCCGGTTCCGCGGCGGGCGTTCTCGATCCCGTCCCCGTGGACTCCAGGGACGCCATCGTCTTCCAGCGCTGCACCTGGTGCGGCACGGCGATGTACCACCGGCTGCTGTGTCCCGTGTGTCAGGGCAGCGAGCTGCGCACCGAGCGCAGCGAGGGCGTCGGCACGGTCCGCCACTCGACCGTGGTGCACCGCAACACGCCGGCGGCGCGCAATGTGTCCCTCATCGAGATGGCCGAGGGGTTCGTCGTCCGGGGCCGGGTCATGGGCCCGCCGGTCGGCATCCACAGCGGCGACCGGGTCCGCCTGTCGACCGCCAAGGACCCGGTGCGCGGCGAGCCGGTCTTCCAGCTGGTGGACGAGCCGTACCGGGCCTGGACCTGACGGCCGTACGCCACTGAGGCGGCCGGCCGGCCACCGCGTCCCCGACGCCCCGGACCCGGCGTCACCCTCTCCACCCCGAACTGCGCGCACACAGCCCTCCGTTGGGCCGGCACGGGTGTGATCCATCACTTCCACCGCACAGGCAACCCACAGGCTCCTCCTTCCATCCTCCGGAGGCGAGGGGGTCCCGCTGAGGACGGGATCCCCCGTGTTCGGGGTTCGAGGAGGAACAGTGGTCCGTGCCCGGTACATAGGGGTGACCGCCGCCGCGCTGCTCGCGGTGGCGGGAGCGTCTCCAGGGGTGGCAGCAGCACAGGCTCAACCGCCTTCGCAGGTGAGGATGTCGCCGGCCTCGGACGGGGGGACGCTGCCGCCCGGGTGGCGGATCACCGGCGGTCGCTCGGCACCGCAGCTGGAGTGGCGGTCTGACCGGCCGGTGTCGATGGGCGACGCACGGGTGGAGTTCCGGTCCGGCGGACACCTGTTGGGAGTGCCGAAGCCGGGCCAGGACGGGCACACCTTCCGCCTGCCGCTCGACGCGCGGCGGCCGAACGGGCTGGGCGGTCTGCAGGTCTGGTCCGGCGGGCGCCGGCTGGACGGCCGGGAGGCCGCCGGTACCGTGTCGGCGGCCCGGCCGCCGGCCCCGCTGCCCGCGAACGGGGTGGACCCGGGCAAGCCCGGTTCGTACCGCACCAAGACGGGTGAGTACGGCCTGAAGGCGGTCCGGCTGCCGGGCTTCCCGGCGCCGGTGGAGATGCGCGCGGCCGTCGTCGCCCCGGTCGGGGCGTCCGGCAAGCGTCCGCTCGCGCTGTTCCTGCACGGCCGCCACTACACCTGCTACAAGGGCCGCGACATCACCGGTGACTGGCCCTGCAAGGCCGGCGCGAAGCCGGTGCCCAGTCACCGCGGCTACCTGCGTGACCAGAAACTCCTGGCCTCGCAGGGCTATATGACCGTGTCGATCTCGGCGAACGGCATCAACGGCCAGGACTGGGCGGCCGAGGACGGCGGCGCGCAGGCCCGTTCCTCGCTGGTGCGGGAGCACCTCGCCCGGTGGGCCGAGTGGGCCGAGCACCCCGAGACGGCGCCGCCGGTCGTACGCGAGGCGCCTCGCGCCGATCTGTCCCGGGTGCTGCTGGTGGGACACTCCCGCGGCGGCGAGGGCGTGAACCGGGCGGCACTGGACAGCCTCTACCCGCCGCCGGCCGACCACGACGGCTACCACGGCCCGGTCCGCTGGAAGATCCGCGGCACGGTCCTCATCGGCCCCACGGTCTTCGGTCAGAACCCGGTGCCCGACGTGCCGTCCGTGACGATCCTGCCGGGCTGCGACGGTGACGTCTCCGACCTCCAGGGCGAGGTCTACGTCGACGGCACGCGCGCGGTGAGCAGCGGCACCGCGCTGCACAGCGCCGTGTACGTGATCGGCGCGAACCACAACTTCTTCAACTCCGAGTGGACGCCCGGCCAGGCCGCGGCGCCCGCCGAGGACGACTTCTCCGACGACCCGCAGCACCCGGACCCGGTGTGCGGCAAGCGTGCCGCGACGCGGCTGACCGCGAACCAGCAGCACCGTGCCGGTTCGACGTACATCGCGGCCGCCGCGCGGCTGTTCCTGGCAGGCGACGACCGGGTGCGGCCGCTGCTGGACGGCTCCGGGAAGCGGGCGCCGTCGGCGGACCCGGCGCGGGTCCTCAGCCACGCGGTGGGCGCCCGCCGGGGTGCCGGATTCCTGCCGGACGGCGGGGTGTCGGTGACCGGCGGCAAGCTGTGCGACGCGGTGGACCCGAGCCCGTCCAAGGCCTGCCTGGGCCAGGGTTCGAAGGGCACCTCGCCGCACTTCGCGCAGTGGGAGACCGACCGCGAGGTGGGCCGGAAGGCGATCGCGCTGCGCTGGACGCACGCCGGTACCCCGGCGCGGGTGACCGCCCGGAAGCCGTTGTCGCTGTCCGGCGCCAACTCCCTGGCGCTGCGGCTGTTCGTGCCGCCGAACTCCAAGGGCACACAGCTGGACGTGTCCCTGACCGACGCCGCCGGCCGCAAGGCGACGCTCGGCCGGGTCCGGGCCGAGGGGCTGCCGGGCAGTGAGCGGACCGCGTCCTACTGGGCGCGCGAGTTCCGGGTGCCGCTGACCGCGGCGACCCGCGCCGGTCTCGACCTGAAGTCGGTCAAGTCCCTCGTCCTGACGCCTCGTTCCGGCTCCGGGCGGGCCTGGCTCATGGACGCCTGGGGCTGGCGGGCCGGGACGCCCGCGGTACGGGCGGCCGCGCTGCCGCGCGTCGACATCGAGCGCGCGACCGTGGACGAGGGCGACTCGGGCGTGCGCACCGTTCACGTCCCGGTCCAGGTCACGGGCCAGGGCAGCGGTCAGGTACGGGTGTACGTCGTCGACCCGGCCACCGGCCGGGCCAAGGACCGGCTGGTCACGGTGCGGGCGGGCGGCCACGACCTCGACGTGCCGGTCGAGGTGAAGGGCAACACGCGCTACGGCACCGACGTGTCGTACGACGTGCTCGTCAAGGCGGTCCGCGGCGCGGTCGTGGGCTCCTACCGGGGCGGGATCACCGTGCACGACGACGATCCGGCGCCGACGATGACCGTCACCCCCGTGGCGGGCCGGGTCACCGAGGGGCAGTCGCTGAAGTGGCGGGTGTCGCTGTCCGAGGCGGTCGACGTGGACATGAGCGCGATGTTCAGGGTCGCACCGGTGGACGGGCCCGAACTGTCCACGAAGGACGTCACGGCGGGCTGGCTGCGGGACACCGCCGGGGCGAAGCCGGACCCGGAGCGCCGGCTGTCCAAGGTGGACGGGCTCTATCTGTGGGTGGACATTCCCGCGGGGCGCACCAGCGCCGACATCACCGTGCCCACGGTGAAGGACCGGGTGGCGGAGCCCGTGGAGTCGGTGCGGTTCCAGCAGATCGACATGGAGACCGGTGAGCCGCGGTCCGGCGGCCTGGTGCTGTCCGGGTCGGTGGAGAACGCGTCGTAGGACGCGTTGCCCGGGTGGCCCTCAGTCCGTGAGGGTCACCCGGATGCCCACCGTGCCGTCCAGGCCCCGCCGCAGCCGGCTGCCCAGCAGGGTGAGACGGCCGAGGAGGCCGTACTTGCGGGCGACGAGGGTGCGGTAGCGGGCGGTGGTGGCCGCATCGGTGATCTCGGCGGTGGCCGGGAGCTGGTCGCCGGTGGGGTTGCCGCGCAGATCGCAGGGGCCGACCAGGACGTCGGGGCGGCGCCGGATCCGCTTGACCTTGAAGCTGTCGGCGGCCGTCCAGACACCGAGGGCGTCACCGTCCCGGACCACCCACACGGGAGTGGCGACCGTGGTGCCGTTCTTGCGGTAGCTGGTCACCAGCAGGTACTTCCCGGAGCCGAGCCGGTCCAGCCGTGTGTCGTCCATGTCCGGCAGTGTAGGAGGCGGCCCGCCGGCCGGGGAGCGCGGCCGTCCGGCGCCGGGCCGGCCGGTCAGGACAGCGCCGCCGCCATGCGCCGTACCCCTTCGGTGAGGATCTCCGGCGAGGTCGCCAGGTTCAGGCGTACATGGCCGGCGCCGCCGGTGCCGAAGGGCAGGCCGGAACTGAGGGCGACCCGGCCGCGGTCGAGGAAGACCCGGGCGGGGTCGTCGCCGAGGCCGAGCGCGCGGCAGTCGAGCCAGGCGAGGTAGGTGGCCTCGGCGGGGTGGGGGCGGACGGCCGGCAGGTGCTCGGCGAGCAGGCCGGTCAGCAGGCGCCGGTTGGCCGAGATTCCGGCGAGCAGGGCGTCGAGCCAGCCCGTGGTGTCGCGCAGGGCGGCGGTGTGGGCGATGACGCCGAGGTGGCTGGGGCCGTGGCTGACCTCCTCGGGGAGGCGGTCGAGGTCGGCGGCGGCCGCGGGGCCGGCCAGGGCGAGGGCGGCCTTGAGCCCGGCCAGGTTCCAGCCCTTGCTGGCCGACATCAGGGACAGGCCGCGTCCGGCGCCCGCCACGCTCAGGTACGGCGCGAAGGTGGTGCCGGGGTCGACGAGCGGGGCGTGGATCTCGTCCGCGACGACCCGGACGCCGTACCGTTCGGCGAGGCCCGCGACGGCCGCGAGTTCGGTGGCGGTGTGCACGGTGCCGGTGGGGTTGTGCGGGCTGCACAGCAGGTAGGCGGCGCGCCCGCCGCCCGCCGTCGCCTCGCTGAAGGTCTTCTCCAGCGAGGCCAGGTCGATGCGCAGACCGGCGCCGAGCGGGTCCTCGACCACCTTGCGGTCCATGTGGGTGATGAACTGGAAGAACGGCGGGTACACCGGGGAGTTGACGATGACCGGGTCGCCGGGCCCGGTGACCAGTTTGAGCATCTCGACCACTCCGAGCATCACGTCCGGAACGATCGCGGTGCGCTCGACGACGATCCCGTGCCAGTCCCAGCGGTCGGCGGCGAAGGCGGCGAGCGCCTCGGCGTAGGCGGTGCCGGCGGGGTATCCGGTGTCGCCGAGGGCCAGCGCGTCGGTGACGGCGCGGACGACGGGTTCGGCGAGCGGGACGTCCATCTCGGCCACCCACAGCGGCAGCACGTCCTCGGGGTAGGTGCGCCACTTCATGCTCGTACGACGTCGCAGCCGCGCCAGGTCCAGGGCGCGCAGCGGGTCCGGTTCACCGGTGGTGTCGTGCGGGATGCTGGTCATGGGGCACAAGATAGGGGGCCGTGGCGTGGGCGGGAACACGGACACGGGGCCGGACGGCGGATCCACGGCCGGGCCGGACCCCGGAAAACACCCGGACGGACGGCGGAGATCAACTAGGCCGTCTAGATTGCGTCTTGCATGCTGCAATCGCCCTCTGGCATCCAGGAGCTGACCCACGTGACCGACAACCCGGCAGCCACCAACGACGTGGCCGCTTCGCTGCGCGCCCGCATCAACACCGGCCAGCCGCACACCGCCCGGATCTGGAACTACTGGCTCGGCGGCAAGGACAACTACGAGGTCGACCGCGCGGCCGGCGACCAGATACGCCAACTGCACCCGGGCATCGGGGAGTACGCGCGCGCCGACCGGCTGTTCCTCGGCCGTGCCGTGCGGCACCTGGTCGGTGAGGTGGGTATCCGGCAGTTCCTGGACATCGGCACCGGGCTGCCCACCGCCGACAACACGCACGAGGTCGCCCAGCGCGTCGCGCCGGAGTCGAGGATCGTGTACGTGGACAACGACCCGCTCGTCCTCGCCCACGCGCGGGCGCTGCTGACCAGCACGCCCGAGGGCCGTACCGACTATCTGGACGAGGACCTGCGCAATGTCGACGCGATCTTCGAGCACGCGGCGAAGACGCTGGACTTCAGCGAGCCGGTGGCGCTGATGCTGCTCGGCGTGGTCATCTTCGTCGGCGACGAGGAGGACCCGTACGGTCTCGTGCGGCAGTTGGTGGACCGGCTGCCGTCGGGCAGCCACCTGGTGCTGTCGCACACCATCACCAGCCCGTCGATGCCGGACGTGGACGAGGCGGTGAAGTTCTGGAACGAGCACGGCACCCCGAAGCTGACCCAGCGCGCCCCCGAGGACGTGGCCCGGTTCTTCGACGGCCTGGAACTGCTGGAGCCGGGAGTGGTGTCCTGCTCCCGCTGGCGTCCGGAGCACGGCCCCGGGGGCGAGCCGGAGGAGGTCGCCATGTTCGGCGGGGTGGCCCGCAAGAACTGAGGAACGCGACCGAGAAGATCACCGCCGTGGGTGAACGCCGCCACCGTCGGCTCCGTATGGAGGTACGGGCCCTCGACGACCCGAGGGCCGCGCGGTGCCGGGACGGGCAGCGCGCATCCGGGTTCGGCTTCGGGAGCCTTGCATGCGGCACGCACGACGACGGGTCGTCCGGCGAGTGACACGGCTGGCGGCGGTCGGCGGACTCCTCCTGGGCGGCGCGATGGTCGCCCAGGCGGCCATGGCGAGCGAGACGCCTCCGGCCTCCGCCAGACCGCTCAGCTCCGCCGGTGGCGCCGGGGACACCGGCGCCGCGCTGGTGGCGCGGCTGGGCAGCGCGCGGACGGCCGGCAGCTGGATCGGCGCCGACGGGCGGCCGGTCGTGGCGGTGACCGACGACGCGGCGGCCCGGGCGGTACGGCGGTCGGGGGCCGCGGCGAAGGTCGTCTCCCACAGCATGAACGAACTCAAGTCGGCCACCGCCACCCTGCGTTCGGCACCACGGGTGACCGGCACGGCGTGGGCGGTGGACTACCGCACCAACCGGGTCATGGTGCGGGCGGACAGCACGGTCTCCGCCGGTGACTGGTCGCGGATGACCCAGGTGGCCACGAGGATCGGCTCTTTCGTGCACATGGAACGCACGAAGGGCACCTTCACCACGCGGCTGAACGGTGCCCAGCCGATCCTGTCGACCGGCGGCCGCTGCTCGGCAGGCTTCAACGTCACCAACGGGCAGAGCGACTTCATCCTGACGGCCGGTCACTGCGGTCCGGCCGGATCCACCTGGTTCGCCGACAACCAGGGCGACCAGCAGCTCGGCAGGACCGTCAACAGCTCCTTTCCCGGCAGCGACTTCTCCCTCGTGCAGTACGCCTCCGGCAAGGCCGGTGCGGGCGCCGACGTCGTGGCGATCGGCGGCGGCAAGGGTGTGCGCATCACCGGGGCCGCGGATCCGGCGGTGGGGCAGCGGGTGTTCCGCAGCGGCAGCACCAGCGGACTGCGGGACGGGCAGGTCACGGCGCTGAACGCGACCGTCAACTACCCGGAGGGGACGGTCACCGGGCTCATCGAGACCGACGTGTGCGCCGAACCGGGCGACAGCGGCGGCCCGATGTTCTCCGAGGGCGTCGCGCTGGGCGTCACCTCGGGCGGCAACGGTGACTGCACGAGCGGCGGGACGACGTTCTTCCAGCCGGTGACCAAGGCGATGACGGCCCTCGGGGTCCGGCTGATCGCGTCGGCGCAGAACGCGGGCGGGGCACAGGGCGCAGCGCCCGCGCCGTCGGCGCCCGCGTCGCAGGGCGCGATGGCGCCCAGCGCGGCATCGCCGGGATCCTCGGCGCCGGTCACGGGCGCGTCGGAGGGGCGGGCCCTGCTGGCGCGGCTGACGGACACACGGAACGTCGGCCCGGGCCTGCTGGTCATCGCGGGCAGTCTGATCGCGCTGGTCGCGACCCGCTTCATCCGGGCCGAGCAGGACCGCAAGGCGTATCAGCGGTACTACTCGGCGACGTGGGGCTGACAGGGCGAGGCCGGGTGCGGCCGATGAGGCGACGAGAAGGGCACCCGTGCTCTCACGGGTGCCCGGGACGGTGCGGCGCGAGGGGCGCCTGGTAGGTCAGGCCGCCCGGTGCGGCTGCGACTGCGGGGCCGCGGCGGCCCACTCCATCACGAGGCGCTGGTACTCCGCGCGCTGCTCGGTGGTCAGTGTCCCGCCCGACCGGAGCCACAGGGCCCGGATCTCCTCGTTGACCTCCGCGGCCGATCGCTCGGAGGCGGCTTCAACAGTGGTGGACATGCTGTGAAGCATATGCCGATCGACGTGAAGACGCTGTGAGTAAGTACACCTGATGCGGACATTTCGGACCGTGTTACTCATCACGTCAATGAGTCGGGCCAGAGGGGCAGTTCATGCCCCTGACCGGCCCTGATCAGTTCTCGGTCAGCCCGAGCACCAGCACCTGGATCGCCAGTACGGCGGCACCGCGCGCCCAGTCGTGGAAGTCGGAGACCTTGGTCTCCAGGTCGACCGGAGAGGCCTGCGGATGCCGGTGGGCGCGGATGGTCTCGCGGACCGTGTTCCCGGCCACATCCATCAGGCCGACCCCCTCCCCGGCGAGCAGGATCTTCTGCGGCATGGCGAAGTTGGCGATCTGCGCGACGAGGGTGCCGAGCGCCCGGGCGGCCTCGCCGATCACCCGGGAGGCCAGGGGATCGCCGCCGGCGGCGCCGGCGAGGATGTCCTCGTAGCGGGCGTCCCGGCCGGTGGCGGCGCGGATCTGGTACTCGATGCTGGGGACGGTGAGCAGGGACACGGCGCTGCCCCGCGCGCCGTCGGGGGTGAGGGGGCCGTGCGGGTCGAGGATCCAGTGCTGCGCGAAGCCGCGGCCCTCCTCCTCGAAGGGCACCCTGCTGCCGCCCAGCACCAGCCCGTAGCCGAAGCCGGCGCCGATGGTCAGGACGACGAAGCGGTCGAGCCCCCGGCCCGCGCCGAACCAGGTCTCGGCCTCGACCAGGGCGGCCACGTCGTTCTCCAGGACGACCGGCAGGCCGGTGCGCTCCCGCACGAGGGCGGCGAACGGCACGTCCCGCCACCCCAGGAAGGGCGACTCCCCCGCCACGGCGCGATCCCGCACGCGTCCGCCCACACCGATGCCGATGCCCGCCAGGGTGGGATGGCGTGCGGCCAGCTCGGCGGTCATCCGCGCGAGCAGGTCGGCGACGGCGTCCGGGTCGTGCGTGGCGAGCGGCCGGTCGAGGCGGTCGGTGATCTCGCTGCGGAGCGTGGTGACGACGCCGTAGACCATGTCGGCGGTGATCTTGAAGCCGAGGAAGGCGCGGGAGTCGGCGAGGACGTCGAGCGGCTGTGACGGACGCCCCTGCCGCGCCGCCGCGCCGCCCGTCTCCGGGGCCTCCACCAGAAGGCCGGACTCGATCAGCGGCTTGGTCAGCCGGGTGAGGCTGCCCTGGGAGAGACGGAGCCGGCGCGCCAGCCCGGTGCGGGACAGCGGTCCGTGCAGGAGGACCTCGATCGCCACCGAGCGTTCCGCGGGGCTGAGCGGCAGCCAGCTGGTCATGGGAGCAGACCCCTCATTTTCTTCTGCAGCAAAAGCAACAAGGTCATCCTACTGAGATCCAGGCGCCCGATCCCGCCCGTTCCACACCCTCTTGACGCGTGGATTCTTCCGGCGCAAAAGTAACGCGTATGACCTTCTCCCTCGGCATCGTCGGCGCCGGACAGTTCTCCGGCCAGTTCGCCACCCTGTTCCAGGCCCACCCCGGTGTCCGTGACGTCTATGTCACCGATCTGCTGCCGGAGCGGGCCGAGCGGCTCGTCGCCGCGCAGGGGCTCGCGGGCACCTTCCCGTCGTACGCGGCCATGCTGGAATCGCCGGCGGTCGACGCGATCGCGGTCTTCACCCAGCGCTGGACGCACGGCCCGCTGGTCCTGGGTGGCCTGAACGCGGGCAAGCACGTCTACTCCGCGGTCCCCATGGCGATCACCACGGAGGAGGTCGCGGCGATCGTCGACGCGGTGCGGGCGACCGGGCTGACGTACATGATGGGCGAGACCAGCCAGTACAACCCGGCGACCGTGCACGCCCGCAACCAGATCGCGGAGGGCGCCTTCGGCCGGCTGTTCTACGCCGAGGGCGACTACGTCCACGACATGGACCTCGGCTTCTACGACGCCTACCGGTACAGCGGCGGCGAGGAGTGGAAGGCGACCGCCAGCTATCCCCCGCTGCTGTACCCGACGCACTCGGTCGGCGGGGTGCTCGGGGCCTGGCGTACCCACGCGGTGAGCGTGTCGGCGATCGGCGTGCGCGATGAGCGGGGCGACGGCGTGTTCGATCGCTCGGTCAGCCAGTTCGACAACGACGTGTCCAACGCGACCGCTCTGTTCGAGGTGGCGGGCGGCGGCTCGTTCCGTACGAACGAGTTCCGGCGGGTCGGCTACCCCTCACACATCCGCGAGTCCCGGTTCCGGTTCTTCGGCACGGAGGCCAGCATGGAGCAGCTGGCGACGGTGGCCCTGTGGCAGGACAAGAACGGCGTGAAGGACATCAGCGAGCTGCTGGAGCCCAAGCAGACCCTGTCCCCCGACGACCCGTCGCTGCAGCACATCGCACCGGAGCTGCGGGCCGCCTTCACCTCCGGTTCGGCGCCGGTGCACGACCGCTCGCGGCTGCCCCGGGAGTTCGACCATCTGCACAACGGGCACGAGGGCAGCCACCACTTCCTGGTGGACGACTTCGTCACCGCCGTCACCACGCGCACGCTGCCGTCGGTGAACGCGTGGGTGGCCGCCCGCTACACCCTGCCGGGCATCGTCGCGCACGAGTCGGCACGGCAGGGCGGGGTGCGGCTGGAGATCCCCGACTTCGGGGACGCGCCCGGGGCCTGAGGGCTCAGGTGCCCGGCTTGCGGCCGTAGACGAAGACGTCGTCGCCGTTCTTCAGCAGCGACCAGTACTTCTTGGCGGTCGTCGTGGTCATGTTGACGCAGCCGTGCGAGCCCGGCGGGTTCCACATGCTCAGGCCCACCGAGTGGAAGGCCTGGCCACCGTCGAAGAACTGGCTGTAGGGCATCGGCACGTTGTAGATGGTCGAGACGTGGTCGATGTCCCGCCAGTAGATCTTCTTCAGACCGGTGCGGGTCTCGTAGCCGTCGCGGCCGGTGCGCACCGGCACCGGGCCGTAGACGAGCTTCTTGCCGTCCTGGATCCAGCTCAGCTGGAGCGTGAGGTTGACACAGGCGATACGGCCCTTGTTCACCGGGCACTTGCCGTCCTTGTTCGGCTTGTTCCCGACGGCCTTCTGCTTGTTCATCAGATCCATCACGCCCCAGGTGACGGGTCCGGCGTAGCCGATGTTGGGCGTGATGCCGTGCTTGTTCTGGAAGGCCTGGACGGCCTTGCAGTCGGCGGCGGACTGCTTGCCGTCGACCGGGCGGCCCAGGAACTTCTCCACCTGCTTCTGGTACGGCCCCGCCTGCGTGGTGCAGCTCGCGGCCTGGGCCGGTGCCGCGGTGAAGGCGAGCGCGAGCGGCGTCACCAACCCGGTGACGCCCAGCGCCACGACACCTCGTCTGCGTATGTCCCCCATGACGGACACTTCCCCTTCTCCCCTTTCACCCAGGACCTGTCCCGGGTGCTTCCCCTGCGCGATTCCCGCGGCCTCGGACTACTAGACCTGCCCGGGGAGGCCATGGTTGTGGTTCCGGTCAGCCTGTGACGAAACGGTGAACTTCGTCGCCGCGCGGCCGGCGGCCGGGGGCCTTTGGGGGCGCTCAGGAGGGGCGGCGCACCGCCGTGTGGAAGCCGGTGTTCACCGCGGTGAGGCCGCCGTCGGCCACGAGCGTGGTGCCGGTGATCCAGGCGGCGTCGCGGGAGGCGAGGAAGGCGACGGCGGCGGCGATGTCCTCCGGCTCGCCGACCCGGCCGAGCGGGTACAGGGCGCGCACGGCGGCGAGATCGTCGTCGCGCCCTTCCCACGCCGAGGTCCGGACCGTGCCCGGCGCCACGAGGTTCACCCGGACGCCCCGGACCGCCGCGTGTCCGGCGAGGGTCCGGGTGAGGGAGCCGAGGCCGGCCTTGGCCGCGCTGTAGGCGTGGTTGCCGAAGTCCTGCAGGCCGTTGACGGACCCGATGCTCACGATCGCGCCGCGTCCGGAGGCGGCGAGGTGCGGCAGCGCGGCGCGGCAGCATCGGTAGGCGCCGGCGAGGGTGATGTCGAGGTCGAGCGCCCACGCCTCGTCGGGGTCGTCCTCGAAGAGCGGGGTGTCCGGGGTGCAGTGGGCTGCGCTGTTGACCAGCACGTCGAGCGAGCCGAAGGCGGCCACGGCACGGGCGACGGCCGCGTCGACGGATGCGCGGTCGGCCACGTCGCAGCCGAACGCCTCGGCGGCGAGGCCGTGTCGGCGCAGCGCCGCCGCGGTCCGCTCGGCCTCGGGCAGGTCCCGGTCGGTGACCAGGACCCGGCCTCCCTCCTCGGCGAGCCGGCGGGCGACGGCGGCTCCGATGCCGCGGGCCGCGCCCGTGACGAGAACTCCGTGTCCTGCGAAGCGGGTGTGATCGGTCATGGGCCGACCGTACGGCCGAGAGGTCCGGCCTTTCACCGGAACGGGCAGAGCGTGCGGCCGAGGGGCGTTCCCGGCACCGGAAGCCAAGGCGCGTGCGGCTCACCGGTACCCGGTGACGTCCGCCGGTCTGCCCGCGTCCTGGACCTCGACCAGATACCGCCAGGCGTCGGGGCGGGTGCCGTCGAGGTCGGTGAAGCCGTACGTCTGGGCCAGCCCACCGCTGGAGAGGGACTGCCCGTTGAAACGGGCCACGTCGGGGTCGGCGGCCAGGGCGGCGACGGCACGACCGGTGAAGCGGGGGGTCTCGGAGATGGCGAAGTGCGGAACGCGCTCGAGAGCGTCGCGCCAGTTGTCCTCGCGGACGCCGAACTCGTCGAGCATGATCTCCGAGCGCAGCCAGCCGGGAGTCAGTGCCACGGCCGTGGCGCCGCGTGGGCCCAGCTCGTGGCCGAGGGCGAAGGCCATGCGCAGGACGGAGGCCTTGGCGAGGTCGTAGAAGAAGTTCACGCGGTAGGTGTCACGGTTGTAGTCGGCGGTGCCGTCGGTGACCTCCACGACCAGGCCGCCGGGGTGCCGGAGCAGCAGCGGCAGCGCGTAGTGGCTGGTGACGGCGTGCGTCTCGACGGCGAGCCGGAGCAGTCTGAGCCCCTTGTCGAGGTCGTGCTCCCACACCGGGGTGTCCCACGCGAAGAGCTTCTCACCGCCCCAGATGTCGTTGACGAGGACGTCGAGGCGGCCCCGCTCGTCCGCGATGCGGTCCACCAGGGCCCGTACGGCGGCCCGGTCCAGGTGGTCGGCCGGTACGGCGATGCCGTGCCCGCCGGCCGCGGTGACGAGGTCGGCGGTGTCCTCGATCGTCTCGGGGCGGTCGTACTCCGAGCGGTGGGCGCGGGTGCTGCGGCCGGTGACGTAGACGGTGGCGCCGGCCGCGCCGAGCTCGACGGCGATGCCCCGTCCGGCGCCCCGGGTCGCCCCCGCGACCAACGCGACCTTGCCCTGCAACGGTCCTGACATGTCCGGCCTCCTGTGCGGTACGACTGCTGTCGCCGTCCACTGTCACGGGAAAGCCGGACATCTTTTGTCGTCTTTTCCGGCGGATCCCGGCGTCCTCGTCCGGCCGGTCCGTCAGTGCCCCCGCTCGATCCACTCCTCCAGGTGGGGTGCCTCGGCGCCGATGGTGGTGGGGTCGCCGTGGCCGGTGAGGACCTTGGTCTCCGGCGGGAGGGTGAGGAGGCGGTCGCGGATGGAGTCGATGATCGTCGGGAAGTGGGAGAAGGAGCGTCCGGTCGCACCCGGGCCGCCCTGGAAGAGGGTGTCGCCGGTGAAGACTGCGCCGAGGCCGGGGTCGTACAGGCAGACGGCGCCGGGGGCGTGTCCGGGGGTGTGCATGACGGTCAGGTCGGCGCCGGCGGTCTCGATGACCTGGCCGTCGGCGAGGTGCCGGTCGGGGTCGCGGTCCGGGTGGGTCTGCTTCCACAGCGGCAGGTCGTCGGGGTGCAGCCAGATGACGGCACCGGTGAGGTCGGCGAGGGCGGGGGCGGCGCTGATGTGGTCGTTGTGCGCGTGGGTGCACACGATGGCGGTCACCCTGCGGTCGGCCACGGCCTCGGCGATGGCCTCGGCGTCGTGCGCGGCGTCGATGACGATCACCTCGCGTTCGTCGCCGACGATCCACACGTTGTTGTCGACGTCCCAGGTACCGCCGTCGAGCGTGAACTGTCCCGAGGTGACGAGTCGTTCGATGCGCGTGGTCATCACAGCACCACCACCGAGCGCAGCACGTCGCCGTGGTGCATCCGCTCGAACGCCTTCTCCACCTCGTCGAGTTGGATGGTCTCGGTGACGAACGCGTCGAGCGGCAGCCGGCCTTGCAGATGCAGGTCGATCAGCATGGGGAAGTCGCGGGAGGGCAGGCAGTCGCCGTACCAGGAGGACTTCAGGGCGCCACCGCGGCCGAAGACGTCCAGCAGCGGCAGTTCTAGCTTCATCTCGGGGGTGGGGACGCCGACGAGGACGACGGTGCCGGCGAGGTCGCGGGCGTAGAAGGCCTGCCGGTAGGTCTCGGGGCGGCCGACGGCCTCGATGACGACATCGGCGCCGAAGCCGCCGGTCAGCTCTCGGATCGCCTCGATCGGGTCGGTCTGCCGGGAGTTGACGGTGTGGGTGGCGCCGAGGGTGCGGGCCTTGTCCAGCTTGCGGTCGTCGATGTCGACGGCGATGATCTTCGCCGCGCCGGCCAGGTTCGCTCCGGCGATGGCCGCGTCGCCGACGCCGCCGCAGCCGATGACGGCGACCGAGTCGCCGCGGCCGACGCCTCCGGTGTTGATCGCGGCTCCGATGCCGGCCATCACCCCGCAGCCCAGCAGTCCGGCGACCGCCGGGGAGACGGCCGGGTCGACCTTGGTGCACTGTCCGGCGGCGACCAGCGTCTTCTCGGCGAACGCGCCGATGCCGAGCGCCGGGGAGAGTTCCTGCCCGGTGGCGGCGAGGGTCATCTTCTGCTCGGCGTTGTGCGTGTTGAAGCAGTACCAGGGCCGGCCGCGCAGACAGGCCCGGCAGTTGCCGCACACGGCACGCCAGTTGAGGACGACGAAGTCACCGGGTGCCACGTCGGTGACGCCCTCGCCGACCGACTCCACCACACCGGCTGCCTCGTGGCCGAGGAGGAAGGGGAAGTCGTCGGAGATGCCGCCCTGCTTGTAGTGCAGGTCGGTGTGGCAGACACCGCAGGCCTGGATCTGTACGACGGCTTCGCCGGGGCCGGGGTCCGGCACCACGATCGTCTCGATCCGTACGGGCTCGTCCTTGCCCGGTGCGATCACGCCGCGTACTTCCTGCGCCATGGCCTGGCCCCTTCCATCGATTGCCTTCTGCTGCCGACCCTACGCGCGACCGATCGGTAGCGGCACGGCCCACTGGGGTGATCGTGGATCTTTCCGGCCGTCGGCGGCGGGTTCGCCCTGCCGTCCGGTGGGCCGGCGGCGGCCGTCGCACGGCTGGACCCCGCCGCAGAGGACGCGGAAGGACTCGGAGACGGTCCGGGAAGTGGGGTCCGGGCACCCGGGGCCTTGGGGCCCATGTCGGCCCTGCGGAGGCCTGATTCAGCGCCGGTGGCGGCATGCCCGGCCTCGGGCCCCGGTGTCGACCGTCGGTCCGGTGGGACCAGGGGCCTTCCGACGCGAGCCCTGGGCCGTGCGCACCGGTGCTGTCGCGGCGAGCGGAACCAGGGGGAAGGTGACCGGATGATGTCCTCTGCCGTTGTCTCGCCGGGGCCGGACCGGTGGTGAACTCCGGGCGGCCTCCCGGCAGGCGCCGCGGGAGCGGGCCGGCCCGTGACGGACAGGGCGTCACGGGCCGGCGGCGATGCGGGCCGTCCCGGCCGGGACGGCCCCGGTCACCGGGTGCGGGATCAGTGGACGGCGGGCAGCAGACCGAGCAGGGGCGCAACGGGGGCGACGAGCTGCTCCAGCTGATTCAGCTCGTTGAGGTGCTTCAGCTCCCCCAGCTGCTGGGACACCCGCGGGAGCCGGTCCTTCTCCGGCGCGGGGACGCCACTGGTGGTGAGCGAGTCCAGCGTGCTCATCGCGCCGAGCTTCCCGACGAGCGGTGCGCCGGCTTCGGCCGCGTTCGCCGACGGTACGGCGAGGCCCGCGATCCCGGCGGCCAGACCGACCGCGGCGGCGATGCGTCGTGTTGAGATCATGTCTTCAGCAACGGTGGCGGACCCCGGCCGGACACGGGCGGCGGACCCCGCTCACCCGTGAGGCGGAGCGCGCCGCCTGCGCTTGCCGAGGCCGCTGGGCCGGAGGAGTCTCGAAGGTGGGGCCGAGCGGCCCGTTCCTCGTCGGGCCGCGGGCGCCTGAAGGAGGTCACCATGGGCACCGCGGCAGGCTCCGCCTTCGACGCCGAGACACTGCGCCGGGGCATAGAAGGAAACACCGGAAACAACCTTCTGTCGCTCTACGCCGACGACGCGAAGATCCGCATCGTCGACCACAACAACCAGCCCAGTCACCCCACCGTCCTGCACGGCCGGGGCCAGATCGCCGAGTTGCTGGACGACATCTACAGCCGCGACATGACGCACAAACTGGAGCAGTGCGTCGTGCAGGGCGATCGCGCCGCCTTCAGCGAGTCCTGCGAGTACGGGGACGGCACGCGGGTTCTCGCCGAGTCGATGATCACTCTGAAGGACGGCAAGATCGCCGACCAGCTGATCATCCAGGCCTGGGACGAGTAGGAGCACCCGGGCATGACAGGCGGCTCGAGGAGAGTCGCGAGGGTCCAGGTCAGCACCCGGCTGACCTGGACCTTCTCGGCCCGGGGAACCCTGGGTCGGGCCCGCCGGGCCCGCCCTCGGCGGCGGGCGGCGACTGCCGGGGCGGCGCTGCCGGTGCCCACGGTGCTGCTGCGGGCGGTGCTGAGAGCAACCCGCCCGCGCCCCGCGCTGCCGCACGCGGCGCGCACACGGCAGGTCCGGCCGCGGTGAGCGCCGCCCGCGCCCAACCGGGCGATCGCCTCATGGACACGCTCGGTTACGCTGTACGCGGGTCGTGACTGGCGCTGAGGTGGAGAACCACCGGGGAGCGGCCCGTGGTGGATGCCGCGCGCCTGGGCGAGGACAGTCGATCCAGCTCAGGAGTGTGCAGCATGACCCAGGCCCGTCTCATGGACGGCACCGCCCTCGCCCGCCGTATCGTCGAGGACACCGCGAAGAAGGCCGCCGACCTCACCGCACGCACGGGTGGCGCGCCCTGTCTGGCGACCGTGCTGGTCGGCGAGGACCCGGCGTCCGTGACGTACGTCCGCATGAAGCAGAACCGCTGCCGCAAGGCCGGCATCGAGTCACGTCACGTGGCCCTGCCCGCGGCCACGACGACCGCCGAACTGGTGGGCGCGCTGCGGGAGTTGTCGGCCGATCCGGGGGTGCACGGGATTCTGCTCCAGCACCCGGTGGGCGACCACGTCGACGAGCGGGCCGCGTTCGAGGCGATCGCGCCGGAGAAGGACGTCGACGGTGTCACCTTCGCCTCGTTCGCCACGATGAGCTTCGGCCTGCCGGGGTTCGTCTCGTGCACGCCCGGCGGCATCCTGCGGCTGCTCGACGAGTACGGCGTCGACCCGGCCGGGAAGCGGGCGGTGGTGGTGGGCCGCAGCGCGATCCTCGGCAAGCCGGTGGGCATGCTGCTGCTGGCCCGGGACGCGACCGTGACGTACTGTCACTCGCGCACCCGGGACCTGTCGGCCGCGGTCCGCGAGGCGGACATCGTCGTCGCCGCTGTCGGCCGGCCGCGGCTGATCCGCGGACAGGACATCAAGCCCGGCGCGGTTGTGATCGACGCCGGCTACAACCCGGGCAACGTCGGCGACGTCGACTTCGACTCGGCCGTGGAGCGGGCCTCGCTGATCACGCCGGTGCCGGGCGGCGTCGGTCCGATGACCATCGCCACGCTGCTGGAGCAGACGGTGGATGCCGCCGCCCGGCAGCTCGGGGTGTGATCAGCGCATCCAGGCGCAGTAACCCATGACGTCTCCGGCCTTCACTCCGTAGGCGGGGTCGGCCTTGGTGAAGGTGTCCTCCATGCCGAGGACCGCGCCGGTGCGCGGTTCCAGGATCAGCATGTGCCGGATGCCTCCGGCGTCGTACACGTACGCGTGGCCGGGGCGGCCCAGGCGGTCGGTCACCTCGCCGACCGGCCGCAGCCCCTCGGCCTTCGCGAACAGCCGGACGAGGGCGGCCGACTCGCGGGCGCCCAGGGTCCAGTGGTCGAGCAGTTCCCCGACGGCGTCGAGGAGTTCGGCGGTGCTCAGCGGGGCCGTGCTGCGGTCGGTCTCGGGACGGGCGACTTCGGTGAGGTAGGCGCCGAGGGCCGCCGCGGTGTGCGGCGGCGTCCCCTCGGGCGGGGCGTCGCTCCACATCGGCGGGTAGGTGGTCCGGCTGATCACATGGCCGTCCGCCACCTCGTGCGGGTCGTCGCCCTCGTCGGTGAGGACCGGGCTGCCGGGTCTGCGCGGGTCGGTCGCCACGACCAGTTCGGTGTGGGTGGCATCCGCCCGCCAGCGCACCACCCGCTCCTCGGGGAGGGTGACGGGACGCTTGCCGTCGCTCATGCCGAGGCTCCACGACTGCACGTGCGTTCCCTTGCGCAGGCCCGGTGTGCCGCCCGACGCGGCCGCGTCGGCGAGGGCGATCATGTCCTTCAGGGGTACGGGCGCGGAGTGGGCGCGGACGCTCAGCGGGCGCGGCGCGGCGACGGCCCGCGACGTGCTCGGGCCGCCGAGGACGGCGTTGATGGCGATCACGAGGGCGACGGCGGTGGCGGCGAGGCCCCAGACCAGCCGGGCGCGCGGGGTGCGGCCGGGAGGCGGCGGGAGCAGCCGGAGACGTCGCCGTGCGGGCTGCTGGTGCAGCAGTCGTGCGAGCTGCCGCTCGGCCTGGTGGTCGAGCGGTCCGTCGCCGAACCGGGGTGCGTCGGCCGGCACCGGGTTGGCGCGGTGGAGGAGTTCGAGTTCGTCAGCCATGTCCGTGGTCCTTGCACAGGGTCGCGCCGGCGGAGGCGGGCTCCGGGGCGGGCCGGCCGTCGGGCAGGGCGGCCGTGGCGGGGCCCATCCGGTCGATCTCGGCTCTGAGGCGGCGCCGCGCCCGGTGCAGGCGCATCGCCGCCGCTCGTCTGCCGCAGCCCAGGGCGACGGCGATCTCCTCGGTGTCGAGTTCCTCCCAGGCGGCCAGCCGCAGCACCTCCTGGTCCGACGGGGACAGCCGGTCCAGTGCCTCGTGCACCCAGGCGCCCGGGGCCTCAGCGTCGGGGCTGTCCATGATGTGCCGGCCGTGCGCGGCCTCGTCGTTGCCCAGCCGGTCCACCAGCCGGCGCCGGCGCCCGTAGCCGCGTACCGCGTTCGCCAGGCAGTTGCGGGCCACCCCGTACAGCCAGGGCAGCGGCGCGTCCGGCAGGTCGCCGCGGCGCCGCCAGGCGACGGTGAACACCTCCGCCACCACTTCCTCCACCTCGCCGGCCCGCCCCTGAAGTCGCCTCGCGACATAGCGGCTGACCGCCCAGTAGTGCTCGCGATAGGCAGCGGCGAAGATCTCGTCGTTGCTCATGTTCGGTTCGTGTCCGGCACCCCCCGGATCGTCACACCCTTCTTCCGTGATGCTTCTCGCGCCGTCCGAGTGTGACCCACCGGCCGGGCACGGACACAGGCGGGGCGTGAAGAGGATCAGAGACACCAGGGCCGTGCAGTGGCTCACCAGCACCGACCACAAGACGATCGGCACGCTCTACTTGGTCACCGCGTTCGCGTTCTTCCTGATCGGTGGCGTCATGGCGCTGCTGATGCGCGCCGAGCTGGCCCGGCCGGGCCTGCAGATCATGTCGAACGAACAGTTC
>NZ_JBVIIT010000028.1:0-140629 GCF_055569615.1 Streptomyces sp. NPDC031379 | reverse complement strand
ACCTCCTGGAAGGACCCCGGGTCCAGGAGCAGCTCGATCCGCTCCCGCGCCGTCAGCTTGCCCTTGGCGTGCTGCGCCTCGGTCGCCTTCTCGCTGGGGCCCGCCACTGCCTGCGCACGAATCTCGTGCAGCTCGGCGACCCGTCCGCGCGCGTCCGTCGGCTCGCCGGTCGGCTCACCCGTCGTCTCTTCCAAAACGGTCATGTAGTGACCTTACGAAGGACACCAAGGAAAGCGAGCCGTCGACTCCGTACAGTCTCCAGCCCGTTTTCCTGGTGCGAGTGAACAGAACCAGAGCGGTGTGCAGCCGTTCCGACTGCTCAGAAGGCACCGGCGTTGTAGAGGTGCCACAAAGCCGTCACCTGAGAGCCACCTCACATTCGTGTGTGGAACATGCCATCCCCGGAGTGACACGGACCCTCAGACGGCGGTCCGCCGAGAGGACCTCCACACTGTCGTCGGCCCGGTTCACCGCGCGCACCGGGTGGTCCCAGACGATCTCCAGCGGCTCCCCCGTACGGGGCGGCTCGCTCACGTGGAGGGTGGCCGTCCGGCCCCGGCGGACGAGGAGCACGCTCGCGCCCGCCGAGACGGTCAGGTCCCCCACGGTACCGAGCCGCCAGAAGTTCGCCGCCGTCAGGCCCAGCCGGGGCACGGCGACGGCCTGGCAGGTGCCGTCGTTGGCCAGGACGGACAGCCACCGGCGGTCGGCGGCCCGGGCGGCGGTCGCGGCGCGGGAGGCACCGGGCAGCAGGACGTAGACGTAGCGGGCGCCCGCCGGGTCGGTGCCGTGGTCGAGCCACAGCGTCTGCCAGCGCCGGGTGCGGCGCTCGTCGGTGCCGCCGGTGTTGATGTCGCCCCAGGCGCCGGTGCGGTCCTCGCGAAGGGCGTGCAGGTCGCCTCCGCACGGCAGCACCCATCCGCCCTGTCCCTCCAGATGGGCCCACCGGCGGGCGTGCACGAAGGTCTGCGTGCCGCCCTCACCGAGGTTGCGGTTGTCCACGACCGTCTCGACCGGGACGCCGTCGGCACAACTGATCCCGGCGCCGAGGCAGACCACGGCGTCGTCGAGGAAGAACCAGGACTTGCGGGCCTCCAGGGTGGAGCCGAGGCCCTTGAGGTGCTGCCCCACGGCCGCGTACTCGCCGTCCGTGGTCCCGCCGACCCAGCGGACGTCCGGTGTGGGCTCGCCCCACTCACCGCCGGCCCGGTCGGCCAGCCGTTTGGTGGACACCGTGGTGCCGGGCAGGCGGTACCAGTCGACGGTCGGCCAGTACCAGTCCGTGTACTGGTCGCCGCGCCCCTCGGGCCACCAGGAGAGCATCCCGGACCCGGTGTGCCAGCCGCGCGGGTTCTCGCCGTTGCCGCACTCGTAGTGGGCGATGCGGTCGCTGGCCATGGAGAGGGCGGCGGTGAAGCGGCGACCGCGGTGGACGGCCCGGTCCATCGCCGGGAAGAGGCGGTGCCCGAGGGGCTCCGGGACCGCCGGGACGGGCGATGCGGCGACGGCGTGCAGCCGGGCGAGATCGGCCACCCCGAACTGACGGGCGGTCAGCACCGGTACGACGGTGTCCCGCTCGATCCACCCCTTGATCCGGCCGTACCACCGCCTGCGTTCCTCCTCGCTCACGCCGCCCGCGAGCAGGGCGACGGCGGCGACCAGCGCCTGTCCGTGGTAGTGGTCGCTGCGCATCACCCGCAGGTCGTCGCCGCGCAGGCAACCGCGGCTGAGGGCACGGCCGTTGACGCAGTCCATCACCAGTCCGTCGTGGATCAGGGGCGCGTAGGCGTGCTCGACTCCGTCCAGGACGTTCCGCCGGGCGGGGTCGGTGACCTCCCACGGCGATCCGGCGAGCAGGGCGAACAGCCGTCCCAGGCCGTCGAGCAGGACCTGGCCGTACGTCCCCGAGTAGGCGACCCGGACGTGCTGGACGAACGAGCCGTCGGCGTACAGCCCGTCCCCGCCGGTGACGTACGCGAAGACCGGCGAGAGGGCGTCCCGCGCGAGGGAGAGCCGGGCGGGATCGCGTCCGAGGATGCCGCGCAGGGCCACGCTGCGGCACAGGTCGACGCGGTTGGCGCCGGTGGAGGTGCCGGTGTAGTCGGCGAGCATCGCGTCCGGGATGAAGTGGTCGACGGCCGCGCAGGCGGCCGTGATCCGGGCGTCGCCGAGCCGCTCGTACAGGGCGGCCGTGATGTCCATGAGCAGGCGGGGGCTGCCGATCTGCCATTCCCACCAGTTGCCGTAGCGGGTGGTGGCAGGGTTGTAGACGGCCGTGGAGAGGTGGTCGAGGCCGCGCAGGACGTCCGCGAGGAGTGCGGGGTCGCCGGTGGACCCGGTGCCGGGCTGGACGTAGGCCTGGGTCATGGTCCACAGCCGGCCGTAGCTGAAGGTGATCCCCGACGGCGGGTCGAAGGGGTGGCCGGGCCAGAGGGAGGCGGCGGCGGGGGCCATGGTGCCGCCGAAGTCCCGGGCCCGTGTGCCGAGTTCGGCGAGCCGGGAGGCGTACGGCTCGGCGCCCGGGTCGAATCCCGCCCCCAGGGCGATGCCGAGCCAGCGGCGGCGCAGGACGTCATAGGGGTCGTCGGCCGCGCGGGCGCGGGGCGCCAGGACGGGGACGAGGGCGGCGGCCAGCAACAGCGCGCGTCGGGTCATGCCCATGGGACCGGTCACCGCCCTCTCCCGCCGGCTCAGCAGCCGCCGCAGTTGTAGTAGAGGACGTCCCAGTGGTTGCCCTCGTCGGCGTAGATGTTCCCGGAGCCGGACTTGTACTGCGGGGCGCCGTCGCCGCGCAGGCCGATGTAGGTGAAGTTGTTCTTGATGTACGACGTCACGCACGTGTTCTTGCCGTAGTCGAGCTTGTAGCCGTTCCAGTGGGAGTAGGTGCCCGAGGCGTGGCCGGTCTCGGTGCCGCCGGTGATGTTGAGGGCGCAGCCGCTGGCCCCCTTGAGGGTCTGGGCGCCCTGGGCGGTGGCGAGGTTGAGCTGCTCGAAGGACGTACAGGTGGGGTTGTTCCGGTCGGAGCAGCCGCCGGAGGACGACCAGGTGATGCCGACGTTCCGGAACATCTGGGTGGCGGTCGCGTGGCTGATCTTGGTGACGGCGAAGGCGTCGGTGGCGGTGCCGACGACGGCGACGCCGGGGGCGACGACGAGGGCGAGCGCGGTCAGGAGGGAGCGGGACTTCATGACCTTGTGGGCCTTCATGGGGACCTTCCTGCGGTGGGCCGTGCGTCCTGTGGGTCGGCTGTGCAGGTGGTGCAGGCAGATGGTGCCTCAGCTCTACGCGCGTCCGCCAGAGGGCGTACCGGGTTACCGTGTGCGACCTCCGCGACACGCTGCGGATTCTGTTGAATCTCGAACGAAATGGGTCTACTCTCGGAGTCGCAAGTTCGTTTAACGTTCAACTAGGAGCACGACATGGGCATCTTCAGCCGCAAGGACAGCACCCCCGCGACCGCTTCGGCGCCCACCGCCGCGGGCCCGGACCTGACCGCGCTGACCGGCGACTACACGATCGACCCGGCCCACACGACGATCGGTTTCGTGGCCCGGCACGCGATGGTCACCAACGTCAAGGGCGGCTTCCACGACTTCACCGGCACGCTCCACCTGGACGGCGCGGACCCCGCCAAGTCCACCGCCACGCTGGACGTCACGATGGAGAGCATCGAGACGGGCAACGCCGACCGCGACGGGCACCTGAAGTCGTCCGACTTCTTCAAGACCGACGAGTTTCCGGCCATGACCTTCCGCTCCACCAAGGCGGAGGCCCTGGGCGGTGACGACTACCGCATCACCGGCGACCTCTCCCTGCTCGGCGTCACCAAGCCGATCACCATCGACCTGGAGTTCAACGGCGCCGCGAAGGACCCGTTCGGCAACGAGCGCGTCGGCTTCGAGGGCAAGGCCGAGATCCTGCGCTCCGAGTGGGGCCTGACCTGGAACGCGGCGCTGGAGACCGGCGGCGTCCTCGTCTCGGACAAGATCAAGCTGATCTTCGACATCTCCGCGATCAAGAACGCGTGAGCCTCCGGCGGAAACGGGGAGGCGGGCGCCCGGGGCCCTGCCGTGCGGCCGGCCCCGGCGCGGGCGCGGCACCGGCCGGATGCCGTTCCCTCAGGACGCGTCCGTCAGAACCCGCCCCCGAAGTCGCCTCCGCCTCCCCCGCCGCCGTCGAACCCGCCGCCGTCGCCGAACCCGCCCCCGAAGTCCCCGGCGTCGAAGTCCGTGCCGGACACGTCGCCGCCCTCGTAACCGCCCCCGCCGAAGTCGCCGTACCCGGTGCCGTAGTCCGCCGCGTACGACGGCGTGGCCATCATGCCGCCGAGCAGGGTGCCGACGAGCAGGCCGGGGAGGATGCCGCCGCCGAAGTAGCCGCCGGCCCAGGGGCCGTAGGCGGGGCCGGCGTCCCAGTAGGGGCGGCGGCCGTAGTCCGTGTCGACCTCGCGCACCACCGGGTCGCGGCCGTCGGCCAGCCGGGTGGCGTCGGCCGCGCAGACCGGGACCTGGCGCGGGGCGCCGCCGGGCGGGGTCCACGTCGCGTCGGTGGCGGAGGGCCCGTGACGGGGGTCGAAGAAGCAGGGCGGCCGGCGTTCCGGCAGCGGGCGGCCCTCGCGGCGGGCGGCCAGCTGCGCCAGCGAGAAGCGCCCGTCCTCCAGAGCCTCGGTGACCGCGCGGACGTCCTCCGGCCTCCGCGCGGCGGCCATGCGCTGTTTCGCCGTCTCGTAGGCGTCGAGGGCATGTTCGTAGTCGGCCCGCATCGCGTCGTCGGCGTCGGGTTGTGACGGCTGGAAGTCCAGCCGGTCCAGTTCCTCGCCGAAGGCGGTGATGTCCTCGTCCACCACCACCCGCAGCCGGTCCAGGGCGGCCCGCTGCTCCTCCTCGCGCCGACGGCGACTGCGGCGGACCAGCACGTACGCGCCCGCGCCGGCGGCCACGAGCACCGCGCCCGCCGTGATCAGCGCCGTAGCCGACGCGCCGCTGTCGCCGTCCGAGGCACCCCAGCTCTTCGGGGCGTGACCGCCCATGTTGGCCAGGGCGCGGTCGGTGAAGTCGGTCAGCTGGGTCTTGGCGTCCTCGCCCTGGACGCTGCGCACCAGGTTCTGCCGGGCCGTCGCCGACATGACGGAGGAGTCGGCGCGGGCGTCGAAGCGGTCGCCGAGGCGGATGCCGTACAGGCCGGTGACGCCGGTCGCGGCACGCAGGCGGGAGAAGAGGTTCGCTGTCGGGTAGCCGGCGGGCAGGACCGTGATGAACAGGGGTTTGCCTGCGTCCTTGATCCGTTTCGCCAGCGCGTCGGCGTCCTGCTTCGGCAGCTGGGCGGAGGCCGCCGGATCGACGTAGACGGGTGTCCTGTGGAGCGTCTCGGCGATCGTGGAGACGCTGGTCTCCGCGCTCGCGCGAGGTGCGAACGTGGTCGCCACCACCAGGGCGAGGGCGGCCAGCAGCAGCGCCGGGAGGCTTCGGGTCCGCGGGACGGCCTTCATGCTTCGAAACTACCCGAAGCCTCCCAGAATTGGGCATACAAGCTGATCGGCCTGGTGGCTAGGCCGCCCGGTACGCCTCCGCCAGCTTCTCCACCGCCTTCCCGTACCGGCCGGTCAGCAGCAGGTGGTCGGCGTCGGCGAAGGGCTTCGCCACCGCCTCCGTGATCCGTTCGCCCACCTTCTGCTGGACGAGCAGGCGGGCCCGGGTCACCAGCTCACGACCGGTCCGGTCGGCGCCGGCCCGCTCGGCGGCCGCGGCGGCCCGGTTCAGCGCGCGCAGCACGGCCGTACCGCCCTTCGGGACCTGGGTGAGGGTGGTCAGGCCCCAGCCGTAGGGGAACTGCGGGTCGTACGACGCGTCACCGACGTTGATCGGGAGCTGCGACGCGGACCTGGGCCAGGTGACGGGCAGCTGTCCGGTGAACGGTCGCCTGCCGTAGAGGACGTCGGCGACGCCCTCGCCCTCGGTGCCGGGCAGCCAGGAGGCGACCAGGGCGTCGATCTCGTCCAGCCGGTCGCCGATGAGCTGCGGGCGGCCGGAGACGACGAGCACCGCGCACTTCATGGCCGCGCACACCGTGTCCACGGCCGCCCGGTCGGCCTCGGACAGCTGCAGGTCGTGGCCGTTGCCGACGTCTCCGACGCCCTCGGCGTACGGGGTCTCGCCGACGACGACCACGCCGACGTCGTAGCCGTCGGTCGGAGCCGAGGCGTCCTTGGAGTACGTGACGTCGCCGCCCGCCTCGCGCAGACCCTGCAGGACGGTCGTGCCGCGGGTGATGTTCCCGGAGGAGCCCTGCCAGGTGAGGGTCCAGCCGCCGGTCTGGTTGCCGATGTCGTCGGCGTTGGAACCGGCGACGTAGACCTTCTGGCTCCTCTTCAGGGGCAGCACTCCGCCCTGGTTCTTCAGCAGCACCTGCGACTCGGCGGCAGCCTCGCGGGCGACCTCCCGGTGGGCTGCGGATCCGATCGCGGAGGCGCCGGTGGTGTCGGCGTAGGGGTGCTCGAAGAGACCCAGCCGGAACTTCTGGGTGAGGATGCGGGAGACGGCGTCGTCGATCCGGTCCTCGCCGATCCGGCCCGCCCTCACCTCGTCGATGAGCGTGGTGGTGAAGTCCTTGTAGGAGTACGGCACCATCATCATGTCCAGGCCCGCCTCGACGGACGCGCGGACGTGCGAGGCGTAGTCGCCGGGGAGCTGGTCGATGGCGTTCCAGTCGCTGATGACGAAGCCGTCGAAGCCCAGGCGGTCCTTGAGCACACCGTTGATCATGTCGCCGCGGGCGTGCATCTTCACCGCGCCCCTGCCGTCGCCGAGGAGGTCGAGGGAGGAGTACGACGGCATGACCGTGCCGATCCCCCGCTCGACGGCCGTGCGGTACGGGGCCAGGTGGACGGCCTCCAGCTGCTCGCGGGTGACCTGGGTGACACCCTGGTCGATCGTGTAGGTGCCGGTGGTCGAGGAGCCGTAGGCGGTGCCGCCGTCGGCCACGAAGTGCTTGGCCGTGGCGAGCACCTTGTCGTCGCGGCTCAGGTCCCGTCCGTCCGCCCGGCCCTGGAGGCCCTGGATCACGGTCTCCAGGGACTCCACGAGGGCGGGGTCCTCACCGAAGGACTCGTAGGCGCGGCCCCAGCGCTCGTCGCGGCTCACGCACAGGCAGGGGGCGAAGTCCCAGGGGATGCCGGTGGCGCGGACCTCGGCCGCCGTCACCGAGCCGGTCCGGCGGGCGAGTTGCGGGTCCCTGGTCGCGCCGATGCCGATGTTGTGCGGCGTGATCGTGGCGCCGGCGAGGTTGTTGTGGCCGTGGACCGCGTCGACTCCGTAGATCAGCGGGATCTGGAAGCGCGTGGCCTGCGCCCTCAGCTGGAAGCCGTCGATCATCTTCGCCCAGGCCTCGGGGGTGTTGGGCGTCGGGGTGGAGCCTCCGCCCGAGAGCAGCGAGCCGAGGCCGTACGCCGCGATGTCACCCCCGGTGCCGACCGCGCCGCGCTCGGCCTGGGTCATCTGGCCGGCCTTCTCCGCCAGGGACATGCGGGAGAGCAGATCGGCGACGCGCTTCCGCACCGGCAACTTCGGGTCCAGATACGGCAGTCCGTGCGCGTCGATGACGACCTGCGGGGTCTCGGCCGGGGCCTTCGCGCCGGTGACCGTGAGCCTGAGCGGGACGGTCTCGGCGGGCTCGGCCGCCCTGTCCCTGCGGGTGGGCACCTCGACGGTCCGGGTGGTGCCGGAGGCGGTGCCCGCCGGGAAGGTGAGGGTGCCGGAGACGGGGGTGTAATCCGTGCCGGGCTCGGCGCTGCCGCCGCTCGTCTCGTAGCGGACGGTCACCGGCTGGTCGACCGGCTCCGAGCCGGTGGTGGCCAGGGTGACCCGCACCTCGGCCGTACCGCCCTCCCTGACCGGGTGGACGACCGCGCCGGTGGTGACGGAGGCGCGCAGCGACTGGTCGGCCGTGCCGTACAACTCCACGTCGTCCAGGGCGAAGTCACCCTTGGTCCCGGCCGGGAGGGTGACGGCGTAGCCCCACATCTCCTTGAGGCCGAGGACGTGGTCGATGCCGCCGACGGGCTGGTAGTCGGTGCGGTAGGCGAAGTCGGTGAAGGGGATCTCGATCCGCTTCCAGCCGGTGAAGTCGTCGGTGAAGGAGGTCGTCCAGAGTTCCGAGGCCTCGCCGTGGGCGCCGCCGTCCTTGATCTCGAAGGCGATCTTCCGGCCGTTGTTCCGGCCGTCCCACCAGAACCGGACGCCCTGGTGGGCCGACCAGTCGTGAGCGGGTGCCGCGGCGGCGAAGTCGTGGGTGAAGCCGCCGTAGCCGCTGATGTCGTAGGTGCCGGCCAGGACCGAGCCGCCCCCGGGGGCGTCGGCGCGTTCCGCGAGCCGGAGGGCGGGCGGGTCGTCGGCGTCGCTCCCCCAGGTGAAGATGCCCTCGGCCGGCTGGGAGGCGAAGGGGACCTCGCCCTCGAAACGGTCGACGGGGACGGGTGCGGGGGCGTCCGCCGCGCGCGCGGTCGCCCAGGGGAGCAGACCGGCGAGGAGTGCGGCGGAGGCGAGCAGGGCGGTTCTTCGCATGGACCTTCCCTCGGCTCTCATGGTTCACTCAGGACTTAGCTCACGCCATGAGTTAACTGGGGGCCCACAGACCCGTCAAGACGGCATGTCAGCGGTGTCAGGGCACGACCTCCCCCCACATCAGGCACGTTGGCTCTCCCCAGAAGGGCGACGCACCATGAGAAGATCCCTGCGCACGGCCCGGCTGCTCCTCGCCGGCCTGCTGACCACGGCCGGCCTCACGACCCTCGGCACGTCCTCCGCGCACGCGGCCGGTGAGCAGGTCACGGCCTGGCTCACCACCACGGACGACTCCGCCGGACGCCATGTCGTGCGCGGCCTGCAGGCGCAGACACCGTTCGCCTTCCAGGCCGGGACGGGCGGCGGCGGCGAGAACATCACCGTGGACGAGAACACCCGCTACCAGACCTTCACCGGCGGCGGCGCGTCCTTCACGGACACCGCGGCCTGGCTGATGAACAGCAGCGGGGCGCTGTCCCAGACGACGCGGGACGCGACCATGCGCAGGCTGTTCTCGCCGACGGACGGCATCGGGCTGTCGTTCCTGCGCAATCCGATGGGCGCCTCGGACCTGGCCCGGTACGGCTACACGTACGACGACGTGCCTGCCGGGCAGACGGATCCGAACCTGGCCAGGTTCTCCCTCGCCCACGACCTGGCGGACGTCGTGCCGCTGACCAGGCAGGCACTCCAGCTCAACCCCTCCCTCACCGTGATGGCCTCGCCGTGGACGGCACCGGCCTGGATGAAGGACAGCGGCTCACTCAACGGCGGCTGGCTGAAGGCGGAGGACTACGGGGCGTACGCCTCCTACTTCGTGAAGTACCTCCAGGCCTACAAGGACCAGGGCGTCAACGTCTCCTACGTCACCGCGCAGAACGAGCCGACCTGCTGTTCCGGCTACCCGTCGATGAGCTGGAACGCGAGCGGGCTGGCGTACTTCACCAAGAGCGAGCTGCTGCCCAAGCTGCAGTCGGCGGGCCTGGCGACCAAGGTGCTGGCGCACGACTGGAACTGGGACGTCTACGACTCCTACGCCGCGCAGACGGTGGACGACGCGGCCGTCCGCAACCACCCGAACTTCGGCGGGATCGCCTGGCACGGCTACGGCGGTGACGTCACCAAGCAGACGGCCGTGCACAACCAGTACCCGGCGCTGGACGCCTTCGGCACCGAGCACTCCGGCGGCACCTGGATCGCCAACCAGCAGCGCGAGGACATGTCGAACATCATCGACTACACCCGCAACTGGGCGAAGTCGGTCACCAAGTGGTCACTCGCGGTGGACCAGAACATGGGCCCGCACAACGGCGGTTGCGGCACCTGCACCGGGCTGATCACCGTGCACAACGGGGACGGCGCGAGCGGGACGGTCGACTACACGGTCGAGTACTACACCATGGGCCACCTGACGAAGTTCGTCCGGCCCGGCGCCCAGCGGATCGCCTCGACGGCGTCCACCGCGGTGCCGAACGTGGCGTGGCGCAACCCGGACGGCAGCAAGGCGCTGATCGCCTACAACGACTCCTCCTCCGCCCGCACCGTCACCGTCAACTGGGGCTCGCAGCACGCCACATACTCACTTCCGGGCAAGACCTCGGCCACCTTCACCTGGTCCGGCACCCAATCCGGCGGCGGCGGCCGGACCGGCTCCTTCACCGGCCTGGCCGGCAAGTGCCTGGACGTGGCGGGCGGTTCGAGCGCCAACGGCACGGCCGTACAGCTCTACGACTGCAACGGCAGCACCGCCCAGCAGTGGACCGTCCAGACCGACGGGACGATCCGGGCGCTCGGCAAGTGCCTCGACGTCACCTCGGGCTCGACGGCGGACGGGGCCAAGGTCCAGTTGTACGACTGCAACGCAACCGGTGCCCAACAGTGGTCGTACAACGCCACCACCGGTGATGTCGTGAACACCGCGGCCGACAAGTGCCTCGACGTCACGGACAACTCGTCGGCGAACGGCACCCGGGCACAGATCTGGTCGTGCACCGGCGCCGCCAACCAGAAGTGGACACTGCGATAGGGCGGACATGCGACGTACGGGGGTCGTGACGGCGGGGGTCGTCGGCGGGATGCTGCTGCTCAGCGGCTGCGCCGCCGTCGATCTCCCGCTCGCGGGGGTGCGGGTCGGCACGGACGGGACGCCGTACGCGGTGTTCCGGCCGTGCGGTGACGACGGTTACCAGGGCCCGCACCTCGACGGGCGGCGGGACGGCGCCGGGGACGGCCCCGTGACCGGCGGGTGGGACGCGCGCGAGGAGGGGCTGCACGGGGACGCCGACTTCCCGCTCTTCACCCCGCCCGAGGACTGGCGGGCCCGGCACCGGGGGAAGCAGGAGCTGCTGCCCCGGCACACCTATGTCCTGGGGTTCGGGCACTACGTCAGCGGCGACTCCTACAACGCGGTCGTGGAGTTCACCACCGAGCAGATCAAGCGGCTGAAGCCCGGCCAGGTGCGGGCGGACGGCCGGACGATGAGCCGCCGCGCCTTCGAGAGGCTCGCCGAGGACTCCTGCTGAGCGGCGGCCGCCCGGTGGCTGGGGGACGATGAAGGAAGCCGGCGGCCCCCGGACCGACCGGTCGCTGACCGGTCTGCCCCCGGACGACCGGTCGCGGACCCCCCGGTCGTCCGGGCACGTCCGCGAGCCCGCCCGCCCTGGAGGCCCGTATGACCACACCGCAGGATCTGTTCCTCGTCAGCCTGGACGTCCCCGGCGACCGCCCCGTCGAACAGGGCGACCTGTCGCTGGCGCTCGCGGGGGCCGAGCTGATCGACCTCCTCGGCGCCCGGGCCCTCACCCTGGAGGGTGAGCGCATCGTGCCGGGGCCGACGCTGACCACGGGCGACCGGCTGCTGGACGAGGCGGGGGCCGTACTCGTCCGGCAGGAGCCCTATGAGACGGTCGAGGACTGGCTGTGGCGGCGGGGACAGGGGCTGACCACGGCCTACCGGGACGTCCTGGAGTCCGAGGGCCAGCTCACCGGGAAGCGCCGGCGCCGGCTGGCGCTGCGCGACAAGGACGACCCCCGGGCCGACACCCCCGCCCGGCGGCACGCGGCCGACCGCTGGTGGGCCCACGAGCCCGTCCTGGCCGGCCTCGCCGGCACCCTGGGCATCCAGGGCGACCGGCCGCCGGCCGAGGAGGAGCCGGACGACGAGGCGGTCGTCACCGTGCTGGTGGCGGTCGGGGACGCGGTGACCGAGCTGGAGGCCGTGCGCGAGCGGCGGCGCATCGAGAACGTGGCCTTCGACAACATCTGGCGGGCACCCTGACTAGCCCGTCGGCTGGCCGATCCCCATCAGGTTGCCCTCGCTGTCCCGGAACCAGGCGGCGCGTTCGCCGCGCGCGCCCTTGCTCGGGTAGTTGCCCTCGATCTCGGCGATGCCGTCCCGGGTGCGGAACCCGGGCGCGTCCACGTCCTCGAACACCACGCCGCGCCGCCTCAGCTCCGTCACGGCCGCCTCCAGGTCGTCGACCTCGAACGCCATCTGGGTGAAGGTGCCGGGCGAGACCCCGGTGGAGCGGAACACCACGAAGTCGGCTCCGCCGCACCGGTAGAGCAGCCCGCCCGGGCGTTCGTCCACGGGTTCCAGGCCGAGCTTCTCGGCGTAGAAGCGCCGGGCCCGGTCCAGGTCCCCGGCGGGCAGCCGGGTCGCGACGCGGGACCGGGCCAGGACGTCACTGTCTTGTGCGGTCATGCCTCCACTGTGACTACTCCGCCGGCTCCACGCCCGCCCGCAGCAGCCCATAGGTGTACGCGTCCTCCAGCGCCTGCCAGGACGCGGCGATGACGTTCTCCGCCACACCGACCGTGGACCACTCGCCCGAGCCGTCCGAGGTGGAGATCAGCACCCGGGTCGTGGACGAGGTGCCGTGCACGCCCTCCAGGATGCGGACCTTGTAGTCGACCAGGTCCAGCTTGGCGAGCTGCGGGTAGATCTTCTCCAGCGCGACGCGCAGGGCGCGGTCGAGGGCGTTGACCGGGCCGTTGCCCTCCGCCGTGGCGACGATCCGCTCGCTCTTGGCCCACAGCTTGACCGTGGCCTCGTTGGCGTGGGTGCCGTCGGGGCGGTCCTCGACGATGGCCCGCCAGGACTCGACGTCGAAGTACTTCAGCGGCCTGCCCTCGACCTCGGCGCGCAGCAGCAGTTCGAAGGAGGCGTCGGCGGCCTCGTAGGTGTAGCCCTTGAGTTCGCGCTCCTTCACCCGCTCGACGACCCGGCCGACCAGTTCGCGGTCGCCGCCCAGGTCGACGCCGAGTTCCTTGCCCTTCAGCTCGACGGAGGCGCGGCCCGCCATGTCGGAGACCAGCATGCGCATGGTGTTGCCGACCAGCTCGGGGTCGATGTGCTGGTACAGGTCCGGGTCGACCTTGATCGCGGAGGCGTGCAGGCCGGCCTTGTGGGCAAAGGCGGAGACGCCGACGTAGGGCTGGTGGGTGGAGGGGGTGAGGTTGACGACCTCGGCGATGGCGTGGGAGATGCGGGTCGTCTCGCGCAGCCGGCCCTCGGGCAGCACCTGCTTGCCGTACTTCAGTTCCAGGGCCGCCACGACCGGGAAGAGGTTGGCGTTGCCGACCCGCTCGCCGTAGCCGTTGGCCGTGCACTGCACGTGGGTCGCGCCCGCGTCGACGGCGGCGAGGGTGTTGGCGACCGCGCAGCCGGTGTCGTCCTGGGCGTGGATGCCGAGCCGGGCGCCGGTGTCGGCGAGGACCGTGGAGACGACCGCGTGGACCTGGGCGGGGAGCATGCCGCCGTTGGTGTCGCAGAGGATCACGACGTCCGCGCCGGCCTGTGAGGCCGTGCGGACGACCGCCTTGGCGTACTCGGCGTTGGCGCGGTAGCCGTCGAAGAAGTGCTCGCAGTCGACGAAGACGCGGCGGCCCTGGTCCTTCAGGTACGACACGGTGTCGCGGACCATCTCGAGGTTCTCCTCGAGTGTGGTGCGCAGCGCCAGTTCCACGTGCCGGTCGTGCGACTTGGCGACGAGGGTGATGACCGGGGCGCCGGACTCCAGGAGTGCGTTGACCTGGGGGTCGTCGGCGGCCTTGGCGCCGGCGCGACGGGTGGCGCCGAAGGCGACCAGCTGGGCGTGCCGGAAGTCGATCTCCGCCTGGGCGCGGGCGAAGAACTCGGTGTCCCGGGGGTTCGCGCCGGGCCAGCCGCCCTCGATGAAGCCCACGCCGAAGTCGTCCAGGTGCCGGGCGATGGCGAGCTTGTCCGCGACGGTGAGGTTGATGCCCTCGCGCTGCGCGCCGTCGCGCAGCGTGGTGTCGAAGACGTGGAACGAGTCGTCGAGCGCGCTGGTTGCCGTCTCGGTCATGGTCTCAAGGCTCCTGTTGTGGATCTTCGGTCTTACCGGAATGACCGGCTCCACCGTCCTCTGCATACTCCCTCACGCTCCGCCGCCGGCTGAAGGTGGGCCGGAAAACGAAAAAACCCCTCGCGGGTGCGAGAGGTCTGCGCGCGGGTCGAGGACGACGGTGGCCACTCGCACGTGGTCGTACGAGATGGTCACTGCGGACCGGCGCGCCTGCTGCCAATAATCGTGGCGAACGAGAGCACGGAGGCAGTCTGGCACAGCCCTGCCCCCCGCTCATCGACCGTCTCAGGATGCGGGCGTCAGGCTGGACTCCCCGGAGCTTTCGGCGCTCTGCACCCTCGCCAGATCCAGGTCCTTCGTCTCCCGCATGACGATGTAGACCACAAGGGACACAGCGGCACAGCCTGCCACGTACCAGTAGAAGCCGGACTCGATCCCGGCGTCCTTGAACCACAGGGCGACGTATTCGGCGGTACCTCCGAAGAGGGCGTTGGCGATCGCGTACGGCAGGGCCACACCGAGCGCGCGCACACCGGTCGGGAAGAGTTCGGCCTTCACGCAGGCGTTGATGGACGTGTAGCCGGTGACCACGATCAGCGCGAGGAGAGCGAGCCCGAGGGCGGGCCAGTAGCCGCTCGCGTGCCTGAGGAGCGTCATGATCGGCACCGTCAGGAAGGTGGAGCCCACCGCGAAGGTGATCAGCAGCGGGCGGCGGCCGATGCGGTCGGACAGGCGGCCGGCGAGCGGCTGCAGACAGGCGAAGACGATCAGCGCGGTGAAGGAGACGAGGGTCGCGGTCTGCTTGGGCAGGCCCGCCGAGTTGGAGAGGTACTTCGTCAGGTAGGTCGTGTAGGTGTAGTAGGCGACCGTGCCGCCCATGGTGAGGGCGATGACCAGGAACGCCTCCCGCCGGTGCTGCCACAGGGCGCGCAGGGTGCCGCGCTCCTCGGCGTGCGAGGCGTCCTCCTCGTAGACGTCGGTCTCCAGCATGTTCCGGCGCAGGTAGAAGATCACGGCGGCGCCGAGCGCGCCGACGACGAAGGGGATGCGCCAGCCGTAGCTGTGCAGGGCGTCGTCGGACATGGTGCGCTGGAGGATGATCTGCAGGCCCAGCCCGACGATCTGGCCGGCGGTCATGGAGACGTACTGGAAGCTGGAGGCGAAGCCGCGGCTGCGGGGGTCGGAGGCCTCGGTGAGGTAGGTGGCGCTGGCCGCGTACTCTCCGCCCACCGACAGGCCCTGCAGCAGGCGGGCGACGAGCAGGACGAGCGCGCCGCCGTAGCCGGCCACCGAGTAGGTCGGGGCGACGGCGATGAGGACGGCGGAGGCCGACATGAGCGTGACGGTCAGGGTGAGCGCCGCCTTGCGTCCCTTGCGGTCGCCGACCCTGCCCAGCAGCCAGCCGCCCACGGGGCGCATGAAGAACCCGACGGCGAAGATGCCCGCGGTGTTCATCAGCTGGGCGGTGGGATTGCCGCTCGGGAAGAACGCGCCGGCGAAGTAGGTGGCGAAGCTCGCGTACACGAACCAGTCGAACCACTCGACCATGTTGCCCGCCGAGCCGACCCAGATCTTCTTCCAGTGTTGTCGTCCCATGCGCCGTTACCTGCCCGGCGGCGGAGTGAACGATTCCTTTGCCAGGAGGGGGTTCGGCGAAGGGTTCGGCCGCATCGGCGCCGGCGGCATCAGGCGTCGGGCGTCCCCGGCAGCAGAAGAGAGTCGGCGGTGAACTCGCCCACATGGGCCAGCACTTGTTCCCGATCGGTACCGCGCAGCCCGATGGCGACGTGGATGGAGAAGCCGTCGAGCAGCGCACGCAGCCTCGCCGCGAAGCGGTCGGCGTCGACCCGGCGGAACTCTCCGCGCGAGATGCCCTCGGCGATCAGCGCGACCAGGTCGCGGTGCCAGGCACCCTCGATGGCGGCCTGCCGGGCGCGGGCGTCCTCGTCGGCGTTCTGCGAGCGGTTCCAGACCTCCAGCCAGAGCGTCCAGTGCGGGTCGCGGTGGCCGTCGGGGACGTACAGGTCGACGTAGGCGGCCAGCCGGTCGCGGGCCGGTGCGGCCCGGGTGAGCAGCCGGCCGCGCTCCACGCCGAGCCGGCCCTCGCTCCACTCCAGGGCCTGCAGCAGCAGTTCGTCCTTGGAGTGGAAGTAGTACAGCAGGTGGCCGCTGCTCATCCCGACCTCGCGGCCCAGCGCCGCCATGGTGAGCTTCTCCAGACCGCGCTCGGCGATCATGTCCATGGCGGCGGCGAGGACCTCCTCGCGGGGCGGCGCGTTCTTCCGCGTCCGGGCCGCACCGGCCATCCCGACTCCTCTGCGCTCATGCCTTGGGCTGCTGCTGGGTGATGCAGTGGATGCCGCCCCCACCCGCGAAGATCGTACGTGCATCCACCAGAGTCACCGTCCGCTCGGGGAAGAGCCGGCGGAAGATCCCGGCGGCGATCTCGTCACGGGGGTCGTCGAAGCCGCACAGCACGAGGCCGCCGTTGCATATGTAGTGGTTGATGTAGGAGTAGTCGGCCCAGTGGCCGTCGGCCTCCAGCACGGTCGGGGCGGGCACCTCGACGACCTCCAGGGCGCGGCCGCGCGCGTCGGTCGCCGACTTCAGCAGGCCGATGACCTCCTTGGAGACCTCGTGGTCGGGGTGGGCCGGGTCCGGCTGGTGGTGCGCGACCACGACTCCGGGGCGGGCGAAGGCGGCGACGATGTCGACGTGGCCGAGGGTGCCGAAGCCGTAGGGCGGGTAGTCGCCGGTCAGGCCGCGCGGCAGCCAGATCGCCTTGCTGGTGCCGAGGTGGGCGTGGATCTCGGCCTCGACCTCCTCCTTCGACCAGTGCGGGTTGCGCTCGGGGCCGAGCTGCACGGTCTCGGTGAGCAGGACGGTGCCCTCGCCGTCGACGTGGATCGCGCCGCCCTCGTTGACCAGCTTCGAGGCGTACGTCTTCGCGCCCGCGAGGTCGGAGACGTGACCGGCGATCTTCGCGTCGTGCTCCCAGCGGGCCCAGCCCTGGGCGCCCCAGCCGTTGAACGTCCAGTCCACGGCGGCCAGCCGGCCCTTCCCGTCGGTGAGGAAGGTGGGGCCGATGTCGCGCATCCACGCGTCGTCCAGCTCCCGCTCGACGGTGTCGACGCCGGGGCCGAGCAGTGCCTGGGCCTTCGCCGACTGGTCGGGACCGCACACGACCGTCACCGGCTCGAAACGGAGGACGGCGCGGGCCACCGAGGCCCAGGCGATGCGGGCGAGGCGGAGGTCGTCCGGGTCGTCGAAGGTGGGGTTGGGGCCCGGCCACGCCATCCAGGTGCGCTCGTGCGGGGTCCACTCGGCGGGCATGCGGAAGCCGTCGGCGGCGGGAGTGGTCATCTGTCGGGGTCCTTGGGTCAGCGGGGCGCTCTGGCCGGGGGTCACAGGAAGTAGAGGCGGTTGAGGGAGACGGAGTCGGCGGGCTCGGAGCTGAGCGGGTCGCCGTCGAGGGTGACCAGGCCAGTGCGCTGGTCGACGTCGACCGCTCCGACACGGGCGTTCAGCCGCAGGTCGGCGGGGCCGATGCCGCGGGTGCCGCGGACGGCGACCCGCCGGCGACGGGTCGGCATCGTGTCGTTGCCCTGGTCGACGGCGGCCCGGGCGACGAAGGCGACCGAGATGTCCGCGGCGGTGGCCCCGTACGAGCCGAACTGGGGCCCGAGCACGAGGGGTTCGCAGGTGTCGGTGGCCGCGTTGGGGTCGCCGACCACGCCGTACGCCGGGAAGCCGGCCTTGAGGACGAGCTGCGGCTTGGCGCCGAAGTACTCCGGGCGCCACAGCACGATGTCGGCGAGCTTGCCGGCCTCGATCGAGCCGACCTCGTGGGAGAGGCCGTGCGCGATGGCCGGGTTGATGGTCAGCTTGGCCATGTAGCGCAGCACGCGGGCGTTGTCGTCGCCCTCCCCGTCGCCCTCCATCGGGCCCAGCTCGGCCTTCATCTTGCCGGCCATGGCGAAGGTGCGGCGGACCGTCTCACCGGCGCGGCCCATGCCCTGGGCGTCGGAGGAGGTGATGCCGATCGCGCCCAGGTCGTGCAGCACGTCCTCGGCGCCCATCGTGCCGGCGCGGATGCGGTCGCGGGCCATGGCCGCGTCACCGGGCAGGTCGGTCTTCAGGTCGTGGACGGAGACGATCATGCCGTAGTGCTCGGCGACCGCGTCCCGGCCGAAGGGCAGGGTCGGGTTGGTGGAGGAGCCGATGACGTTCGGGACACCGGCCATCTTCAGCACGTTGGGCACGTGCCCGCCGCCGCAGCCCTCGATGTGGAAGGCGTGGATCGTGCGGCCCTCGAGGACCCGCAGGGTGTCATCGACCGACAGGCACTCGTTCAGCCCGTCGCTGTGCAGGGCCACCTGGACGTCGTGCTCCTCGGCGACACGCAGGGCGGTGTCCAGCGCGCGGGTGTGGGCGCCCATGTCCTCGTGCACCTTGAAGCCGGAGGCACCGCCCTCGGCGAGCGCCTCGATCAGGGGCGCGTCGGAGGAGGACGAACCGCGGCCGAGGAAGCCGATGTTGACCGGCCAGGCGTCGAAGGCGTTGAAGGCGTGGCGCAGCGCCCAGGGGGAGTTGACGCCGACGCCCCACACCGGGCCGAACTCCTGCCCGATGATCGTCGTGACGCCGGAGGCGAGGGAGGCCTCCATGATGCGCGGCGACAGCAGGTGGACATGGGTGTCGACGGCTCCGGCGGTGGCGATCAGCCCCTCGCCGGAGACGATGGAGGTGCCGGTGCCGACGACGACGTCCACCCCGTCGAGGGTGTCCGGGTTTCCCGCCCGTCCGATCGCGCAGATACGGCCCTCACGGATGCCGATGGAGACCTTTCTGATCCCCTGGACCGCGTCGATCACGACGACGTTGCTGATCACGACGTCACAGGTCTCGCGGACGGCGGCGGCCTTGAGGTGCAGTCCGTCGCGGGCGGTCTTGCCGAAGCCGGCCAGGAACTCGTCGCCGTAGCGCTGGGAGTCGGACTCGACGCGGACGGTGAGGCCGCAGTCGCCGAGGCGGACGCGGTCGCCGGCGCGCGGGCCGTGGGTGGCCGCGTAGGCGTGCGGGTCGACGTGGATCGCCCGGCTGACCTCGCGTCCCTTCGAGCGGCTCATCGTTCCTCGCCTCCTTCCGGCGCACCTGCCGGTGCGACTCCGAGATATCCGCAGGCCGCCGCCCGTCGCAGGGCCTCCTCCTTCGCGCCGGGCGCGTCCAGCGGCCCGTCGACCAGTCCGGCGAAGCCGATCGCGATCCGCTCGCCGCCGATCGGGACCAGCCCGACCTCCTCGCTCTCGCCCGGCCCGAAGCGGACGGAGGACCCGGCCGGTACGGCGAGCCGCAGGCCGTAGGCCGCGGAGCGGTCGAAGTCGAGCCGCGGGTTGGCCTCGAAGAAGTGGAAGTGGGAGGTGACGGAGACCGGCACGGTCGCGGTGTTGGTGACGCGGAGCCGGACGACCGGCTCGGGGTCGGCGTGTCCGGGGCCGGGCAGCAGCGCGCCGGGGGCGTCCGCGCCCAGGCCGCCACCGATGGGGCCGGAGACCACCGCGAGCCGGGAGCCGTCGTCGAAGACGGCCTCGACCATCACCTCGGTGACGACGTCGGCGACGCCCGGCAGCACGTCCTCGGGACCGAGCACCGACCGGGCCGCCTCGATGGCCTCGGCGAGCCGCTTGCCGTCCCGGGCGGCCTCGCAGACGGTGTCCGCGATCAGCGCGGTCGCCTCCGGCACGTTCAGCCGCAGCCCGCGGGCGCGGCGGGCCCGGGCCAGCTCGGCGGCTCCGAAGAGCAGCAGCCGGTCACGTTCCGTGGGGGTCAGTCTCACGACGCGGCACCTCCTTACCTTCCATCGATTAGAACATCACTCTAAACGCAATGTTGGTGAAACAGAAGCATTGACCGACGGCCGCCGTTCACGTCACATTGAACGCTGCTCAAACTCAAAGGCGGCCGTCGAAGGAGACCAGCCATGCCGATAGAACAGCGCGGGGTCGACACCATCCCGGACGAGGAACGGACCAGCGGTCCGCGCGACCTCGTCTCGATCCTGCTCGGCTCCAACCTCTGCCTCGGAGTGATCATCTTCGGCTGGCTGCCGCCGTCGTTCGGGCTCGGCTGGTGGGCGTCGGTCAGCGCCGTCGTCGCGGGCACCGTGGTCGGCACCCTGTTCACCGCCCCGCTCGCACTGGTCTCCCTGCGCACGGCGACCAACCTGTCCACGTCCTCCGGCGCCCAGTTCGGGGTGCGGGGCCGGCTGGTCGGCTCGGTGGTGGGCTTGCTGCTGGCCCTCGGCTACACCGCGCTGACGGTGTGGATCGGCGGGGACGTGATGCTGAGCGTCCTCGGCCGGCTCTTCGGAGTGCCGGCGGACGGGGTGTCGTACGCCCTCGTCTACGCCGTGCTCGCCGCGGCGACCGTCGCGGGCGCGGTCTACGGCTACCGGGTGCTGCTCGCCATGTCCCGGGTGCTGGCCGTCGGCATGACGGCCCTGCTGGCCCTCGGCATCCTCGCCTACGCGCCGCACTTCACCACCTCGGCGCTGCCGGACGCGGGCGGCTACCTGCTGGGTTCCTTCTGGCCGACCTGGTTCCTCGCGGCGGTCGCGGCGGGCCTGTCCGGCCCCATCGCGTTCATCACCCTGCTCGGCGACTACACCCGCTACATCTCCCCCGCCCGCCACTGCGGCCGCCGCGTCCTGCACGCCACCTGGCTCGGCCTGATCCTCGGCCTGCTGGTCCCCCAGCTCTTCGGCACCTTCACGGCGTACGCGGCCCACGCGGCCACCGACTACGCGGGCCCGCTGGTCGCAGCCTCCCCCGCCTGGTACCTGGTCCCGCTGCTGCTGGCCGCCTCCGCCGGCTCGGTCGGCAACGCGGGCCTGATGCTGTACTCCATGGGCCTGGACCTGGACGCGATCCTGCCCCGGGCCTCGCGCGCCCGCGCGACCTCCACGGTCGCCGTCGTCGCCACGGCCTGCGTCTTCGCCGGCCACTACGCCTGGGACGCGCAGTCCGCGATGACGTCGTTCGTCCTGCTCCTCACCGCCATCGGCACCCCGTGGGCGGTCATCACCCTCATCGGCTTCGTCCGCTGCCGCGGCGCGTACGACGCCGACGCCCTGCAGGTCTTCAACCGCCGCTCGCGGGGCGGGATCTACTGGTACCGGGCCGGCTGGAACGTACCGGCGACCGTGTCCTGGGCGCTGGGCGCCGGGGTCGGTCTGCTCGCCGTGTCCCTGCCGTCGTACGAGGGTCCGCTGCTGGCGCTGACCGGCGGCGTGGACTGCAGCTTCCTGCTGTCCGGGGCGGTCGGCGGGGTGGTCTATCTGCTGCTGACGGCCGCCCCGGAACGCGGCAGGGCCGCCACGGAAGCGGAGTCCGGGGCGGCCCTGAGCGTGTCGGCCGAGCGTTAGCCCAGCTTGCGCATCCAGCCGTGCTTGTCCTCGGCGGTGCCGCGCTGGATGTCGAGGAGGGCCCGGCGGAGGCGGAGCGTGACCTCGCCGGGCTCTTGGCCGCTCTGCTGCCACTCGGCGCCGGACCGCTTGACCGTGCCGACCGGGGTGATCACGGCCGCGGTGCCGCAGGCGAAGACCTCGGTGAGGGTGCCGTTCTCGGTGTCGCGCTGCCACTGGTCCACGGAGACCCGGCCCTCCTCGGACTCGTAGCCGAGGTCGCGGGCGACGGCCAGCAGGGAGTCACGGGTGACGCCCTCCAGGATCGACCCGGTCAGGGTGGGCGTGATGATCTTGTTGCCGTACACGAAGTACAGGTTCATGCCGCCCAGTTCCTCGACCCACTGGTGCTCCACGGCGTCGAGGTAGCAGACCTGGTCGCAGCCCTTGGCCGCGGCCTCGGCCTGGGCGAGCAGGGAGGCGGCGTAGTTGCCGCCGGTCTTCGCGTCGCCCATGCCGCCGGGGACGGCGCGGACACGGTCCTCGGAGACCCAGATGGAGACCGGCTTCACGCCGCCCGGGAAGTAGGCGCCGGCCGGGGAGGCGATGACGATGAACAGGTACTCGTTGGCCGGCTTGACGCCGAGGCCGACCTCGGTGCCGATCATGAACGGGCGCAGGTAGAGGGACTCCTCGCCGCCGTGCGCGGGCACCCAGTCCACGTCCTGCTGCACCAGGGCGTCGCAGGCCTCGATGAACGTCTCGACCGGCAGCTCCGGCATGGCGAGGCGGCGGGCGGAGCGCTGGAAGCGCTTGGCGTTCTGGTCGGGGCGGAAGGTGGCGACCGAACCGTCGGGCTGGCGGTAGGCCTTCAGGCCCTCGAAGATCTCCTGGGCGTAGTGCAGGACGTTGGTGGCCGGGTCGAGGGGGATCGGCGCGTACGGAACGAGCTGACCGTCGTGCCAGCCGCGGCCCTCGGTCCACCTGATCGTCACCATGTGGTCGGTGAAGTGGCGGCCGAATCCGGGGTTGGCCAGGATCGCCTCGCGCTCCGCGGCGGCCAGAGGGTGGGCGGACGGCTTGAGCTCGATCGTGGGCGTCGTCATGAGTGGTTGTCCTTCACCGGTTGTAGTGACGGGCCGCGCTCACGCCCATACTGCCAGTCGTCAGTGCTAGGACGTCCGAGCTTTCCCTCATACCGCGGCTCCGCGTTCGATTATCGCGCGCGGGGCCGTGGCGGACGGAATCGGGGTGAGAGCGGCCCAGGGGTCGATGGTGGCACCCGGCGGGGACACGGGGAAGCCGCCGGGTGCGGTGACCCGGCGGCTGGTGGTGGTGGAGCGCCGGGTCAGCCGGCTACTCGGGCGGCGAGCGCGTCGCCGATCTGCCCGGTGCTGCGGGTGCCGAGCGCGGAACGCTCGGTCAGGTCGGCGGCGACCGCCGCGTCGATCGCGTCGGCCTCGGTGTCGTAGCCGAGGTGACGCAGCAGCAGGGCGACGGACAGAACCGTGGCGGTGGGGTCGGCCTTGCCCTGGCCGGCGATGTCCGGGGCCGAGCCGTGGACCGGCTCGAACATGGACGGGAACTCACCGCCGGGGTTGATGTTGCCGGAGGCGGCCACGCCGATACCACCGGAGACGGCCGCGGCGAGGTCGGTGATGATGTCGCCGAAGAGGTTGTCGGTGACGATCACGTCGAACCGCTCGGGCTGCGTGACCAGGTAGATGGTCGCCGCGTCCACGTGCATGTACTCGGTGGTGACGTCGGGGTACTCCGCGGCCACCTTGTTGAAGACATCGGTCCACAGGTGACCCGCGAAGGCGAGCACGTTGTTCTTGTGGATCAGCGCCAGCTTCTTGCGCGGGCGGGCCTGGGCACGCGCGAAGGCGTCGCGGACCACGCGCTCGACGCCGAAGGCCGTGTTCACGGAGACCTCGGTGGCGACCTCGTGCTCGGTGCCCTTGCGGATGGTGCCTCCGTTGCCGGTGTACGGGCCCTCGGTGCCCTCGCGGACGACGACGAAGTCGATCTCCGGCTGGCCCGCCAGCGGGGTGGCGACACCCGGCAGCAGCTTCGACGGACGCAGGTTGACGTGGTGGTCGAAGGCGAAGCGGAGCTTGAGCAGGAAGCCCCGCTCCAGGACGCCGGACGGCACCGACGGGTCGCCGATCGCGCCGAGCAGGATGGCGTCGTGCCGCTTGAGCGCGTCGAGGTCGGCGTCGGTGAGGGTCTCACCGGTGGCGTGGTACCGCCTGGCGCCGAAGTCGTACTCCTTGGTCTCCAGCTTCACATCCTGCGGCAGGACGGCGGAGAGGACCTTGAGACCCTCGGCCACGACTTCCTGACCGATGCCGTCACCGGGGATCACTGCGAGATTGATGCTGCGAGACATGCGGGCACCCTACTCCTCGTCCCAGGGAATGACATGCCTTGTCCGCCATACGGACAGGACGTGTGGCGCCCGGGCGGTGCGCCTCAGTGGCCGGTCTCGCCGCCGTTGTCCCGGCGGTCGAGGGCACGCTGGAGGGCGGCGGCGGCGTTCTTGCGGTCGGAGTCGCTCGTGCGGGACACGTGGCGGACTCGGCGGCGGACGGTCGTCTCGGCCATGGAAATCGACTCCTTCGGCAAACGGGGAGTGCGGCATGTGGGGAGATGGGAGACTCCCCCTGCCTCGAGGGCGTGGGGGGACCCGCGGAAGAGGCGGGGAGCGTCGGCCGCAGGGGTTGCCTGCACGGGGCCCGGCTCACGACCGCCATTCGCCGGATCTGGCGAGACGTTCGACTCCTACAAAACTAAAGGCGCCGGCCGTTCCTGTCTGCACAATTACTCGGACTTCCTACTATCTGAGACGGCGGACCGACTCACACCGCCCTGAGCTGGTCTTTCGTGCGTTCGGGGAGAGTCCGTCCGAGGGAGCGCAGGGTCCGGATCAGAGCCCGTACGGAGGTGGTGGCGGCCAGCTCCGGGGTGGTGACGTAGCCGACGGAGCGGGAGGGGCGCCCGGCTCCGAGGTCGGTGATCTCCACCGAGGGCGGGGCACCGGTGAGGGAGAGCGCGGGCATGATCGCCATACCGAGACCGCTGCCCACCATGGACAGCACCGCTCCGTCGTCCTCGGCGTTGACGGTCGCGGCCGGGATCCAGTCCTGGGCACCCCACCAGTCGCGGGTGTAGGAGCCGCAGTTCTCCATCCAGTCGACGAGCGGGAGGGTGCGCGGCGCCGGGTGCCCGGCCGGATGCACCAGGGAGTACGGCTCCTCCAGCAGCACATCGCCGACCAGCCCGGCCGCGAGGGGCCCGCCGAAGGTGGCGATGCCCAGGTCGGCCCGCCCGGCGGCGACCTCGCCCGCGGTACCGGCGCCCAGTTCCCGCACCACGGTGACGGTCACCTCGATGCCGGGGTGCAGGGCGGTGAGCCGCTCCAGGGCGGGCGGCAGCAGATGCAGGGCAGCGCTGCGGAACGCGGCGACCCGCAACGGTCCGGTGATCTCGCCGGTGCCGGCGGCCCGGACGTCGGCGGCCATGCCCTGAAGCATCCGCAGCACCCGCCGCGCATGGGCCGCCGCGCGCTCCCCCGCGACGGTGGGCCGGGCGCCGAACCGGCCGCGCTCGAACAGCACGACGCCCAGCTTGCGCTCGATGCCGCGCACGGCGTGGGAGACCGCGGACTGGGTGGCCCCGAGCACCGCGGCCGCGGCGGAGAACCCGCCCTCGTCGGCCACGGCGACCAGGGTTCTCAGCTCCTGCGGGGTGAGGTCTGCTGTCACTCGGGGCTCCCACCTGCGTATATGAGGCCGTTTCATGGATCTGTGCGCTCCATGAGCGCAACCCCCTGCCCGCCCCCGGCATTCCTCCCTAGCGTCCTGCCCCATGACCGAGACCGCGCTCACCGTGCAGCAGACCGCCCGCCCCACCGGCTTCCCCACGCCGGACCACTTCCGCTTCGCCGAGTCCCCCGTCCCCGAACCGGCCCCCGGCACGGCGATCGTGGAGAACCTCTACTGGTCCGTGGACCCGTATCACCGCGAGATGATGGACGGCGGCTTCGAGCTGAACGCCCCGCTCGAGGGGCGCACGCTCGGCCGGGTCACCGCCTCGCGCACACCGGAACTGTCCGAGGGCGAGATCGTCTTCCACCGGCAGGGCTGGCGCACCCACGCCGTGGTCCGCCCCGAGGAGGTCCGGCGGATCCCCCACCACCCGGGCGTCCCGCTGCCGGCCCATCTGAGCGTGCTGGGCGGCACCGGCCTCACCGCCTACATCGCGCTCACCCGGATCGCCCGGCTGCGTGCGGGTGAGGACCTGTTCGTGTCCGGCGCGGCCGGCGGGGTCGGCACGGCGGCCGGCCGCTTCGCCCGGCTGCTGGGCGCGGGCCGCCTGATCGGCAGCGCGGGCACACCCGGGAAGGCCGCCTTCCTCACGGGCCAGGTGGGTTACGACGCGGCCTTCGACTACCACGCCGGCCCGGTGGGCGACCTCCTCGCCCGGTCCGCCCCCGACGGCATCGACGTCTTCCTCGACAACGTCGGCGGGGAACACCTGGGCGCGGCGATCGGCGCGCTGCGCGTGCGGGGCCGGGTGGTGCGGATCGGCACGATCAGCCAGTACAACACCCCCGACGCCCCGCCGGTCGTCTTCGACCACGCCGCCGTCGTGGAGAAGAGCCTGCGGATCGAGGGCTTCCTGGTGAGCGACTACCGGGACGCGCAGGAGGAGTTGTACGACTTCGCCGTGCCGCACCTGCGCAGCGGGGCGCTGGCGGCGGACGAGACGGTGGTCGACGGGTTCGAGCGGATCGTGGAGGCGTTCCTGCTGATGCTGCGCGGCGGCAACACGGGCAAGATCCTGGTCCGCGCGACCTGACACCACATCAGACGACGTCGCCGTCCCGCCAGTCGAAGACCAGCTCGTGGGCGGGGTCGAGGGGGCCGGCGAGCGCGGGCCACACATGGATGCCCCCCTCCTCCTCCGGCAGACGCACGATCCCGTCCGGGGAGAGGGCGTGCACCTGACCGCTCCACCGCCGCCAGCCGCGGGCGGCGTACAGCAGGGCGCCCTCGTCGCCGGCGGACAGCGCGCCGAAGTCGTAGGCCCGGTCGATCACCCGCTCCAGCTCGGCCATGACCCGCCCGCCGAGCCCGGTCCGCCGTACGTCGGCGCGCACGGCGACGGCTTCCGTGTAGCCGGTGCGCAGCCAGCGTCCGCGGTGCCGGACGCGGCGCATCACGACGGACCCGTGGGCCGCGAGCCCGGCGCCGTCCCGCAGGAGCACATGCATCCCGCCGAGTGCGTGCTCCCAGTCCTCGTCGGAGAGGTCCCCGTCGAACGCGTCGTCCAACAGGGCGCGGAGGGCGCGAAGTTCGTCGGTTCCGAGGTCGGCGGTGTGGGCGAGACGGAGGTGGAGGGTCATGCCACCAGTGTCGCACCCCCTCCCCTCCCTCTAACCCTTTAAAAGCACTTGACCGGTTAGGCAGGTGCGTGCTGGACTGCGTGCATGCCTACGCACCAGGTCCATCACCGCACCCTGACCGTCCGCGGCCACGACGTGTACTACCGCGAGGCCGGCCCCGCCGACGCCCCGGTCCTGCTGCTCCTGCACGGCTTTCCGAGCAGCTCGCACATGTTCCGCGACCTGATCCCGCTGCTCGCCGACCGGTACCGGGTGATCGCCCCGGACCACATCGGCTTCGGCCGCTCGGCGACGCCGGGCGCCTCCGAGTTCCCGTACACCTTCGACGAACTGGCGGCCGTCACCGACGAGTTCACCCAGCTGCTGCGGCTGGAGCGGTACGCCCTGTACATCCAGGACTACGGCGCCCCGATCGGCCTGCGTCTCGCCCTCGCCCATCCCGACCGGGTCACCGCGATCGTCACGCAGAACGGCAACGCCTACGAGGAGGGGCTCGGCGCCGAGGCCTGGGCACCGGTGCTGGCGCTGATCGAGAAGCGGACGCCGCAGACCGAGGCGGCGGTGCGGGAGATCTACACGCCGGACGGCATCGCGTGGCAGTACCTGCACGGCGTGCCGGACCCGACCCTCGTCAGTCCGGACGCCTACGAGCACGACGCCGCCCGGCTCGCCCGCCCCGGCCAGGCGGAGATCCAGCTCGACCTGATCTCCGACTACGGCGCCAACCTCGCGCTGTACCCGGCGTTCCACGCGTACTTCCGCGACAGCGGTGTCCCGCTGCTGGCGGTGTGGGGCGCGCACGACGAGATCTTCGTGCCGGAGGGCGCGCTGGCCTTCCGCCGGGACCTCCCGCAGGCCGAGATCCACCTGCTGCCCACCGGTCACTTCGCCCTGGAGACGCACGCGGACCAGATCGCCGGACTCATGCGGGACTTCCTCGACCGGCGCCTGCCGACCCCCTGAGCCACATGGGAACGGGCCGGGAAGCCTGCTCGATGGTCAGGCTTCCCGGCCCGTGCTCACGGGGGCTGTGGATCAGCCCATGTGCGGGTACGCGTAGTCGGTCGGCGCGACCAGGGTCTCCTTGATGGCGCGGGTCAGCGTCCAGCGCAGGAGGTTCTGGGGGGCACCGGCCTTGTCGTTGGTGCCGGAGGCGCGGCCGCCGCCGAAGGGCTGCTGGCCGACGACGGCGCCGGTCGACTTGTCGTTGATGTAGAAGTTACCCGCGGCGAAGCGGAGCTTCTCCATCGTGTACGCGGCCGCGGCACGGTCGTTGGAGATGACCGCGCCGGTCAGGGCGTAGTCGGAGACCGACTCCATCTGCTCCAGCATCTCGTCGTACTTGTCGTCCTCGTAGACGTAGACGCCGAGGACCGGACCGAAGTACTCGGTGCGGAAGACTTCGTTCTCCGGGTCGGTGGACTCGATGACCGTCGGGCGGACGAAGTAGCCGACCGAGTCGTCGTAGCTGCCGCCCGCGACGATCGTGCAGGTCGGGTCCTCCTTGGCGCGGTCGATGGCGGCCTTGTTCTTGGCGAAGGCACGGTCGTCGATCACGGCGCCGATGAAGTTCGACAGGTCGGTGACGTCACCCATGGTGAGGTAGTCGACCTCGGCGGCGAACTCCTCCTTGAAGCCCGAGTTCCAGATGGAGGCCGGGATGTAGGCGCGGGAGGTGGCGCTGCACTTCTGGCCCTGGTACTCGAAGGCACCGCGGGTCAGGGCGGTCTTCAGCACCGCGCGGTCGGCGCTCGGGTGGGCGACCAGGAAGTCCTTGCCACCGGTCTCGCCGACCAGCCGCGGGTAGGCGCGGTACTTCTCGATGTTGTTGCCGACCGTCTTCCACAGGTACTGGAAGGTCTTGGTCGAACCGGTGAAGTGGATGCCCGCGAGGTCGCGGTGCTCCAGCGCGACCTCGGAGACCTCGATGCCGTCGCCGGTGACGAGGTTGATGACGCCCTTGGGCAGGCCCGCCTCCTCCAGCAGCTGCATGAGGAGGACGGCCGCGTGGGTCTGGGTCGGGGACGGCTTCCAGACGACGACGTTGCCCATCAGGGCCGGGGCCGTCGGCAGGTTGGCCGCGATCGCGCTGAAGTTGAACGGCGTGATCGCGTAGACGAAGCCCTCCAGCGGGCGGTGGTCGAGGCGGTTCCAGACGCCCGGGGAGTTCGCCGGGGGCTGCTCGGCGAGGATCTGGCGGGCGTAGTGGACGTTGAAGCGCCAGAAGTCGACCAGCTCACAGGGGCTGTCGATCTCCGCCTGCTGGGCGGTCTTCGACTGGCCGAGCATGGTGGAGGCGGCGATCGTCTCGCGCCACGGGCCGGACAGCAGCTCGGCGGCGCGCAGGATGATCGCGGCGCGGTCGTCGAACGACATCGCACGCCAGGCCGGCGCGGCGGCGAGCGCCGCGTCGATGGCCTCCTGCGCGTCCTGCCGGGTGGCGTTGCGCAGGGTGCCGAGGACGGCCTTGTGGTTGTGCGGCTGGACCACCTGGAACGGCGCGCCGCCGCCCATCCGCTTCTCACCGCCGATGGTCATCGGCAGGTCGATCGGGTTCTCGGCCAGCTCCTTGAGCTTGACCTCCAGGCGGGCGCGCTCGGGCGAGCCGGGGGCGTAGCCGTGCACCGGCTCGTTGACCGGGGTGGGGACCTGGGTCACAGCGTCCATGAGATCCGTAACTCCTTGTACGTGAGCGGGTGTTCGGGCTCAGCCCTTGCTGACCATCGAGCGGAGGAAGAAGCGCAGGTTCGCCGGCTTCTCCGCCAGACGGCGCATGAAGTAGCCGTACCAGTCGGTTCCGTAGGCGGTGTAGACGCGCATGCGGTGGCCCTCGGCGGCCAGCCGCAGGTGCTCGTCGCCGCGGATGCCGTACAGCATCTGGAACTCGTACTCGTCCAGTTTGCGCCCGGCCTGGTGGGCCAGCTCCTGGGCGATCGAGATCAGGCGCGGGTCGTGGGACCCGATCATCGGGTAGCCCTCGCCCTCCATCAGCGTCTTCAGGATGCGCACGTAGGCCTTGTCGATCTCGTGCTTCTGCTGGTAGGCGACCTCGGCGGGCTCCTTGTAGGCACCCTTGACGAGGCGCACACGGCTGCCGGCCGCGGCGAGGCGGCGGGCGTCGGCCTCGGTGCGGAAGAGGTAGGCCTGGATGACGCAGCCGGTCTGCGGGAAGTCCTTCCGCAGCTCCTCGTGGATGGCGAACATCGAGTCCAGCGTGGTGTGGTCCTCGGCGTCCAGGGTGACCGTCGTACCGATGGCGGCGGCGGCCTCGACCACCGGACGGACGTTCGCGAGCGCCAGCTCGTGGCCGTTCTCGAGCGCCTGCCCGAACATGGACAGCTTGACCGACATCTCGACCTTCTCGCCGAGGCCCAGGACCTCGAGGCGGTCGATCAGCGCCAGGTAGGCGTCCCGGGCGGCGGTGGCCTGCTCGGGGGTGGTGATGTCCTCGCCGACGACGTCCATCGTCAGCTCCAGGCCCCTGGCCGTCAGGTCCTCGATGATCGGGACGATGTCGGCCACGGTCTCGCCGGGTATGAAGCGGTCGACGACCTGCTTGGTCACCGGGGCCGCCGAGATCAGGCGACGCATCCGGTCGCTGCGCGACGCGGCGAGAATCACGGGACCCAGCACGGGGCACCTCCACAGACAAGCACCAAAGCGGCCGTCATCCGACGATTCGGGTACGGCACGGAGAACCACCGTGAAACCTAAGGATCTCTCCGATCGTCAGCCATCGACAGCTGTCACGCATCCGTGCCCGGGATCTCAGACAGATGTATGAAGGCGGCGAGAAATGCGGGAGAATGCCCGAGTGACGGCGGCCTACAAGGGTGACTACCAGGAGCTGGTGGACGAGATCTCGGAGCTGCTGGGCGTTCCGGCGACCCTGGAGAACCGCGACTTCGAGCTGATCGCCTTCGGCGCGTACGACAGCGAGGACGAGCTGGACCCCTCCGCGCTGGACCCGGTGCGCACCCGCTCGATCCTGACCCGGCGTTCCACGGCGACCGTCCGGGCCTGGTTCGAGGGCTTCGGCATCACGCGCGCGACCGGGCCGGTGCGGATTCCCTCCAGCCCGGAGGCCGGGGTCTATCGCGGCCGTATCTGCCTGCCGGTACGCCATCGGGGTGTCGTCCTCGGCTATGTCTGGCTGCTGGACGGCGACCCGGGCCCGACGGACCCCCAGCTGGCCGCCGCCATGCGGGTGGCGGACCGGATCGGCGCACTGCTCGCGGACGAGGCGGAGGCCGGGGCCGGGCTGACCCGCGAACTGCGGGCGGTGCTCACCGCGGAAGGCGGCTGGCAGCGGGACATGGCGGTGGCCGAACTGCGCACCGCCCTCGGTCCTCGGGCGGAGGGCCCGCACACCCTGGTCTGCCTCGCCCCCTGGCCGTCCACCGACCCCGACGACGTCCCCTCTCCGCGTACGGTCCCGCACGCGACGGCACTGTGCACGCTGCCGTGGGGCGCGACGGGCCTGAGCCTCGCGGTCCTGGTACGGCTGCGCAGCACGGACGTGGTGACACCGGCGCTGACGGCGGCCGCGCGGCTGCTGAAGGACGCCGAGGGGGCGGGGGGAGCGAAGGCGCGGGGAACCGGGGCGCGCACGGCCGCCGCCGTGGCGAAGAGGCCCGGCGGGACCGCCGGGGCCGGTGGGGGCGCCGGGTTCGCCGCCGGGGTCGGCGAACCGCGCACCGGTCTCGCCGAGCTGGGCACGGTCTGGCAGGAGGCGCTGGCCGCCGCGCGCGCCGCGCTGGCCGAGCCGCGGTTCGGCCCGGTCGCGGAGTGGGCGCGCATCGGCCCGTACCGGCTGCTGACCACGCTGCCCCCGCAGTCCGCGCACGATCCCGTGGTCGGCCCGCTGCTCTCCCCCGTCCACCGGGAGCTGGCCCGCACCGCCGAGGTCTACCTCGACTGCGCCGGGCAGGCCGGCCGCACCGCCGCCGAGCTGGGCATCCACCGGCAGACGCTGTACTACCGCCTCTCCCGGGTGGAGCAGCTGACCGGGCTCGACCTGGACGACGGGGAGGACCGGCTGCTGCTGCACATGGCGTTGAAGCGGGCGCGGCTGTAGCCGCCCCGGCGGACCGCTGTCAGCCGGGCGCCGGGCGGGTGATCGCGGCGAGGGCGTGGCGGAGGGCGGCCTCGCCCGGCGGGCGGTCGGGCCAGCGGGCGCCGATGTGTCCGTCGGGCCGGACGAGCAGCACCCCGTGCGGGCCGAGGCCGCAGCGGCCGGCGTGCTCGGCGGGAAGTGCCTCGACGCGTACGGGCCAGGGTGCGAAGCGGTGCCGCGCCCAGTGGCCGGGGTCCGGGGTGAGCAGCGCGAACCACTCGCCGCAGGCGTCGAGGGTGGACCGGTCGCCGGTGAGCCAGAGGTGGGGCATGCGGTGGCCCGGCTCCGCGCGGGGGACGTACTCCGTCCCGGTGCCGGCCGGCTCGGGCGGGGCTCCGTCGCCGTCGCCGTCGAGGACCGCGGCGGAGCGGTAGGTGACGCCGAGTACGAGGCCGAGTTGCGCGAAGTACCGCTCCGACCAGGGCAGTTCGATCCGGGCCGGCGCCGCTTCGCCGGTTCGCAGCTGGTCGAGGCGCTGGTTCTGCACCCGCATCATGAGATGGGTGTTGTCCACCGCCTGGCGCAGGGTTTGGTGGGCGACGGGGAGGCGTTCCGTCTCGTAGGTGGCCGGCAGGCCCGGTCCGGCCCACCCGTGCAGGACCCCGGCCAGCTTCCAGCACAGGTTGTGCACGTCGGCGACGCCGGCGTTCATGCCCAGGCCCCCGATGATGGGGACCGCGTGCGCGGCGTCGCCGGCCAGCAGGATCCGGCCGTGCCGGAGACGTTCGGCGACGAACGCGTTCATCGTCCAGTGCTGGACCCGCAGCACGTCGGCCGCGACGCCGGCGCCGGGGCCGAGGGCGCGGGCGACGACGCCGGGCCAGTCGGCGCCTTCGGGGTCCTCGGGTGTCGGACCGAACCAGGCCCAGCCGCCCTCGGGATAGAGCGGGGCGAAGGAGCCGTGCGCGGTGATGTAGACCCCGGCGGGCCGGCGGGCGCACCAGCGGCCGAGATCTGCGTCGAACACGACGGTGGTGAGGGCCGCCAGCGCGCCCGGGCCGGTGGTGCCGATGCCCAGCAGCCGCCGGACGGTGGAGTTCGCGCCGTCGGCGGCGAGTACGTAGCGGGCCCGGACGCGGGCCTCGTCACCGCTTCGACGGTCGACGAGCGAGGCCAGGACGCCATCGGCCTCTTCGGTCAGGCCGACGAGTTCGACGCCGAAGCGCACCGGTGCGTCCGCCGCGCCGAGCAGGGTGGGTTCCAGCCGGTCCTGCGAGGTGACCACCCCGGTCACGGGGCTCTCGGGTACCGGTGCTTCGACGCCGACCATGCCCGCCGTGGCGAAGTCGCGGTCGTACAGGGTGTCCCGGAAGCGGATACGGCCGTACTGCGGCGGGAACGCGCGGGCCGCGATCGCGCCGGCGAGCCCGAGCCGCCGGAAGATCTCCATCGAGCGCACGTTGACCAGCCGGGACCGCGGGAAGGGCGACAGCTCGACGTGCTTCTCGACCAGCTGCGTGGGCACGCCCCAGCGCTCCAGCAGCGCTCTGGCGGTGAGCCCGACCGGCCCGCCGCCGACGATCAGCACCGCCGTCTCGGATTCCGCTACGGGCATCTCGACCACGACTCCGGGAGGGAGGTCCGGCACATGGGGTCAAATCTTCCCCACCCCCCGGAAAGCCGCAAACCGCGCACCGCGTCCGACATCCGGCATCCCGCATCCGGCGCCCCGCGTCCGGCACGGTCGGCCGGGCAGGTCCCTCACGTCCGGGTGGCGGCCTCGATGACCTGGCGCAGGCCCTCGGTGAGCGCCTCCCCGTCGGCAGCGGTCTTCGGGTCGAAGGTCCACTGTGCGATGAGTCCGGTCATCAGCGTGAGGTAGAACCGGCCGAGAGTGTCCGCGGTCTCGTCGGAGACCTCCTCCTCCGGCACGCCCATGAGCAGCGCGACCAGACCGCGTCCGCCCTCGCGCTGGGCGCGGGAGAGGTGCTCGCGCAGCTCGGGGAGGTCGATGGTCATGGCCTCCACGCTGAGCCGCCAGACCGAGCCGCCCCCCCGCATGGACTCGACGATGTTCGACCACACCCACCGGAACCGCTCCAGCGAGCCGGGCGCACCCTCGACCGCCTCGATCCCGGCGCCCTCGAAGCCGTCGGACATGGTCTCCACCAGCGCGACGTAGGCCTGGGCGAGCAGGGCGTCCTTCGAGCCGTAGTGATAGCCGATCGAGGCCAGGTTGGTCCCCGACTCCTTCACGACGTCCCGCGCGGTGGTCCGCGCGAAACCCTTCTCGAGCAGGCAGCGCTTGGCGCCTTCCAGCAGATCCTCACGGTGTCCCATGCCGTTCACCCTACCCCCCGATCCATACATCCGTCCTAGACGCATGACCTATACAAGCGTTCTAGACAAGCGTTTAAGACGCGCGTACATTCCTCGGCATGACGAACTCGACGAGCACCACCACGACCCCGGCCGCCCAGCGCGCCGGCCGCCGCGAATGGACCGCACTGGGCGTGCTGATGCTCCCGCTGCTGCTGGTCTCGATGGACGTCTCGGTCCTGTACTTCGCGGCACCCGCGATCAGCGCGGATCTGCGGCCGAGCGGCACCCAGCAGCTGTGGATCTTCGACATCTACGGCTTCGTCCTGGCCGGCCTGCTGATGACGATGGGCTCGCTCGGCGACCGCATCGGCCGCCGCAGGCTCCTGCTGGCGGGCGCCGCCGCCTTCAGCGCAGCCTCGGTCCTCGCGGCCTACGCGAACAGCGCCGAGACCCTGATCGCGGCCCGCGCGATCCTCGGGATCGGCGGGGCGACGCTGATGCCGTCGACCATGGCCCTGCTGCGCACGATGTTCACCGACCCCGCCGAGCGGGCGAAGGCGATCGGCCTGTGGTCCGGCGTGATGACCGGCGGCATCGCGCTCGGCTCGGTGATGAGCGGCATCCTCGTCGAGCACTTCTGGTGGGGCTCGGTCTTCCTGGTCAATCTGCCGGCGATGGCCCTGCTGCTGGTCCTGGGTCCGGTCCTGCTTCCGGAGTCGAGGAACCCGAACCCCGGCCGCTTCGACTGGCCGAGCGTCCCGCTGTCGATGGCCGCCGTGCTTCCGGTGATCTACGGCCTGAAGGAGATCCCCTCCGAGGGCTGGCACCCGCAGTACGTCGTCTCGGTGACGGTCGGTCTGCTGTTCGCGGCGCTCTTCGTCCACCGGCAGCGCACCGCCGCCTCACCGCTGATCCCGCCGGCCCTGCTGCGGGGCCACGGCTTCACCCCGGCGCTGGTCCTGACCCTGGTCTCGGCGTTCGGCATGATGGGTTCGGCGATCTTCACCACGCAGTACCTGCAGTCGGTCCTCGGCAAGAGTCCACTCTCGGCCGCGCTGTGGAGCCTGCTCCCGTCGGTGCTGATCGGCGTCGCGGGGCCGGTCACCGGAACGCTCGTCGCCCGTGGCGCCAACCGCGGCTACGTCGTCGCCACCGGCTTCGCCGTCTCGGCCGCCGGATACGCACTGCTCGCCTTCACCGGCACCGACTCCCTGTGGCTGGTGCTGGCGGCGGCCGGTGTCCTCGCCTCCGGGGTGGTCATGGTGATGTCCCAGCTGACCGACCTGGCCATGAGCACGGCCCCGGTGGAGCGGGCGGGCACGGCCTCCTCCCTCCTGGAGACCGGCACCGAGTTCGGCGGCGCCCTCGGCATGGCGGTCCTGGGCTCCATCGGTACGGCGGTCTACCGCCACGAGATGCCGGCCGCGGCCCCGGCGGAAGCCCGCGAGACCCTCGGCGGCGCGCTCGCCACGGCCGCCCGGCTGCCCGGCCGTACCGGCGAGTCCCTGCTCGCCACGGCCCGCGAGGCGTTCACGACCGGGATGCACGGGGCGGCGATCGCCGGAGCGGTGCTGCTGACAGTGGCGGCGCTGGGCGCGGCGGTGACGCTGCGGCGGATCGAGGTAGGGGAGGGCGAGAAGTAGGCCGCCGACGACGAACGCCGGACGGGCCGAGGTTCTTCCTCGGCCCGCCCGGCGTTCTCGCGCGGACGCGTCAGACCAGGTTCACGGAGCGGGCGGACGTCGCCCCGATCTCCGCCGCCAGCTCGGCCAGGACACCGGCGGCCACCGTGTCGTCCACGGTCAGCACCGCCAGCGCCTCGCCGCCCGCCCTCGCGCGAGCGACCTGCATGCCGGCGATGTTGATGCCCGCCTCGCCGAGGATGCGGCCGACGGTGCCCACGACACCCGGACGGTCCTCGTAGCGCAGGACGACCATGTGGTCGGCGAGCGCGAGGTCGACGTCGTAGTCGCCGACCGCGACGATCTTCTGGACGTGCTTGGGGCCGGCCAGCGTGCCGGAGACCGACACCTCCTCGCCGGTGCCCAGCGTGCCGCGCACGGTCACCACGTTGCGGTGGTCGCCCGACTCGGAGCTGGTGGTCAGGCGGACCTCGACCCCACGCTCCTGCGCGAACAGCGGGGCGTTGACGTACGACACCGTCTCGTCGACGACGTCCTCGAAGACACCCTTGAGCGCGGACAGCTCCAGCACCTTCACGTCGTGCTGGGTGATCTCGCCGTAGACCTCGACGTCGAGGCGGACCGCGACCTCACCGGCGAGCGCGGTGAAGATGCGGCCGAGGCGCTCGGCGAGCGGCAGACCGGGCTTGACGTCCTCGGCGATGACACCGCCCTGGACGTTCACCGCGTCCGGCACCAGCTCGCCGGCGAGGGCGAGGCGGACGGACTTGGCGACCGCGATGCCCGCCTTCTCCTGGGCCTCGTCGGTGGACGCGCCGAGGTGCGGGGTGCACACGACCTGGTCCAGCTCGAACAGCGGGGAGTCGGTGCAGGGCTCCTTGGCGTACACGTCGAGGCCGGCGCCGGCGACCCGGCCCTCCTTCAGCGCCGCGTACAGCGCGGCCTCGTCCACGATGCCGCCGCGGGCCGCGTTGACGATGCGCACGCTCGGCTTGACCTTGCGCAGCGCCTCGTCACCGATGAGGCCGAGGGTCTCGGGGGTCTTGGGCAGGTGGACGGTGATGAAGTCGGAGACCTCGAGCAGCTCGTCCAGGGACAGCACCTTGACGCCCATCTGCGCGGCCCGCGCGGGCTGCACGTAGGGGTCGTAGGCGACGACCTTCATGCCGAAGGCGGACATGCGCTGCGCGACGAGGGCACCGATGCGGCCGAGACCCACGACGCCCAGCGTCTTCTCGGCCAGCTCCACGCCCGTGTACTTGCTGCGCTTCCACTCGCCGTTCTTCAGCGCGGCGTTGGCCTGCGGGATGTTGCGCGCGGTGGCGAGGAGCAGACCGCAGGCCAGTTCGGCGGCGGTCACGATGTTGGAGGTCGGGGCGTTGACGACCATCACGCCGGCCTTGGTGGCGGCGGAGACGTCGACGTTGTCGAGGCCGACACCGGCTCGCGCGACGACCTTGAGCTTCTTCGCCGCGGCGACGGCCTCGGCGTCGACCTTGGTGGCGGAACGGATCAGGATCGCGTCGACGTCGGCGATGGCGGGGAGCAGTTCGGCTCGGTCGGCTCCGTTGGCGTGCCGGATCTCGAAGTCCGGGCCGAGCGCGTCGACGGTCGCGGGCGACAGCTCTTCAGCGATGAGTACGACGGGTTTCGAGCTCACGTGAGTCCTCACAAGTCCAATGCGGACGGCCGTCCCGACGGCCGCAGGCGGTGGAGGGGCTAGCCGCGGAAGACGCACGACGCTGTGGGCCTGACGCGTGTTGTGCAGCAGTGTAGTGGCGTGGCGGTGGTCGTAATGCGCCTCTACGGAAGGATCACCCGTCCGGGGCTGGACGGGGTGGACAACAGGGGCCGGGGTGATCCGCCCCGGCCCCTGCCTTGAGGCTTACGCCTCCTCGTTGACCCAGCTCATCAGCTTGCGCAGCTGCTTGCCGGTGGTCTCCAGCAGGTGCTCGGAGTCCTGCTGCTTGTACTCGTTGTACTTCTTCAGGCCGCCGTGGTACTCGTCCATCCAGGTCTGGGCGAAGGTGCCGTCCTGGATCTCGGCGAGGACCTGCTTCATCTCGGCCTTGGTGGCGTCGGTGATGATGCGCGGGCCGGTGACGTAGTCGCCCCACTCGGCGGTCTCGGAGACGGACCAGCGCATCTTCTCCAGGCCGCCCTCGTACATGAGGTCGACGATCAGCTTCAGCTCGTGCAGGCACTCGAAGTAGGCGATCTCCGGCTGGTAGCCCGCCTCGACCAGGGTCTCGAAGCCGGCCTTGACCAGGGCGGAGGTGCCGCCGCACAGCACGGCCTGCTCGCCGAACAGGTCGGTCTCGGTCTCCTCGGTGAAGGTCGTCTTGATGACACCGGCGCGGGTGCCGCCGATGGCCTTGGCGTACGAAAGGGCCAGCGGGAAGGCGTTGCCGGTGGCGTCCTGCTCGACGGCGGCGATCGCCGGGACGCCGCGGCCCTCCTCGTACTGGCGGCGCACCAGGTGGCCCGGGCCCTTGGGAGCGACCAGGGCGACGTCGACGCCGGCCGGGGGCTTGATGAAGCCGAAGCGGATGTTGAAACCGTGGGCGAAGAACAGCGCGTCGCCGTCCTTCAGGTTCGGGGCGATGGACTCCTCGTAGACCTGGGCCTGGATCGGGTCCGGGATGAGGATCATGATGACGTCGGCCTCGGCGGCGGCCTCGGCCGGGCTCACCACGCGCAGGCCCTGCTCCTCGGCCTTGGCCTTGGACTTGGAGCCCTCGTGCAGACCGACGCGGACGTCGACACCGGAGTCACGCAGCGACAGCGCGTGGGCGTGGCCCTGGCTGCCGTATCCGATGACCGCGACCTTGCGGCCCTGGATGATGGACAGGTCGGCGTCGGCGTCGTAGAACAGCTCGGCCACTTTGGGTTCTCTCCTTGGTGTGCAGATTGTGCGTCCCACCGTATGCCGGTGGGAGGAAGGGAAGTCTGGGGGTCTCGGCATACGGGCGGGCGGCGATGCACCGACCGCCCGTATTCAGCCTTACGCAGATCGGTCGAGAGCGCGCAGCGAGCGGTCCGTGATCGAGCGCGCGCCGCGGCCGATCGCGATCGTGCCGGACTGGACCAGCTCCTTGATGCCGTACGGCTCGAGCATCTTGAGCATGGCGGACAGCTTCTCGCCGGATCCGGTGGCCTCGATCGTGACGGCCTCCGGAGAGACGTCGACGGTCTTGGCGCGGAACAGCTGGACGATCTCCACGATCTGGGAGCGGGTCTCGTTGTCGGCACGGACCTTCACCAGGACGAGTTCGCGCTGAACGGCCTGGCCCGGCTCCAGCTCGACGATCTTCAGCACGTTGACGAGCTTGTTGAGCTGCTTGGTCACCTGCTCGAGCGGCAGGTCCTCGACGCCCACGACGATGGTGATGCGGGAGATGTCGGGGTGCTCGGTGACACCGACGGCGAGCGAGTCGATGTTGAAGCCGCGGCGGGAGAACAGGGCGGCGATCCGGGCGAGGATGCCCGGCGTGTTCTCCACCAGGACGGAGAGCGTGTGCTTGGACATGGTCTTTTTACGTCTCTCTCGCTCAGTCGTCTTCGTTGTCGCCGAAGTCGGGGCGGACGTCCCGGGCGGCCATGATCTCGTCGTTGGAGGTGCCGGCGGCGACCATCGGCCACACCATCGCGTCCTCGTGGACGATGAAGTCGATGACGACCGGGCGGTCGTTGATGGAGTTCGCCTCTTCGATGACCTTGTCCAGGTCCTCGGGGCGCTCGCAGCGCAGGCCCACGCAGCCCATCGCCTCGGACAGCTTCACGAAGTCCGGCACCCGCGTGCCCTTGGCCTCCGGATTGATGTCGTCCGGGCCGGAGTGCAGCACGGTGTTGGAGTAGCGCTGGTTGTAGAACAGGGTCTGCCACTGGCGGACCATGCCCAGGGCGCCGTTGTTGATGACGGCGACCTTGATCGGGATGTTGTTCAGCGCGCAGGTGGTCAGTTCCTGATTGGTCATCTGGAAGCAGCCGTCGCCGTCGATCGCCCACACGGTCTGCTGCGGCCGGCCGGCCTTGGCGCCCATGGCGGCCGGGACCGCGTAGCCCATCGTGCCTGCGCCGCCGGAGTTCAGCCAGGTGGCGGGCTTCTCGTACTGGATGAAGTGCGCGGACCACATCTGGTGCTGGCCGACGCCCGCCGCGAAGATCGTGCCCTCGGGCGCGAGCTGCCCGATGCGCTCGATGACCTGCTGCGGGGACAGGGAGCCGTCCTCGGGCTGGTCGTAGCCGAGCGGGTAGGTGTCGCGCCAGCGGTTGAGGTCGCTCCACCAGGCGGTGTAGTCGCCCTTGTGGCCCTCGCTGTGCTCCTTCTGCACGGCCTGGACCAGGTCGGCGATGACCTCGCGGGCGTCCCCGACGATCGGCACGTCGGCGGCGCGGTTCTTGCCGATCTCGGCCGGGTCGATGTCGGCGTGGACGATCTTGGCGTAGGGGGCGAAGCTGTCCAGCTTGCCGGTGACGCGGTCGTCGAAGCGGGCTCCGAGGGCGACGATCAGGTCGGCCTTCTGCAGCGCGGTGACGGCGGTGACCGCACCGTGCATGCCCGGCATTCCCACGTGCAGCGGGTGGCTGTCGGGGAACGCGCCGAGCGCCATCAGGGTGGTGGTGACAGGCGCTCCGGTGAGTTCGGCGAGGACCTTCAGCTCGGCGGTGGCCTGCGCCTTGATGACGCCGCCGCCGACGTAGAGGACGGGCCGCCTGGCGGAGGTGATCAGCTTGGCCGCCTCGCGGATCTGCTTGGCGTGCGGCTTGGTCACCGGACGGTAGCCGGGCAGATCCATCGCGGGCGGCCAGGAGAAGGTGGTCTTCGCCTGGAGGGCGTCCTTGGCGATGTCGACCAGGACCGGGCCCGGGCGGCCGGTGGAGGCGATGTGGAAGGCCTGCGCGATGACCCGCGGGATGTCCTCGGCCTTGGTGACGAGGAAGTTGTGCTTGGTGATCGGCATGGTGATGCCGACGATGTCCGCCTCCTGGAAGGCGTCCGTGCCGATCGACTTCGAGGCGACCTGGCCGGTGATCGCGACCATCGGCACGGAGTCCATGTGCGCGTCCGCGATCGGCGTGACCAGGTTCGTGGCACCCGGGCCGGAGGTGGCCATGCAGACGCCGACCTTGCCGGTGGCCTGCGCATACCCCGTGGCCGCGTGGCCGGCGCCCTGCTCGTGGCGGACCAGGACGTGCCGCACCCGGGTGGAGTCCATCAGCGGGTCGTACGCCGGGAGGATCGCGCCGCCGGGAATGCCGAATACCGTGTCCGCGCCGACCTCCTCGAGGGAGCGGATGAGGGACTGCGCACCCGTGACGTGCTCGACGGGGGCGGAGTGCTGTCCTCCGGAACGGGGCCGCGGCTGCGGATGGTGGGCCCCGGTGGCCTGCTCGGTCATCGGCATTCTCTTCTCGATGCTGAGGGTTTTTGCGAGGTTTGGGCGGAGTTCAAGCGCTGCACGAAAGGCGCTCGTGCAACAAAAAACCCCTCGTGCCGAAAGGCAAGCGAGGGGAGCGCGCCGGTGAGGTCGCTGGGGATTCCGGATCGTCCTCCGGTGGGTCCCAGCTCAGCCGACGCGCTGTCCAAGTACGAGAATTCGGGTGCGCATGGCACTGACCCTCCCCCCGGCACGCACCACGTGTCAAGTAGGTGGGACGGGAGTCTCATTATGTGAGCGAAGGGCACTGCCGCCTCCGAGAACAGCGGGGACACCACTTGTGTACACCCCCGCACCCTTGCCCGCGAAGGCCGGTTCGGCCGGTGCGTGCGGCACCGGATAATGGCCGGATCCGAGTGCCCGGCGCAGCCGGTACTCGTCCAGCGGACCGGCGAACGCCATGCCCTGCCCGTGCGTGCAGCCCATCGCGCGCAAGGCGACCACCTGCTCCGGCAGGTCCACGCCCTCGGCGAGGGACTGCAGCCCGAGATCGCCGGCGATCCGCAGCAGACCACTGGTGATCTTGTGCAGGCGCGCGGACTCCACGACCCCCTCGACCAGGCTGCGGTCGAGCCGGAGGATGTCCACGGGCAGCCGCCGCAGAGCGGTGATGGCCGCGTAGCCGCTGCCGAACCCGTCCAGCGCGATCCGCACCCCGAGCCTGCTGAGCGCGGTCAGCCGCCGCTCCAGCTCGTCCAGGGAGAGCCGCGGATCGGTGTCGGACAGCTCGATGACCAGCGCCCCGGGCGGCAGCCCGTGCCGGGTCAGCAGCGCCTCCACGGAGCCCAGCGGCATCGATCGGTCCAGCAGCCGCCGGGCACTCATCCGCACCGTCACGGGTACGACGAGCCCGGTGGCGGCCCGTTCGGCGGCCTGTTCCACGGCCTCCTGGAAGATCCAGCGCTCCAGTTCGGCGGTCTTGTCGCCGTCCTCGGCCACCCGCAGGAACTCGGCCGGCGTGAACAGCACCCCTTGGGAGGAGCGCCAGCGCGCCTGCGCGGAGACCGCCGTGATCCGGCCGTTCTCCAGGCACACCACCGGCTGGTGCAGCAGCGCGAACTCACCGTCGTGCAGCGCGGCACGCAGCCGCGTGGCCAGCTCCGCCTTGCGTACGACGTCCTGCTGCATCTGCGGTCTGTACAGCTCGACCCGGCCCTTCCCGGCCGATTTCGCGCGGTACATCGCGAGGTCGGCGTTGCGCAGCAACTCACCGGCACCGAGCCCCGGCTCGGCGAAGGCGACGCCGATGGAGGCGTTGACCCGGACATCGTTGCCGTCGATGGCGTACGGGTGGGAGAGGGTCACTCTGAGGCGGTCGGCCAGCTCCAGGATGTTCCGCTCCCGGGCGGCACGGTCGCGGGTGCCGTCCCCGACGATCAGGGCCGCGAACTCGTCGCCGCCCAGCCGGGAGGCGGTGTCCCCCTGCCGGACCGCGTCCTGGAGCCTGCGGGCGGCCTGGACGAGCAGTTCGTCCCCGGCCTGGTGCCCGATCGTGTCGTTGACGGCCTTGAAGCCGTCCAGATCGATGAAGAGCACGGCAGTGCCGCGCTGGGCGGCGCCCCGGTCGGTGGCGCGGCGGCCGGACAGCGCCTGCTGGACGCGCCGGGTGAACAGCGCGCGGTTGGGCAGGTCGGTCAGCGGGTCGTGCTCGGCGTTGTGCTGCAACTGCGCCTGCAGCCGCACCCTCTCGGTCACGTCCCGGCTGTTGAAGATCAGGCCGCCGTGGTGGCGGTTGACGGTGGACTCGACGTTGAGCCAGCCGCCGCCGCCCGAGCGGAACCGGCACTCGATGCGCGTGGTGGGCTCCTCCACCGGGCTGGCGGCGAGGAAGCGGCGCACCTCGTGCACCACGCACCCCAGGTCCTCCGGGTGGATGAGCGCGGCCAGCTCCGTGCCCACCAGCTCCTCGGCGGGCCGTCCGTAGACCCCGGCGGCGGCCGGTGAGACGTACCGCAGGATGCCGTTGGGCGCGGCGATCATGATCACGTCGCTGGAGCCCTGCACCAGGGAGCGGAAGTGGTTCTCCTTCTGTGCCAGCTCCTGGGTGAGGGTGATGTTGTCCAGCAGCATGATGCCCTGGCGGATGACCAGCGCGAGCACGACGGCGCCCGCGGTGATCAGCACCACGTGATCGGGCCGGCGGCCGTTGAGGACGTTGTACAGGATGCCCAGGGTGCACACGGCGGCGGCGAGGTACGGGGTGAGCGCGGCGAGGGAGCCGGTGATCGGCCGCCCGGCGAGATACCGGCCGTGCTCGCCCGCCGGGGCGGGGGTGGACGGGTGGTGGCGGCCTGTGCCGCGTTGCCCGGGCAGATGCTCGTGGACCACGCGTGTGTGCCCGTCCGGCACGCGTGCCTCCCGCGCGCCGCGGTGCCGGCGGGCGACCCAGGGGGCGTAGGCGAGCAGCAGTGAACCGGCGAACCAGCCCGCGTCCAGCAGTTGTCCGGAGCGGTAGCTGCTGTGCAGCAGCGGCGAGGTGAACAGCGCGTCGCACATCACGGTCAGCGCGAGCGCGCCGATCGCCGTGTTCACCGCCGTGCGGTTGCCCGGGGCGCGGCGGAAGTGCAGCGCGAGGACCATGCTGACGAGCGCGATGTCGAGCAGCGGGTACGCCAGCGACAGCGCGGTGTGCGCGACGCTCGACCCCTCGATGCGGGCCGCCTGGGCGAGCGCGAGGCTCCAGGACAGGGTGAGCAGCGAGCCGCCGATCAGCCAGGCGTCCAGTGCCAGGCAGATCCAGCCCGCTCGCGTCACCGGGCGCTTGGCGAGGACGAGCAGGCCCACGATGGCGGGCGGCGCGAAGCACAGGAAGAAGAGGTCGGCGTAGCTGGGGCTGGGAACGGGCCGCGCCAGGACGACCTCGTACCATCCCCAGACCGCGTTGCCCAGCGCCGCCATCGCCGAGGAGAGGGCGAACAGCAGCCAGGCGGACCGGAAGCGCACGCGTGCGCTGCGGGCGTACAGGAAGCACGAGACGGAGGCGGCGCCCGCCGCGGCGCTCAGCCCGAAGTCGCCCATGACCAGCGCGACTTCCTCGGTTCCCCAGTCGAACGCGGCTCCGGCGGCGTAGGCCGCGCAGATCAGGGCGAGGACGAGCTGCTCCGTCAGTCGCGTGCCTTCGCGGGCGGGCGGGCGGCCGGGCGGCGGCGCGTCCTGCGGGTGCGGTGCGCGCACCGCTTCGTCGAGGGTGCTCGTCACGGAGGGCGATGCGCTCACCGGGGCCTCCCGGTGAGCGCCGCTCCCGGGTCCCGACGGTCCCGGTGCGCTGGATGGGCATGCCTCCGGCGGCCGCTGTGCCTGCGCTGGTGGTGGCTGTGGTGGCTGGTGTGATGGCCGCGTCTGCGCGTGGCCGTGCGCCAGGGTCGCCGTCGGCGGCTCCGCCGCGTCGGATCGTTCGTCCATAGGCCGTGCATCGCCCGTCGCCCCCCTCACAAATCTGAAATGTCCATCCCCGGCGCCGAACGGTCGGCGGCGCAGCCCCTGTCGGGACGATACACCAGGATCGTCACTCAGGGACATAGGTTCTCTACGCTCCGTGACGACCAGCGGCGATGCGGGTACGGGTCGCGTCCGAAAGATTGCGGAGGGTGCCGGAAGCGGATTACCGCCCGCTTGGTCCCGCCGTGTCAACGTCCGTCGTAAGGATCACGTTCCGCAGGGGCTGCCGGTTCACGAAGCGGGTCAGCTGGTCGGCGAGCAGCCGTTTGGCGCGCGGCAGGAAGGCCGAGGAGGGGCCGCCCACATGCGGGCTGATCAGCACTCCGGGCGCCTGCCACAAGGGATGTCCGGGCGGCAGCGGCTCGGGGTCCGTCACGTCCAGGGCGGCGCTGAGCCGGCCGCGCTCCAGCTCGGCGAGCAGTGCCTTCGTGTCGATGACGGGCCCGCGCGAGACGTTCACGAGCAGCGCCCCGTCCTTCATCCGCGCCAGGAAATCGGCGTCGACGAGCCCCAGCGTGGCCTCCGTGAGCGGGGTGGAGAGGATCACGACGTCCGCGTCCGGGAGCAGGGAAAGCACATCGGTGATCGGGTGCACAAGACCGCGCGCCGTGGTGCGCCGGGAGCGCGCGATGCGCGCCACCCGCGCGACTTCGAAGGGTTCAAGCCGGTCCTCGATGGCGGCACCGATGGAGCCGTAACCGACGATGAGGACGTTCTTGTCGGCGAGGGAGGGATGGAATCCGCTCTCCCAGCGCTCCTGCTGCTGGGCCCGGACGAAGCCGGGGACGCCGCGCAGGGCGGCGAGGGTCAGGGTGAGCGCGAGTTCGGCGGTGCTCGCCTCGTGCACGCCGCGCGCATTGCACAGCTGCACGCCCGGCACGATCGACGACAGCCGTGCGGTGATGTCGTCGACACCCGCGGTGAGCGTCTGGATGACCCGCACGTTGGTCAGCCGCTCCAGCGGGCGGACCTTGACCGGCCACCGCTTCATGTACGGCACCACGTACACGGCGCAGTCCGCCGGGTCCCCGGGAAAGGCCTGGTCACCGTCCTCACCCCCGTCCCAGAACAGATAGCGGGGCCCTTCGGGGAGCCCCTCGATCTCCTCCGGCGGAATGGGAAGCCATACGTCTGCACTCATGGAACGGAGGCTATGTCAGGGGCCCGGGGCGCGGAGGTTAGGTTGGGGGCCGGGCAGAGGGAGGTTCACGAGCAGGTGGAGTGCAGGACGATCGGCGCGGGGGCGCTCGCGGTGGGGGCCGTCGGACTCGGATGCATGCCGATGAGCTGGGCGTACAGCGGGTCACGGCAGCGGGGCGAGGAGTCGGTGAGATGCGTGCACCGGGCACTGGATCTGGGCTCGACCCTGCTGGACACCGCGGACATGTACGGCCCGTTCACCAACGAGCTGCTGCTGGGCCGGGTACTCAAGGAGCGGCGCCGGGACGCCTTCGTGTCCACGAAGGCGGGGCTGCTGGTGGGCGAGCAGCACATCGTGGCCAACGGCCGGCCCGGATATGTGAAGCGCGCCTGCGACGCCTCGCTGCGCCGGCTGCAGACGGATGTGATCGACCTCTACCAGTTGCACCGCGCCGACCCCGAGGTGCCGGTGGAGGAGACGTGGGGCGCGATGGCCGACCTGGTGCGGGCCGGGAAGGTGCGGGCGCTGGGCCTGTGCGCGGTGGGGGCGCGCGGCGGCCGCCGCTCGGGCGGCGGGCTGCACGACACCACCCTGCGCCAACTGCAACGGGTGCAGCAGGTGTTCCCGGTGAGCGCGGTGCAGGCGGAGCTGTCGGTGTGGTCGCCGGAGGCGCTGACCGCGCTGCTGCCGTGGTGCGAGGCGCGGGGCGTGGGCTTTCTCGCGGCGATGCCGCTGGGCAACGGCTTCCTGACCGGCACCCTGCGGCCCGGCGAGGGCTTCGAACCGGACGACGTGCGGGCCCGCCACCCCCGGTTCACGGCCGAGATGATGGCGGCCAACCAGCCGATCGTCGCGGGCCTGCGCCGGGTCGCACGGCGCCACGGCGAGGGCGTCACCCCGGCCCAGGTGGCCCTGGCCTGGGTCCTGGCCCAGGGCCGGCACGTGATCGCCCTGCCGGGCACCAAACAGGAACGCTGGGCCGCACAGAACGCGGCCGCGGCCGGGCTCCGGCTGACCGAGCAGGATCTGGCGGAGGTGTCCGGACTGCCGGCCGCTCTGGGATCGTGGGACTGAGGTCGCCGCGGGGCCGCGTTCTCGGGGTACTCGTGCGTTCCGGCGATCGGTTCTCGCCGATCGGGAACGCGAGCGGGGCGAGCGGTGTATGAGAAGTAGAACCCGCGATGGGATCACCGCCTCGAAGGGACCATGAACGTGCAACGTCGAGCTGTGTCGGCCGTATTGGCCGCGGCCGCCCTCCTGCTGTCGGCCGGCTGCTCCTCCGACGGAGGGGGATCCCCGGACGGCGGGGGGAGTACGGCGCCGAAGGGGACGGCGACCGGCACCGCCCCCTCGGGCAGGGCCACCGAGTCGGCCGCTGCGGCCAAGGGCTCGGTGAGAGTGCTGCGCACGGTCACCGAGGGCCTGAAGACACCGTGGGGCCTGGCTCCGCTGCCCGGCGGCGGTCTGCTGGTCTCCTCCCGGGACGAGGGGACGATCACGCGGATCGACGAGGAGACGGGCAGGAAGACCGAGCTGGGCGCGGTCTCCGGGGTCTCCCCGGCCGGTGAGGGCGGCCTGCTGGGCATCGCCCTCTCCCCGGACTACGCCTCGGACCACATGATCTACGCCTACTTCACCTCGGCCTCGGACAACCGCATCGTCCGCATGATCTACGACGAGCGGAAGCCGGCGGGTGAGCAACTGGGCGCTCCCGACACGGTGTTCAGGGGCATCCCGAAGGGCTACATCCACAACGGCGGCCGGATCGAGTTCGGCCCCGACGGAATGCTGTACGCGGGCACGGGAGAGAGCGGCCAGAAGGGCCTGGCGCAGGACAAGGAGTCTTTGGGCGGAAAGATCCTGCGGCTGACCCCGGAGGGTGAGCCCGCCGAGGGCAACCCGTTCCCGAACTCCCCGGTGTACTCGTACGGCCACCGGAACGTGCAGGGGCTGGCCTGGGACGACAGACAGCGGCTGTTCGCCTCGGAGTTCGGGCAGGACACCTGGGACGAGCTGAACACGATCAAGCCCGGCGACGACTACGGCTGGCCGGACGCCGAGGGGAAGTCCTCCGAGGCGGGCTTCCACGATCCGATAGCCCAGTGGCACACCGACGACGCCTCCCCCAGCGGCATCGCCTATGTCGACGGCGTGATCTGGATGGCGGGCCTGAAGGGGCAGCGCCTGTGGCGTGTCCCGCTGCGCGGCACGGAGGCATCGGCCGCCCCGCAGGCGTTCCTCGAGGGCAAGTACGGCCGCCTGCGTACGGTGGTCCCGGCGGGCGGCGACAAGGTGTGGCTGGTGACGAGCAACACGGATGGCCGGGGGGCGCCGAAGAAGGGTGACGACCGGGTGCTGGAGGTGGAGGTGAAGTAGCCCCGCTCTCCCCCGCTCACGGCTCCGTCGCGTCCTCGTCCGGCTCCTGGTCCGGCTCCGCCCCGGCCGTCTGCCGTTCGGGCAGCCGTATCACGGCCTTCCCGGACGTCAGGTCGATGGGGCCACGGCCGGGGTCGTTGTCCCCCACGTCCTCGCGGGTCAGCTCGAGCCGGTTCTGTTCGTCCCGGGTGTGTTTGCGACCGGGTGCGAACAGTTCCTCGAAGGCGTTGAACACGGCTACTCCCCTTTGCCGGTTTTCTCCAGCGTAGGTCTCAGCCCGTCGATCCGGCAGTGAGCGTCTCGGCAGTGAACAGTTCCAGCCGGTGCGCCACCGCCGCCGCCTCCCCCCGGCCCGAGACACCGAGCTTGCTGAGGATGTTGGAGACGTGGACGCTCGCGGTCTTCGGGGAGATGAAAAGCTCCTCGGCTATCTGGCGGTTGGTGCGGCCGGCCGCGACCAGTCGCAGGACGTCCCGCTCGCGACTGGTGAGGCCGAGGGCCGCGGCCGGGTCGGCGGGAGCGAGGGCCTCGCGCGAGGCGCGGGTCAGGGTGAGGCGGGCACGCTGGGCGAGCCGGGCGACGGCGTCGGCCAGGGGGCGGGCCCCGAGGTGGGCGGCGACCGCGGCGGCCAGCCGGAGCAGTTCCACCGCGCGGTCGCGTTCGTCGTCGCCGCCCTCGGCCAGCAGGGCTCCGGCGAGGCGGTGGCGGACCCGGGCGAGGTCGTAGGGGCGGTCCAGGCACTCGAAGGCGGTGACCACGGGCGACCAGGTGTCGGCGGTGTCCTGGCCCTCGGCGCGGAGCAGTTCGGCGCGGGTCCAGTGGTCGTAGGCCTGCCAGAGGGGGGCGCCGGTGGTGAGCTTCCGTACCGCTTCCCGGAGGCGGCCGAGGCTCTCGGCGCGCTCCGGCCGGGCCGCTGGCAGGGTGCGGGTGTCGGCCTCGGCGGTGGCGGCGGCCAGCAGCAGGGGCCAGCCGTAGCGGTGGGTGCCGGGCGGGAAGCCGACGTCCAGGGCCTGGAGCAGTTCGGTGCGGGCGTCGGCGATGCGGCCCTCCGCGGCGGCGATACCGAGGGCGATGCGAGCCAGGGGCAGGGACTGCTGGGGCATGGGGTCGTGGGTGCCGTAGTGGGCGCGGGCGGCGGCGAGTTGCCGGCCGGCCTCGGCGAGGTCGCCTCGGGCCAGCGCGAGGTGGGCCAGCCTCAGGGTGCCGGCACCGCGGGGCTTGGCGCTGTGGCCGACCCCGGTCGCCCGTGCGGCGGCCTCGGCGGCCTCCTGCCACTGGCCGAGGGAGTAGAGCGCCTCGGACAGGTTGCCCCAGGCCCAGGCCTCGGAATCCAGCAGTCCGTGCTTGCGGGTGAAGGCGATGCCCTCGCGCAGCAGGGGGGCGGCCTCCCGGTCGCGGCCGACGGTCTGCATCACGGACGGCAGGTTCACATAGGCGCGGCCCGCGACATGGTGCACGCCCTCCGTCAGGGTGTCCCGCAGGACCTGCCGCATCTCCTCGAGGCCGGGCTCGTGGTCGCCGGAGTCCACCTTGAGGCCGCTCAGGGTGAGGCGGGCGTGAAGTTCGATGTCACGGGCGCCCACCATGCGCGCGTACTCCACGGCCTGTTCGGCGGCGGCGATGGCTTCGGGGCCGGGCCGGTGCAGCATGGACCAGTTGGCGGCGAGGGCCAGCACCTCGGCGTGCACCTCGGAGGGCGGCAGGCCGCGGATGAGGTCCTGAGCGGTGGCGAGTTCCTGCCAGCCGTCGCCGCGGGCCTGGGCCTGGACCAACCGGGAGCGCTGCACCCAGAACCAGGCGGCGCGCAGGGGATCGGGCTCCTCCTCCAGGAGACGCAGCGCACGCTTGGTGATCTTCAGGGCGCGTTCGCGTTCGCCACCGAAGCGGCCCGCGACGGCCGCCTCGGCCATCAGGTCGAGATAGCGCAGGGGGGTGGTGGCGGGGTCGCAGCCGCACGGCGGGTAGACCTCGGTGTAGTCCACCGGGCGCAGGGCGGAGCGCACCTCCTCGGCGGCGCTGTCCCACAGCTCCATCGCCCGTTCCAGGAGCCGGAGTTGTTCGGTGTAGGCGTGCCGGCGGCGGGCCACGACGGAGGCGCCGAGGACGGCGGGCAGCGCCTTGGCCGCGTCGTGGGCGTGGTACCAGTAGCTGGCCAGGCGCATCACCCGCGCGTCGGAGGCGACGAGCGTGGGATCGGCCTCCAGGGCCTCGGCGTAACGGCGGTTGATGCGGGAGCGTTCGCCGGGCAGCAGGTCGTCGGCGACGGCCTCGCGGACCAGGGAGTGCCGGAAGCGGTAACCGTCGCCGGCCGGGGTGACGGTGAGGATGTTGGCGCCGACGGCGGCTCGCAGCGCCTCGATGAGTTCGTCCTCGGTGAGCTGGGCGACGGCGGCGATCAGCGGGTACTCGACGGTGGAACCGCCCTCGGCGACGACCCGGGCGACCTGCCCGGCGCTCTCGGGCAGCGCCTCGACCCGGACCAGGAGCAGATCGCGCAGGGAGTCGGTCAGGCCGGTGCAGCTGCCCTGACAGGCGGCGACGGCGAGTTCCTCGACGAAGAAGGCGTTGCCGTCGGATCGTTCGAAGATCTCGTCGACCTGGGCGGGGTCGGGTTCGGCGGCGAGGATGCCGGCGATCTGGCGGCCGACCTCCTCGCGGGTGAAGCGGGCGAGTTCGATCCGGCGGACGGTGCGCAGCCGGTCGAGTTCGGCGAGCAGGGGGCGCAGCGGGTGTCGGCGGTGGATGTCGTCGGAGCGGTAGGTGGCGAGGACGTGGAGGCGGCCGGTGCGCAGGGTGCGCAGGAGGTAGGAGAGCAGGTGGCGGGTGGAGGCGTCGGCCCAGTGCAGGTCCTCCAGGACGAGCACGACCGGGTGCGCGGCGGCGACCCGCTCCAGCAGCCGCACGGTCAGTTCGAACAGGCGGGCCATGCCCTGCTCGTCATGGCGGCCGGTGCCGGCCTCGCCCAGTTCGGGCAGCAGCCGCGCCAGTTCCTCCTCCTGGCCGGCGGCCGCGGCGGCGAACTCCACCGGCAGGGCCTCACGCAGGGCCCGCAGCGCGGTGGAGAAGGGAGCGAACGGCAGCCCGTCGGCGCCGATCTCCACACAGCCGCCGAGCGCGACGACCGCTTCCCGGCGGCCCGCGGCCGCGGTGAACTCCTCGACGAGGCGCGTCTTGCCGACGCCCGCCTCGCCGCCGAGCAACAGTGCCTGTGGCTCGCCCGCGGCGGCACGGGCGAGCGCGTCGTTCAAAGTCTTCAACTCGTCGGTGCGGCCGACGAACACGGGGCTGACGGACCTGGTCTCCACGGGCCCGAGCATCGCACGAGGTCCGGACGGCGCGGCACCGGTTTTCCCCGGCTTCGGCGCGATCGCCGTACCGGCGGCCGGGACGGTCGTACCGACGGACGGAAGGGCCGTACGACTCCGCTGGAGAGTCGTACGGCCCGGGTGCGGTGGAGGGCCGACCCCCGTGCGGCCCTCCGCGCCGTCCTTGGTGGTGCCGCCGGGCCCTGGGCCCGCCGGGCCGGCGGTCACGCGGTGCGCGGCTGCCGGTGCCGGCGGGGACTGTCGGTATGGGGCTCGGCGGCCGGGCCGCCGTTGCGGGCGGAGCGCTCCTGGCGGGCGGCGCGGCGGGCCCGGGCGGCCTGGCGGGCCAGGCGCTCCTGCTCGGCCTCGCGGATCAGCTGGGCCGAACGCATCCGGTGGTACTCGATCTCGAACATGGCGTGTCCTTCGAGGAGAGGTGGGTGGTGCGTCGCTTTCTGCGATGCCTCCACTTTCGTCTGCCAGGGGGGTGCGCCACATCGGGAGAGTTCCGCATCTTCGGGCAGCCGCGGGGCCGCACGCGCGCGTAAGGGGCCTTAGGGAGTCCGTAGGGTGCTCACGGATTCCCTAAGGCCCCTGGGACCTGCGGGTTCTCAACCGGCCGAGGGCAGTCCGAGCAGGGCGTCGGAGTACTTCAGGACGGCCAGGAGCAGGCCGATGACGCCGAGCGAGACGCCCGCCCAGGCGACCGACCTGATCCAGGCGGCCTGCGGGCGGCCGGGCACGCCGAACGCGGGCCGCGCGAGCACGACCACGCCGGTGATCAGCGCGGCCAGCGCGAACAGGCCGGCCCACAGGGCGGTGGTGTGCCAGGAGTCGCCGTAGACCTCCTTGATCTGCGTGGCGACGCTCGCCGTGGTGGAGGTCCGCAGCTGGCCGACGAGCTGCTCGCGGGCGCCGGCGATGGTGCCGATCCAGCCTCCGCTGAGCGAGATGAGGCCGAGCGCGGCGGACACGACGGCACCGGCGCCCTGCCCGACGCCGGACCGAACCTTCTCCTCCGGCTCCGGGACGCCGACGGCCTCCTCCTCGACGGGCTCCGCGTCGACGGCCTCGGTGTCCGCCCGCTCCGGGGCGGCTGCCGCGGCCTCCGCCGCCTCGGCCCCCTTCGTCCCGGGTGCCCGCTCCTCCCCGGCGGCGGGGGCCCCGGCCGTCGTCCCGTCGTTGCGCGCCTGGGTGCCGGCCTCGGCGCCTTGCTCTGTCTTCGTTGCCATGCCCGGCACCGTACGGACGCTCTCTGAGAGGCCCCTTAATGATCGTTCTGCGCGGTACGCGCGCGTGCCGCGCGCCATTCGGGGGCGAGCACCGCCCAGATCTCGGTGCTGGTGCGTACGCCGCGGTGCGGGTAGTTCTCGCGGAGCAGGCCCTCGCGGGTCATGTGGAGCCGGCGGGCCACGTCGATGCTGGGCTGGTTCGCCGAGGACACGTGCCACTCCACGCGGTGCATGCCCCGTTCCTCGAAGGCCCAGTCGAACAGGACCCGCATGCCGCGCGTGACGAGCCCGCGCCCGGCCGCCGCGGGTTCCAGCCAGCAGCCGGCCTCGCACACCCCGCCCGGGGTGTCCCAGACACGGAAGAGCAGCCCGCCGACGAGCTTTCCGTCCAGCCAGATGCCGTGCAGGCTGCCGGCGTCGGCGCCGCGTTTGTCGGCGTAGGACCTGAGGTAGGCGCGGGCGGTGTCCAGGTCCGTCACGACGTCCGGCAGGCCGATGTGCCGGCCGATGAAGTCCCGTCCCCGGTCGATGTTCGCGAGCAGCTCCTCGGCGTGCCAGACCTCCAGGGGCCGCAGTTCGGCACCGTCGTCACCCAGGGACATCGCGTACATCCTGTCGCTCTTCCTTCCGCGGTTCGTCGGCCGAGACCTGGCCGAGCCTCTCAGGGGCCGCCCGGCGTTCGGGCGGCTCGATGACGATACGGGGCGGCCGACGCCGTGGCGGGAACGGTGTCGTCGTCCCCGCCCGGCCCCCGGGAGACCGCTTCAGTCGAACTGGTCCCCGAGGGCCATGAACATCGTCCCCGCGATCAGCAGCCACAGGGCCCTGCGGGTACGGCCCCGGTGCCCGAGGACCGCGGCGAGGGCGCACACGACGGCACCGAGCGCGTAGGCGGCGGGCACGAGCACCGGCGCGGACGTGGTGAGCCGCAACAGCGCGGCGGCCAGTCCGGCGAGGCTCAGCACGCCCCCGGTACCGGCGGCCACCCAGCGGGCCCGCCGCGCGTCCTCGGCGTGTTCGTCCTGCTCAGCTGCCTCGGCTATCTCGGGCTCAGCATCGGAATCGGCGCGTCCGCTCATGGCGGTCGAGCGTAACGCCTCCGGCCGGCACCGACGGGAACGGCCCCGGAGGCATGCCTCCGGGGCCGTACACGCAATGCGGGCTCAGCCTTCGCCGACGCCCAGCTTCTCCAGGATCAGCTCCTTGACGCGGGCCGCGTCGGCCTGACCCCGGGTCGCCTTCATGACCGCGCCGACCAGGGCGCCGGCCGCGGCCACCTTGCCGCCGCGGATCTTGTCCGCGACGCCCGGGTTGCCGGCGATGGCCTCGTCGACGGCCGTACCGAGCGCCGAGTCGTCGGAGACGACCTTCAGACCGCGCTTGTCGACGACCTCGTCCGGGGTGCCCTCGCCCGCGAGGACGCCTTCGATGACCTGGCGGGCCAGCTTGTCGTTCAGGTCACCCTTCGCGACCAGCTCGGTGACCCGGGCCACCTGCTGCGGAGTGATCGCCAGCTCTTCCAGCGTCCTGCCGGACTCGTTGGCGCTGCGCGCCAGTTCGCCCATCCACCACTTGCGGGCGGAGGCCGCGTCGGCACCGGCGTCGATCGTGGCGACGATCGGGTCCAGCGCACCGGCGTTGAGGATCGCCTGCATGTCGGTGGCCGAGATGCCCCACTCGGCAAGCAGCCGGGTGCGACGGGCCAGCGGCAGCTCGGGCAGAGCCGCGCGGATCTCCTCGACCCACTCGCGCGAGGGTGCCACGGGGACGAGGTCGGGCTCCGGGAAGTACCGGTAGTCCTCGGCCTCCTCCTTCACGCGGCCCGAGGTCGTGGACCCGGTGTCCTCGTGGAAGTGGCGGGTCTCCTGGATGATCGTGCCGCCGCCTGAGAGGACGGCCGCGTGCCGCTGGATCTCGAAGCGGGCCGCACGCTCCACGGAACGCAGCGAGTTGACGTTCTTCGTCTCCGAGCGCGTGCCGAACTTCTCGGCGCCCTTGGGCATCAGCGACAGGTTCACGTCGCAGCGCATCTGGCCCATCTCCATGCGGGCCTCGGACACGCCGAGGGCACGGATGACCTCGCGCAGCTCACGGACGTACGCCTTCGCGACCTCGGGCGCACGCTCGCCGGCGCCGACGATCGGCTTGGTGACGATCTCGATGAGCGGGATGCCCGCGCGGTTGTAGTCCAGCAGGGAGTGGGACGCCCCGTGGATCCGGCCGGTGGCGCCGCCGACGTGGGTCGACTTGCCGGTGTCCTCCTCCATGTGGGCGCGCTCGATCTCCACGCGGAAGGTCTCGCCGTCCTCCAGCTGCACGTCGAGGTAGCCGTTGAAGGCGATCGGCTCGTCGTACTGGGAGGTCTGGAAGTTCTTCGGCATGTCCGGATAGAAGTAGTTCTTCCGGGCGAAGCGGCACCACTCGGCGATCTCGCAGTTGAGCGCGAGACCGATCTTGATGGCGGACTCGACGCCGGTCGCGTTGACGACCGGGAGCGCGCCGGGCAGGCCGAGGCAGACCGGGCAGGTCTGCGAGTTGGCGTCGGCACCGAGCGCGGTCGAACAGCCGCAGAACATCTTGGTCTTGGTGCCGAGTTCGACATGGACCTCGAGGCCCATGACGGGGTCGTACGACGCCAGTGCGTCCTCGTACGACACCAGGTCGGTCGTGGTGGTCACGGTGAAACTTCCCTCTCAGCCCAGCAGGACGTCGTCGTCGCCCAGCCGCTTCAGCTCGCGGTAGAGGATGGCGAGGCCGGTGGCGATCGCGGCGGCGGACACCGCGGCGTCGATCAGGCGCAGCGTGTCGCTCTCGGCGCGGGCCAGCTTGGCCTGCTTGGCGACACCGACCGCGCCGAACGCGGTCGTGGCGATGGACAGGTACAGGCCGGACTTGGACTTCTTGAAGCCCTTGGCCTTGGACAGTGCCTTGCTCACAGCGACGGAGCCTCCTCCAGCAGCGGGTGTCCCCACTTTTCCACGAAGGCGGCCTCGACGGCGGCGCCCACCTTGTACAGCCGGTCGTCCTTCATCGCCGGGGCGATGATCTGCAGGCCCACCGGGAGGTTGTCCTCCGGGGCGAGGCCGCAGGGCAGGGACATGGCCGCGTTGCCCGCCAGGTTGGTCGGGATGGTGCACAGGTCCGCGAGGTACATCGCCATCGGGTCGTCGGCGCGCTCGCCGATCGCGAAGGCGGTGGTCGGGGTCGTCGGGGAGACGATCACGTCGACCTGCTCGAAGGCCTTCTCGAAGTCCCGCGTGATGAGCGTGCGGACCTTCTGGGCGGAGCCGTAGTAGGCGTCGTAGTAACCGCTCGACAGGGCGTACGTGCCGAGCATGATGCGCCGCTTGACCTCGGGGCCGAAGCCCGCCTCGCGGGTGAGGGAGGTGACCTCCTCGGCCGAGTGACCGCCGTCGTCGCCGGTCCGCAGGCCGTAGCGCAGGCCGTCGAAGCGGGCGAGGTTGGAGGAGCACTCGGACGGCGCGATCAGGTAGTACGCCGACAGGGCGAGGTCGAAGGACGGGCAGTCCAGCTCGACGATCTCGGCGCCCAGCTCCTTCAGCAGCTCGACGGACTCGTCGAAGCGCTGGATGACGCCGGCCTGGTAGCCCTCGCCGCGGAACTGCTTGACCACGCCGATCCGCATACCCGCGACGCTGCCGTTGCGGGCGGCCTCGACGACCGGCGGGACCGGGGCGTCGATGGAGGTGGAGTCGAGCGGGTCGTGCCCGGCGATGACCTCGTGCAGCAGGGCCGCGTCCAGGACCGTACGGGCGCACGGGCCGCCCTGGTCGAGGGAGGAGGAGAAGGCGACCATGCCGTAGCGGGACACCGCGCCGTACGTCGGCTTCACGCCGACCGTGCCGGTGACGGCGGCCGGCTGGCGGATGGAGCCGCCGGTGTCGGTGCCGATGGCGAGCGGCGCCTGGAAGGAGGCGAGCGCGGCGGAGGAACCGCCGCCGGAGCCGCCGGGGATCTTGGTCAGGTCCCAGGGGTTGCCGGTGGGGCCGTAGGCGCTGTTCTCGGTCGAGGACCCCATGGCGAACTCGTCCATGTTGGTCTTGCCGAGGATGACGACGTCGGCGTCCTTCAGACGCTTGGTGAGCGTCGCGTCGTACGGCGGGATCCAGCCCTCGAGGATCTTCGAGCCGACGGTCGTGGGCACGCCCTCGGTGGTGAAGATGTCCTTGAGCGCGAGCGGGACGCCGGCCAGCGGGCCGAGCTTCTCGCCTCGGGCCCGCTTCTCGTCCACGGCGCGGGCCTGGGCGAGGGCGCCCTCGCGGTCGACGTGCAGGAAGGCGTGGACCTTCTCGTCGACGGCCTCGATGCGGGCGAGGTGGACCTCGGCGACCTCGACGGCCGTCAGCTCGCCGGAGGCGATCTTCTCGGCGGTCTGGGCGGCCGTGAGCTTGATGATGTCCGTCATGGTCAGTCCTCCCCCAGGATCTGCGGCACCTTGAAACGCTGCTGCTCCTGGGCCGGGGCGCCGGAGAGCGCCTGCGCGGGGGTGAGCGAGGGACGGACCTCGTCCGCCCGCATGACGTTCGTCAGCGGGAGCGGGTGCGAGGTCGGCGGTACGTCTTGGTCGGCGACCTCGCTGACGCGGGCGACCGCGCCGATGATGTCGTCCAGCTGGCCTGCGAAGTGATCGAGTTCTTCGGGCTTCAGCTCCAGACGCGCCAGCCGGGCGAGGTGGGCGACCTCCTCGCGCGTGATGCCAGGCATGCAGCGATCCTCTGGGGTGAGTGTGTGTGGTTTGGGCCCAATCCTATGGGGCGAGGCCACGTGCCCGTGAAACGGTCGGCCCCGGGCCCTGCCTCACCGGCGCCGCCCGTCCCAGGCCTCGCTCTTCAGGAAGTGGTTGTCGTACAGCTCCTGGACCTCCAGCAGGCTCTCCGGGGTCACCTCGCCGAGGCGGATGCGCTGCAGGTGGCGGAAGTACTCGAAGCGCTCGACACCCGGAGCGATGACGATCAGGAGGTCGGCGGTGCTGCCGGGGGCGGCGGCGAAGGCGTGCGGCCGGTCCGGCGGGACGATGACCAGGTCGCCGCGCCGGGCGGTGACGACGTCGTCACCGGAGAGCAGCTCGGCCTCGCCGTCGAGCAGGAAGAACATCTCGGCGGAGTTGTGGTGCACATGCGGGCGGGCACCGTCGGCACCCTCCGCGAGGGTGACGCGCACGGTGGACAGCGCTCCGCCGCTGGCGCTGCTGTCGGCCAGCAGCCTGACCGTGGTGGGCGCCTGGCCGACCACCTCGGCCTCCGCGTCCCGGACCAGGACGGTGTCGTCGAACTTCGGCACGAACAGCGACATGATTCTTCTCCCCCTGTGAGGTGTCGTCAGACCGCGAAGAGCAGTCCGGCACTGATCAGTACAACGATCGCCGTGGCGAAGTGAATTCCGAACGCCACGGCCTTCGCGCCGCCGTTGCGCAGGACTATCAGGGTGTCGCCGAGCGGGACGAGCGCCACGGCGACCATGAACCAGGCCTCGGCCCGGGCACCGGCGAAGGCGAGCAGGGCCAGGCCCATCAGACCGAAGGTGCCGTCCCGGAGCCCCTTGATCGACAGGTAGGCGCGGGCGTCGCCGGCGGGGTCCGCCGGGACGCCGTAGCCGGCCGCGGCGGGACCCGGCTGGAACAGGAACCGGTAGCCGAGGAAAACGCAGAACAGGTCGAGCAGGACGGCGAGGGTGTAGGCGGTGACGGTCATGTCTCTTCTCCCCTGAACGGTCGCTAGCACTGCTAGGAACAGGAGCGAAGCTAGCAGAGCATCGACAGAAACGCTAGCGATGCTAGAATCACGGTCATGTCGATCCAGACGCGCCGGGAGCGCGAACGAGCGGAACGCGAGCGGCTGATCGTGACGGCCGCCCGGGAGCTGGCGGAGGCCGAGGGCTGGGACGCGGTGACCACGCGCCGGCTGGCCGCCGAGATCGAGTACAGCCAGCCGGTGCTGTACAGCCACTTCAAGGGCAAGGACGCGATCATGGCGGCGGTCGCGGTGCAGGGCTGCGCCGACCTGGCGGTGGAGCTGCGGGCGGCGCGGACGGCGGCGCCGGGCACACGCGACGCGCTGGCGGCGGTGGCGGAGACCTACACGTCCTTCGCGCGGCGCCGGCCCGCCCTCTACGACGCGATGTTCACCCACCTGGTGGATCTGCCGTTCGCGACGCCGGAGGCTCCCTTGGCCCTGCGCGAGGCGTTCGACCAGCTCCGAAGCGTGGTGGAGCCGATCGCGGCGGAGGGCGACGACCCCGGCCTGCTGACGGAGACGTTCTGGGCGAGCCTGCACGGGCTGGCGACGCTGATGCGCAGCGGCCGGCTGCCGGAGGGCGGGCACGAACGACGGCTGGCGCTGCTGATCGGGCACTTCGCCTGCGACGCCTGAGACCGCGGACAGCCGAGGGCCGGAAGGAACGGACGGGCGCGAGGACTACTCGGCGGCCGGCAGCGCCGCGCGCGGCCGCTGCCATCCCCGGGACCCCCGTGCCCGCAGCCACGCCGTCGTCTCGTCGGGGGGCATCGCCGCGGCGACGAGCCACCCCTGCACCGCGTCACAGCCCAGGTCCCGCAGCCGCTCCCACGTCTCGTCGTCCTCCACGCCCTCGGCGACGACGAGGAGGCCCAGCGAATGCGCCAGGTCGACGGTGCAGCGCACGATCTCCGCGTCCTCGGTGTCCACGGCCAGCCGGGCCACGAAGGAGCGGTCGATCTTCAGCTCGCTGACCGGCAGCCGCCGGAGGTGGACCAGGGACGAGTACCCCGTGCCGAAGTCGTCCAGGGACATCTTCACGCCGTGTCCGGTGAGCCCGGCGAGGGTGTCGGCCGCCCGCTGCGGGTCCTCCAGCAGGACGTGCTCCGTTATCTCCAGCTGGAGCGCCCCGGCCGGGACCCCGTGCCGGGCCAGCCGGGCGGCGACCGAGCCGGCGAAGCCCGGCGTGTGCACGTCGCGAGGGGAGACGTTGACGGCGACGGGGACCCTCAGGCCCTGCGCCCGCCACCGGGCAACCTGCCCGAGCGCGGTCTCCAGGACGTACTCGGTGAGATGGGGCATCAGCCCGGAGGACTCGGCGATCGCTATGAACTCGTCCGGCGGAACCTTCCCGCGCTCGGGATGCACCCAGCGGACCAGTGCCTCCAGGCCGGCGACCTGCCCGTCGAAGCGGACCTTGGGCTGGTAGTGCAGCTGCACCTCGTGCGCGTCCAGCGCCCGGCGCAGATCACCCAGCAGGCCGAGGCGGTCCGGGGTGTTGGAGTCGCGCTTGGACTCGTACACCTCGACACCCGTACGGTCCCTCTTCGCCTGGTACATCGCCACATCCGCCCGCCGCAGCAGCCCTTCCGCGTCCAGGGCGTGATCGGGGAAGACGGCGACTCCGGCGCTGGCCTCCAGGACGAGGGTGAGCCCGTCGAGGTCGAGCGGGGAGCTGAGCGCGGCGACGAGGTTGCGGGCGACCCGGGTGGCGGAGGTGGTGGAGTCGGCGACGGGCAGTAAGACGGCGAACTCGTCGCCGCCCAGGCGCGCGGCCTCCGCTCCGCGCGGCAGGGCGAGCCGCAGCCGGTCGGCTATCTGGAGCAGCAGCCGGTCACCGGCGAGATGACCGAGGGTGTCGTTCACCGAACGGAACCGGTCGAGGTCGATCAGCATGAGGGCGGCGCGGGCGCCGATGCGCTCGGCGTCGTCGAGCGCGGTCCAGATCCGGTCCAGCAGCCACTGCCGGTTGGGCAGTCCGGTCAGCGGGTCGCGCAGCTGCTCCTCGGCGCGGGCGCGGGCCATCCACAGGGTGGAGTCGAGGGCTATCAGAGGGATCGCGAACAGCGGGAGCAGGATCGGCTGGGCGTCGGCGACGACACACAGCAGGGGCGCTATGCCGAGCAGCGCCACGGCGACCAGTCCCTGTCTGACCAGGGCGGTGCGGGCGATGGTGGGTACTCCGCCGCCGCGCGGGGCGTGCAGGTACCACAGCAGGCCGCGGCTGACGGCGAGGTAGGCGACCGCGACGAGGACGACCTCGGGCGCGGTGGTGACGCTCCAGGTGTCGGGCCGCCAGGGCTCCTCGACGCTCGGCACCCGGCCGAACGTGCCGAGCAGCAGGGCACCGACGCCGATGCCGAGGATGTCCACCGCGCCGTGCAGCACGCCCTGGCGCCAGCGGTGGCGTCTGGCGATGCCGACGAGGACGACGACGGTGAGGCTGACCATGCCGGCGGGCACCCAGCCGTACAGCAGCAGGACGGCGAGGGTGAGGGCGGCGCCGGAACCGGTGCCGCCCCACCAGCGGGCGCGGCCCAGCATGACGAGGTGGCCGACGATGACGCCGGTGAGCAGGGCCAGCGACCAGCCGACCGTGCCCCCCGGGAAGAGGGCGTGGTGGCCGGTCCAGGCGCGGTAGAAGCCGGCGCCGAGCACGAATCCGGCGGCGGCCACGACGGCCGCGGGCAGTGCGGGCCAGGACAGGTGCCGTTCGGGGTCGGCGTCGGTGAGGCCGGGGGCGGGCTCGACGGCCAGGGGTGTCGGGGCGAGCGGTTCGGTGGCGGTGCCCGGCCCGGCCGGGCGCGGCTGTCCGCCCGTCCGCCCGACGCCCCGTCCCGTCCACCGGTTCCCGCGCCATGCGACCGCACGGCGGCGCAGGCGCAGCCGTGAGTCCGGGGCGACGCTCTCGGTCGGTTCCATTCCCGTCCCTCTCACAGCCGGCGGTGCCCACGCCACGCGGTCCGATGCCCGACAACCATCAGCGGCTCCGCGTCGAAGAAACCTTCCCCGCGCCCTTGTCGGGCAGGGGGATGCCCCAACCGCAGCTGGGCACGGCAGGCGCACATCTCAACAGTAGGCCGCAGAAGGCTTCCACGGGCAGCGGTCGTCGACGGTTGCCCGAATGCGCCCGGGCCACCCGTATGCAACTGATATGCGCCGATCGGGTGGCCTTCAACCGCTACTCCCCGGTCGGAAGCGCGACTTCGGCCGCGGCTTCGGGGCCCTGCTCCAGGAGGACGGCGAAACCGTCCTCGTTCAGGACGGGAACCTTGAGTTGCATGGCCTTGTCGAACTTCGATCCGGGGTTGTCACCCACAACGACGAACGAGGTCTTCTTCGACACCGATCCGGTCACCTTCGCGCCCCGGCTCTGCAGGGCATCCTTGGCCCCGTCCCGGGTGAAGTTCTCCAGGGTGCCGGTCACGACGACCGTGAGCCCCTCCAGCGGGCGCGGGCCCTCGTCCTCACCGGTCGACTGGTCCTCGAGCGGGACTCCGGCGGCCTTCCACTTGCGGACGATCTCGCGGTGCCAGTCCTCGGCGAACCACTCCTTGAGCGCGGCGGCGATGATCGGGCCGACGCCGTCGGTGGCCGCCAGCTCCTCCTCGGTGGCCTGCTCGATGCGGTCGACGGATCGGAACTCGCGGGCGAGGGCCTGGGCCGCGACCGGGCCGACGTGCCGGATGGAGAGCCCGTTCAGGAAGCGGGCGAGCGGCCGGGCCTTCGCCGCCTCGATGTTCTCCAGCAGGGCCAGGGTGTTCTTCTTCGGCTCGCCCTTCTGGTTGGCGAAGACCGTGACGACCTTCTCCTCGCCCGTCCTGGGGTCGCGCTTGGGCAGACCGCTGTCGGGGTCGAGGACGTAGGCCTTGATGGGCAGCAGCTTCTCCACCGTCAGGTCGAACAGGTCGCCCTCGTCCACCAGCGGCGGGTCGGCCGGCTCCAGCGGGCGGGTGAGCGCGGCCGCGGCCACGGCGCCGAAGTTCTCGATGTCCAGGCACTCGCGGCCCGCGAGGTAGGAGACGCGCTCCCGCAACTGGGCGGGGCAGGTACGGGCGTTCGGGCAGCGGAGGTCGATGTCGCCCTCCTTCATGGGCCGCAGCGGTGTCCCGCACTCGGGGCACTCTCCCGGCATCACGAACTCCCGCTCGCCGCCGTCGCGCAGGTCGGCCACCGGGCCGAGGATCTCGGGGATGACGTCACCGGCCTTGCGGATGACCACGGTGTCCCCGATGAGCACGCCCTTGGCCTTGACGACCTCCTGGTTGTGCAGGGTGGCGAACTCGACCTCGCTGCCCGCCACCGTGACCGGCTCGACCTGGGCGTACGGCGTGACGCGGCCGGTGCGGCCGACGCCCACCTTGATGTCGATGAGCTTGGTGTTGACCTCTTCGGGCGCGTACTTGTAGGCGATCGCCCAGCGCGGCGCCCGCGCGGTGGAGCCGAGGCGGCCCTGGAGGCGGATCTCGTCCAGCTTGACGACCACCCCGTCGATCTCGTGCTCGACGGAGTGGCGGTTCTCGCCGTAGTACGCGATGAACTTCCGCACGCCGTCGAGGTCGTCGACCACCTTGTTGTGCCGGGAGGTCGGCAGGCCCCAGGTCTTGAGCAGGTCGTACGCCTGGGAGAGGCGGGTCATGCCCGTGAAGCCCTCCAGGGCGCCGATGCCGTGGACGACCATGTGCAGCGGGCGGGTGGCGGTGACCCGCGGGTCCTTCTGGCGCAGCGAACCGGCGGCGGCGTTGCGGGGGTTGGCGAAGGGCTTGTCACCGGCCGCGACCAGACGTTCGTTGAGTTCGAGGAACTTCTCCATCGGGAAGTAGACCTCGCCGCGGATCTCCACGAGGTCGGGGACCTCGTCGCCGTGCAGCCGGTCCGGGATCTCCGCGATCGTGCGGACGTTGGGCGTGATGTCCTCGCCGGTGCGGCCGTCGCCCCGCGTCGCCGCGCGCGTGAGGCGGCCGTTCTCGTAGGTGAGGTTGACCGCGAGGCCGTCGACCTTCAGCTCGCACAGGAAGTGGTAGTCCTGCTCGCCCAGTTCCCTGGCGATGCGGTCGGCCCAGGCGGCCAGCTCGTCGTCGTTGAAGGTGTTGTCGAGCGAGAGCATCCGCTGGCGGTGCTCGACCGCGGTGAACTCCGTCGCGTACGACCCCGCGACCTTCTGGGTCGGCGAGTCCGGGGTGCGCAGCTCCGGATACTCCTCCTCCAGGGCCTCCAGGGTCTTCAGGAGCTGGTCGAACTCCGCGTCGCTGATGACGGGAGCGTCCTTCACGTAGTACCGGAAGCGGTGCTCCTCGACCTGCTCCGCCAGCTGCGCGTGCTTCTCGCGGGCCTCGGCGGGCACCGCCGTCGTCTCCGCCTGCTTGTCGCCGGCCACCGTGTTGTCCTCCCGTTACTCTGGGTTGTCCGCGAGGGATCTCGCCGCCTGGACGCAGTGGGCGAGCGCTTGGCGCGCGTAGGCGGGGGACGCCCCCGCCAGACCGCACGCCGGGGTGACAGTGACCGCCTCCGCGAGCAGCCCCGGATGCAGGCCCAGCCTGCGCCACAACGTCCTGACACCCATGACGCTACCGGCAGGGTCTGACAATGGGCCGTCCGTGCCGGGGACGACACCGGCGAACAGCCGCGTCCCGCCCTCGACGGCCTCCCCAATCACCTCGTCGTCACGCTCGGTGAGCAGGGCGAAGTCGAAGGAGACGGCGGCCGCGCCGGCCCGGCGCAGCAGGGCGAAGGGGACGTCGGGGGCGCAGGAGTGGACCACGACGGGTCCGCCGCCGTGCGCCCCGATCACGTCCCGCAGGGTGGACTCGACGACCTGCCGGTCCACGGCCCGGTGCGTGCGGTAGCCGCTGGCGGTCTTCACCTGTCCGCGCAGCACGGCGGTGAGGGAGGGTTCGTCGAGCTGCAGCACGAGCCGGGCGCCGGGCACGCGCCGCCGCACCTCCGCCAGGTGCAGGCGCAGTCCCTCCGCCAGCGAGGCGGCGAGATCACGGCAGGCACCGGGGTCCGACAGCGCGGCCTCGCCGTTCCTCAGCTCCAGGGCTCCGGCCAGCGTCCACGGCCCGACCGCCTGTACCTTCAGGTCGCCCTCGTGGCCCTGCGTGAACTCCTCCAGGGCGTCCAGGTCCTCCCCCAGCCAGGAGCGGGCCCGCCTGGTGTCCCGGCCCGGCCGGTCCCCGATCCGCCAGCCGCTGGGCTCCACGCGCGCGTACAGCTCGACCAGCATCCCGGCGGTACGGCCGATCATGTCGGCACCGGGGCCCCGCGCGGGCAGCTCGGCAAGGAAGGGGAAGTCCTCGAAGGACCCGGTGGCGGTCTTGGCGGCCTCGCGCGCATCGCCACCGGGCAGGGACCCGACGCCGGTGGCCCCACCGAACCTGAACACGCTGTTTTCGCTCACCAGGGAAGCCTACGGAACCCTCCGGCCGGGATCAGCGCCCCGGCCGTACCGTCAGGTCGTTGACCTCCGCGTCCCTCGGCAGGTCCAGGGCCGTCAGGATCGTCGTGGCGACCGACTCGGGGTCGATCCACCGCGAGGCGTCGTACTCCTTGCCCTCCTGCTGGTGCACCTTGACCTGCATGGGGCTCGCCGTGCGGCCGGGGTAGACCGAGGTGACCCGGACACCGCCCGCGTGCTCCTCCTGGCGCAGGGAGTCGGCGAGGGCCTTCAGGCCGTGCTTGGAGGCGGCGTACGCGGACCAGCCGGCGTGCGCGTTGAGTCCGGCGCCGGAGTTGACGAAGATCACATGGCCGCGGGACGCGCGGAGCTGGGGCAGGAAGTGCCGGGTCAGCTCGGCGGGGGCGATCAGGTTGACGTTGAGCTGGTGGTGCCAGGACTTCGGGGTCAGGTCGCCGACGTCGCCGAGGTCCACGACTCCGGCGATGTGCAGCAGCGAGTCCACGCGGTCCGGGAGCGTCTGGTGGGAGAACGCCCAGGAGAGCCTGTCCGGGTCCGCGAGGTCGCCGACGAGGGTGCGCGCCCCCGGGAACTCGGCGGCCAGTTCCTTCGCCCGGCCCGCGTCACGCGCGTGCAGCACGAGTTCGTCCCCGCGCGCGTGCAGCCGGCGGGCCACGGCCGCGCCGATGCCCGAACCGGCCCCGGTGATCACATGAGTAGCCATGTCCGCCATGCTCGCATCAGTGGCCGCTGAGGTGCTCCTCCAGGTAGCCCAGGGCACCGGCCGGCTCGTCGGCGAAGAAGACCAGCTCGGACAGCGGTCGCGGCAGGAAGCCCTCGGCCTCCATGCGGCGGAACTGCTCCTGGAGGCCGTCGTAGAAGCCGGCGGTGTTCAGCAGCACGACCGGCTTGGTGGTACGGCCGTGCTTCTTCAGCTCCAGGATCTCGGTGGCCTCGTCGAGGGTGCCGGTGCCGCCGACCATGATCACCACGGCGTCGGCCTTGTCCAGCAGCAGCTTCTTGCGTTCGGCGAGATCGCCGGCGATGACCATCTCGTCCGCGCCGGGCCGCGCCTTGTTCGCGAGGAACTCCACGGAGACGCCCAGCAGCCTGCCTCCCGCCTCCTGCACGCCGTCGGCGACCACCTTCATCAGGCCGACGTCGGAACCGCCCCAGACCAGGGTGTGACCGGCCTTGCCGATCAGTTCCGCGAACTCGCGCGCGGGGCGCGTGTAACGCTCGTCGAGGTCGGCGGCGGACAGGAAGACGCAGATGTTCATGGCCCCTACCGTACGCGGGAAGAACTCGGGGCCGGCCGGCGCTGTCCTGGTATGGCACAAGGACACACGATCACCATCGAACCCGGCGAGCGGCACGTGCGCGTGGTGCGCGGCGACCAGGTGCTCGCGGAGACCGACCGTCCCCTCGTACTGCGCGAGACGGGCTGCCCGGTGCGTTACTACATCCCGGCCGAGGACGTGCGCCTGGATCTGCTGACCCCGTCCGACACCCATACGGTCTGCCCGTTCAAGGGCACGGCGTCCTACTGGTCGGTGCCGGACGCGCCCGATCTGGCATGGGCGTATCCGGATCCGAAACCGGACGTCGCCCGGATCAAGGATCACCTCTGCTTCTACGACGTCGACGTGTCGTGACCGATGAGTCCGGCACCGTGCGGCAGTCTGCACGGCCATGGACAAGAAGACGACTTCCCGCGACGGCACCTCCCTCGCGTACCAGGTGATCGGGCAGGGGCCCACGGTGATCCTGGTGAGCGGCGCGATGTCCACCGGCGGCACCGTGGCGCCCCTGGCCCACCGGCTCGCGGACCGCTGCACGGCCGTCGTCCACGACCGCCGCGGCCGCGGCGCGAGCGGTGACACACCGCCCTACGAGGTCGCCCGCGAGGTGGAGGACCTGGCGGCGCTGATCGACGCGGTGGGCGGCGATGCGGCGCTGTTCGGGGTCTCCTCGGGCGGCGCGCTGGTGCTGGAGGCGGCGGCGAGCGGGCTGCCGGTGAGCCGGGTCGCCGTGTACGAGGTGCCGTTCGCCGACTTCCTGCCGGGCGGCGCCGAGCGCGAGGCCGTCTACAAGGAGCAGTTGGGCAAGGCGCTCGCGGAGGGCCGGCGCGGGGACGCGGTGGAGCTGTTCCTGCGTCTGACGGGCCTGGCCGAGGAGATGATCCAGGGCGCCCGCCGGTCGCCGATGTGGGCCGGTATGGAGGCCGTGGCGCCGAGCCTCGCGTACGACGACGCGGTCATGGGCGACGGCCTGCTCCCCCGGGAACGGCTCGCCGCGGTCTCCGTGCCCGTGCTGTCGGTCGCGGGCGGGGCGAGCCCGAAGTTCCTGCGCGAGGCGTCCCGCGCGATCGCGGACACGGTGGCCCGGGGCACGTACCGGGTCCTGGAGGGGCAGACCCACGTGGTGGAACCGGACGTGCTCGGCCCCGTGCTGGCGGACTTCGTCGCGGGGTGAGGCGCGCTCCCCCGCGCGTGCTAGACCGCCGCCGCCGTCGCGCGCGTGGTCGTCGCGATCGTCGCCGAGCCCACGACCCGCGTGCCGTCGTACAGCACGATGGCCTGGCCGGGGGCGACACCGCGGACCGGCTCGGCGAAGGTGACCTTCAGCTCGCCGTCGACCGGCTCGGCGGTCACCTCGGTCTCGCCGCCGTGGGCGCGCAGCTGGGCGGTGTAGGTGCCCGGGCCGGCCGGGGCGGTGCCGCACCAGCGGGGCTTGATCGCGGTGAGCGCGGTGACGTCCAGGGCGGACGCGGGGCCTACGGTGACCGTGTTGGTGACCGGGGAGATGTCGAGGACGTAGCGCGGCTTCCCGTCGGCGGCCGGGGTGCCGATGCGCAGGCCCTTGCGCTGGCCGATGGTGTAGCCGTAGGCGCCCTCGTGCGTGCCCAGGCGGTTGCCGTCCTCGTCGACGATGTCGCCCTCGGCCTTGCCGAGCCGCTGGGCCAGAAAGCCCTGGGTGTCGCCGTCGGCGATGAAGCAGATGTCGTGCGAGTCGGGCTTCTTGGCCACCGCGAGGCCCCGGCGCTCGGCCTCGGCGCGGATCTCCTCCTTGGTGGTGACCGTGTCGCCGAGCGGGAACAACGCGTGGGCGAGCTGCCTGTCGTCCAGGACCCCGAGGACGTACGACTGGTCCTTGGCCATGTCGGAGGCGCGGTGCAGCTCGCGGGAGCCGTCCTCGTGCACGATCACCTTGGCGTAGTGGCCGGTGCAGACGGCGTCGAAGCCGAGGGCCAGTGCCTTGTCGAGCAGCGCGGCGAACTTGATCTTCTCGTTGCAGCGCAGGCACGGGTTCGGGGTGCGGCCGGCCTCGTACTCGGCGACGAAGTCCTCGACGACGTCCTCGCGGAAGCGGTCGGCGAGGTCCCAGACGTAGAACGGGATGCCGATGACGTCCGCCGCGCGGCGGGCGTCCCGTGAGTCCTCGATGGTGCAACAGCCCCGCGCGCCGGTACGGAAGGACTGCGGGTTCGCGGAGAGCGCGAGATGCACGCCGGTGACGTCGTGGCCGGCTTCCGCGGCGCGCGCGGCGGCGACGGCGGAGTCGACCCCGCCGGACATGGCGGCGAGGACGCGGAGGGGACGGGTGCGCTGCGGGGTGTCAGTCATAGCCCTTCCAGAGTACGGGGGCGCGGGAACCGGGTCCGCCGGATATCCGTTGGAGATCACATGGGGGCGAGCGAGGACCGCGCGGGGGCGGCGAAGGACGACACCGACCGTCGGCTGGGGCGGCGGGCCCTGCTGGCCGGCGGGGCCGCGGCCGCGGTGGGCACGGCCGTGCTGGCCCGCAAGGAGCTGTCCCGGCTGTGGTGGCGGCTGCCGGGCGTGGAGAAGCCACGGGTGGCGGGCGCGGTGGACTTCCGGGGGGCGCGCTGGGTGGCGGCCTCACCGGCGAACTACCGCCTGGCGGACCGGCCGGACGACTACCGCGTGGACCGGGTGGTCGTGCACGTCACCCAGGGCGGCTACGCGTCGGCGGTGAAGGTCTTCCGGGACCCGGCGCACGGGGCGGCCGCCCACTACATCGTGCGCAAGGACGGCCGCGTCACCCAGCTGATCCGAGAACTGGACGTGGCCTTCCACGCGGGCAACCGGCAGTACAACGAGCGCAGCGTCGGCATCGAGCACGAGGGCTTCGTGGAAGACGCCTCCTCCTTCACGGACGCCATGTACGCGGCTTCGGCGCGGCTGACGGCGGCGATATGCGAGCGGTACGGCCTGCCCGTGGACCGCGAGCACATCATCGGCCACGTGGAGGTGCCGGGCACGGATCACACGGATCCGGGGCCGCACTGGGACTGGGGACGCTATCTGAGGCTGGTGCGACAAGCGCGCGCGGCCGGGGCCCGACCGGCACGGCACAGCCGCGCCCTGCCGGCAAAAAAATCAAGGGATTAGCCCTTTTTGTCCGGCTCCGGGAGTTCTATTATGAGGGCAGGCCTACGAGACGAGTGAGGGAGTCCAAGCGGAGTAGCCGACTTCAGCGAGAGACGGACAGTCTCCGCTGGTGCCGACGTCGACGCTCGGGCTGAGAGGCCGAAAGGTTGCTTGGACAGAACCGGACGGCGACCCCCAGATACCTGATCCGGACCATGCCGGCGAAGGGAACCCGCCTCGTAGGTCGTTTCGTGTCTCAGCTCAGCTGAGCCCCGCCGCCCGGGCCCGTTCCACCGCCGGGCCGATCGCCTTGGCGACCGCCTCGACATCCGCCTCCGTGGAGGTGTGGCCGAGGGAGAAGCGCAGGGTGCCGCGGGCCAGATCCGGATCGGTGCCGGTGGCGAGCAGGACGTGGCTCGGCTGGGCGACACCCGCGGTGCACGCGGAGCCGGTGGAGCACTCGATGCCCTGGGCGTCCAGCAGGAGCAGCAGGGAGTCGCCCTCGCAGCCCGGGAAGGTGAAGTGCGCATTGGCCGGAAGACGACCCTCGGGCGCCGGGTCGCCGCCGAGGATCGCGTCCGGTACCGCGTCGCGGACGGCGTCGATCAACTGGTCCCGCAGGGCGCCGATCTCGCGCGCGAACCACTCGCGCTGCTCGGCGGCGAGGCGGCCGGCGACGGCGAAGGATGCGATGACCGGGACGTCGAGGGTGCCGGAGCGCACGTGCCGCTCCTGACCGCCGCCGTGCAGGACGGGGACGGGGGTGTACTCGCGGCCGAGCAGCAGGGCGCCGATGCCGTAGGGGCCGCCGACCTTGTGGCCCGAGACGGTCATCGCGGCGAGACCGGAGGCGGCGAAGTCGACCGGGACCTGGCCGAAGGCCTGGACCGCGTCGGAGTGCAGCGGGATGCCGAACTCGGCTGCGACGTCGGCGAGTTCACGGACCGGCAGGACGGTGCCGATCTCGTTGTTGGCCCACATCACGGTGGCCAGGGCGACGTCGTCGGGGTTGCGGGCGACGGCCTCGCGCAACGCCTCGGGATGGACGCGGCCGTAGGAGTCGACGGGGAGGTACTCGACGGTGGCGCCCTCGTGTTCGCCGAGCCAGTGCACGGCGTCGAGGACGGCGTGGTGCTCGACGGGGCTGGCCAGGACACGGGTGCGGGCCGGGTCGGCGTCGCGGCGGGACCAGTACAGGCCCTTCACCGCGAGGTTGTCGGCCTCGGTGCCGCCCGAGGTGAAGACGACCTCGCTGGGGCGGGCGCCCAGCGCTTCCGCGAGGGTTTCGCGGGACTCCTCGACCGTGCGGCGGGCCCGGCGGCCGGAGGCGTGCAGGGAGGACGCGTTGCCGGTGATGCTCAGCTGGGCGGTCAGTGCCTCCGCCGCCTCCGGGAGCATCGGGGTCGTGGCGGCGTGGTCGAGGTAAGCCATGGTGAGCCGATTCTACGGGGCCCTTGCGGTCGGCCTCGGCCGAGAGTGCCCCCGTCGGCCACGAGCGGCCGCCGTCGACCGGACGGCGCCTCGCGTGAGCCGCAACCGGGCTCGGTGGCGACGCGACCGGCACTGCCGGCGGTCGCGGCTCGGCCGGCCACGGTGGGGACGTGGTCGCGGCTGGGCTGCGGGCCCTTGCGGGCCGCCCCGTCGTCCTCGGGGCGTCAGCTCGTCCTCGGGGCGTCAGCCGTGGGTCACAGGCTCCAGGACACCGTGTGGGACAGCTCCATCGCGGTCACCAGGACCGCCAGGTCGGCCACCCCCAGGGCCAGGCCCAGGTAGGCACGGCCACGGCGGGCCGTCCCGCGCCAGAGGGCGACGGCGGCCAGGGCGATGGCGATCGGGCCGAGGAAGAGGTTGAGGACGAGCAGGCCGAGGAGGCCGAGGATGAAGGACGCGACAGCCATGCCGTCGGCGTCGCGGGTGCGCGGGTGGGGGCCGGCGGCGGTGTCGGTGCGGCCGGGGGCGGGTGCGGTGAGTTGCATGATGCTCAGCTCCTGAGGTCCTTTCCGGCGGTCAGTTGGCCGAGGTGCGGCGACGGCGGCCGTGGCGTTCGCGGATCGCGAAGACGCCGAGCCAGACGGCGATGGCGGCGGCCATCACGGCGGTGACGGTCAGCGGTGCGTGGGCCACGGTGCCCAGCACGACGCCGAACAGCATGAGTGCGGCGACGAGGAACAGCATGGGATCGAATCCCCCCTCCGGGGTGCCTCGTGTTCGGCCGGTGTGAAGTTTCGGTGAACAGTTGTAGTAACAGTTGTTCACTGACTTCGAGTCTAGCGCTTCCGACGGCTTTTCAATTCCAGAGAACAGTTGTTAACTGGATGACATGAGTCACACCCTCGGCATCCGGCAGGCCCAGAAGCAGAAGACCCGGCAGGCGTTCCTCGACGCGGCTCTCGCCCTGCTGGAGGAGCAGAGCCTGAGCAGCCTGGGTCTGCGCGAGGTCACCCGGGCCGTCGGTGTCGCCCCGACCGCCTTCTACCGGCACTTCCGCTCCACCGCCGACCTCGGCGTCGCCCTGGTCGACGAGGCGCTGGGCAGCCTGCATCCGATGGTGCGGACGACGGTGTCCACGACGGGCGACAGCGAGGAACGCATCACGCGTGCCATCGAGTTGATCGCGCACCACGTCGACGCGTACCCGGCACACGTCCGGTTCATCGCCCGCGAGCGGCACGGCGGCGTGCAGCCGGTGCGCGAGGCCATCCGGGACCAACTCGCCCGGTTCGCCGAGGAGGTGAAGGCCGAACTGGCCAAGGACCCGGAGGCGGTGGGCTGGAACGACGACGACCTGCTGATGCTCGCGCACCTCTACGTCGACCAGATGCTCATCACCGCCTCCCTGTTCCTGGAGGCGCTGGAGGCCACGGAGGAGGAGCGGGAGCGGGTGACACAGCTCGCCGTCCGGCAACTGCGGCTGATCAGCATCGGCCGCAGCCACTGGCTCGGCTGAGTCACTCCGCCGGCCGTCGGGACACGCCTTTCGGTTCAGCCCCGCTGGACCTGCCCCGCGGGCTGCCCGCCGGCCTGCCCCCCGCCCGGACCGCCGCAGCCGCCGTCCTGACCGCCACCGGAACGGCCCTGCCCACCCTGCCCGCCCTGGCCACCGGGCGCACCGCTCGGCGCACCCGAAGGCATCCCGCTCGGCACGCCCGAAGGCATCGCGCTCGGCGCACCCGAGGGCATCCCGCCGGGCGTGCCGGACGGCCTGGCCGTGGAGGCTCCCGAGGGCGCGCCGGAGGGAGCCCCGCCGGGCCGGCCGGACGCACCGCCCGTCGGCATCCCGGACGGGGCCCGGCAGCCCTGCTGCCCACCCGAGTCGCCACGGGTGGAGGAGGCGTCGCCGGAGCCGCACGCGGTCAGCAGCAGCGGCGTCGCGGCCAGGAGGGCGACGGCGGGAAGGAGACGGGCACGCTTCATGAGAGTCAGCAGGGCGAAGCGCGCGCCAAGTCCCGGTCCCACCCGGGGTTTCATTCGTCGGCCGGGCTCGCCCCCTGGTACAGGGCCGTGACGGAGCGGGCCCCCGCCAGCAGTTCCGCGCGGGCCTCGGGCGGGTCGAGGACCTCCACCCGGTCGGAGAACGCGAGGAGTTGGCGCACCGCACGCGGCACCGGGTACGACAGCCGGGCGGTGACCCATGCGCTCGTGCCGTCGTCGTCGGGCAGGTCCGTCAGCTGAGCGGCGACCATCCGCCGGAACAGGTCCAGGACCTCGCGCCGGACCCGCACGGTGACCTCGACCCCGTCCTCCCGCTCCTCCACCTGGCGGCGCAGCACCTCCCAGACGGCGCCGAGTTCGACTCCGTCCCGCCGCCGGACGGGCTCGTCCAGCAGCCGGGCCGAGTGCACCCGGTCGGCGCGGAACAACCGGGGGGCACCCCGCCGGTCGGCGACCAGGTACCAGACGCCGGCCTTGGCGACCAGGCCGTAGGGGTCCACGGTGTACGTCCGCGGCTCCCGCTCCCCGCTGTGCCGGTAGCGCAGTCTCAGTCGCCGGTCGGAGAAGACCGCGTCCTGGAGCACCTGGAGGTCGACGGCCTGCCGCGGGCCGCTCTTCCAGCGGGTCGCGTCGACCAGGATGCGCCGGCTGGTCACCTCGGCGGCGGGCCGGTGCGGCGCCGGGAGCGCGGCCATCACCTTGCGCAGGGCCGAGCCTAGGGCCGCGTCGAGACCGAGTGCGGCGTGTGCGCCCTGAGCGGCCAGTACGAACAGGGCGCGGGACTCGTCGGCGGTCAGCCCGGTGACGTCCGTGCGGAAGCCGGCGAGCAGTTCGATGCCGCCGTGCCGGCCGCGCTCGGCGTAGACCGGGACGCCGGCGGCCGAGAGCGCCTCGATGTCCCGGTAGACGGTGCGGACCGACACCTCGAGCCGGTCGGCGAGTTCGTGCGCGGGGACGCGGCCCCGGGTCTGCAGGAGCAGCAGGATCGACAGCAGCCGGCCGGACTTCACCGCGCCAGGATCCCGCCGTGCGGGTGGCCGGGGCAAATGGCCGACGGCCGTTGTCAGGTTCTCCGGGAAGCCCCTGTCGAGCACCCACGCGAAGAAAGGCCGGCCATGCCCACCGATCCCCGCCCGCTGTACACCCGCGCCACGGCCCCAGGCCGCCCGGCTCATCCGGACCGTACGCCCCGACAGCTGACCGGCCCCACTCCCTGTGCCGAGTTCGACGTGCGCACGCCGCTGGGCCATGTCGTCGGCGGCACCCGCCGGATCGCCCTCGTCGGCGAGGGCGGCGACGGTGCGACCGTGCCGCTGTTCGCCCCCTCCCGCTCGACCCGGAGCCGGCCGAGTTCTCCCTCGCCGCCGCGTACGAGGCCCTGCCGGACGGACCGCGTGAGGGCCGTCCCTTCGGCGCACCGGTGCCGGCCCCCGCGGGGGCCGGCGCCTACGAGCGGCTTGCGGCCTGGCTGGGGCGCGAGCCGCTCAGCCGAGCCTGACCCGGGCGAGCTGCCGGGACTGGGCGACCAGGCGGTCCTCGCTGTCCCAGACCTCGGCGTCCTCCTCCAGGAAGCCGCCGGCCAGGTTGCGGGTGGTGATGGACACCCGCAGCGGGCCGGGGGCCGGACGGTGGCGGACGTGGACGGTGAGTTCGACCGTGGGCACCCAGCCCATGAGGCCGATCTCGAAGGCGGTCGGCGGCAGGGCGTCCACCGTGAGCAGCAGGGAGAGCGGGTCGGCGTCGCGGCCGTCGGCGAGGCCGAACCAGGCCCGCATCTCCCCCTTGCCGGAGGGGGCACCGAGCGCCCAGCCGAGGGTGGCGGGGTCCAGCTTGATCATCAGCCGCTCGGTGATGGCCGAGCTGCCCGGCACCGGAGCGGGAGAGTCGTCGGGGCCGAAGCACTGCTCCAGCGGCGGGATCGCGGGCGGGGTCGCCGTCGTACGGACGTCGTCGGGGAGGGCGGCGAGATCGCCGTAGGAGGCGAGGACGCGGATGCGCTCGACCTCGTTGCCCTCGTCGTCGTACTGGAAGAGCGAGGCCTGGCCGGTGGAGAGGGTGCGGCCGGTGCGCACCTGCTCCGTGCGGATGACCGCCGGGCCCGGCTGGGAGGCGGTCAGGTAGTGCGCGGAGACGGTGAAGGGGTCCGGGTGCGGGAGGGTGTCCGCGAGGGCCCTGCCGAGCACGGCCAGCAGATAGCCGCCGTTGACGGCGCTGATGATGGTCCAGCCGGCCGAGAGGTCGATGTCGTAGACGCCGGGCGCGCGCCGGGTGACCGCCGTGTCCCGGTCGAACTCGCTGTCGCCGATCACGGCCCGCGTCGGGGGTCCCCCCGCGCGAGCGAAGCCGAGAGGGGCGGAGGGGGCGGAAGCTGCTTCTGGCATGGATGAACGGTACAACAGGAAATTACTAAGCGGTAGCTTTGGTTGTTGCGGGCGGATGACATCCTCCGGCTGCCGCGCCGCCCCCGGTGGGATCCCGGCAATTTCTCGGTAAGTGTCCCGACACGTCCACAACCCGGGGCCCGTGATTCCCCTCTAGGAGGGCATGAGCCTCACCGGGACCCCGTTCCTCTGCACGGCCGTCGCACTGGCCGTGGTCGCCCTCGTCCTGCCGCTCGCGCTGTGGTCGCGCCTGCGCGGGCCCAGGCCCCTGCGGGCGGCGGCGCGGGTACTGATGCTGCTGTTCGCCCAGGGCACGGCCGTCACGCTGGTCTTCGTCCTGGTCAACAACCAGAACAGCCTGTACGACGACTGGGCCGACCTGCTCGGCACCGGCGACCACGTCCAGCGGGCCGCGGACCTGGGCCCGGACGGTACCGGCGGGATCGCGGTGAAACGGTTGCCCAGGGTCGAGCAGCGCTTCACGGCGGCCCACGGGCCCGGCATGGGTGCGGCCGGGGGCGTCCGGGTCACCCAGCTCAAGGGCCGCGTCTCGGGCGTGAACGCGGAGGTCTACGTCTGGCTGCCGCCGCAGTACGACGACCCGGCCTACCGGCACCGCACGTTCCCGGTGGTCGAGCTGCTGCCGGGCTACCCCGGATCCGCCAAGGCGTGGTTCGGGTCGCTGGGGGCCCACGAGCAGCTGCTGCCGCTGATGAGGAGCGGGCGGGTGGCACCGTTCATCCTGGTCGCCCCGCGCACCAACCTGCTGGCCGGAGCCGACACCGGCTGCGCCAACATCCCGGGCCAGGTCAACGCCGACAGCTGGCTCAGCATCGACGTGCCGAAGATGGTCACGGACAACTTCCGGGCCCGGCCGGCGCCCCAGGGCTGGGCGGTGGCCGGGTACTCGGCGGGCGCGCACTGCGCGGCCAAGCTGGCGGTGGCCCACCCCGACCGCTACCGGGCCGCGGTGAGCCTGTCCGGCTACAACGACCCGATCGGCGAACGCGGCTCCCTCGCCGCCCAGACCCCCGCCCTGCGCGCCGAGAACAATCCCTACCTGCTGCTGAGGAAGGCGCCCGTGCCGCCCCGGGTCGCGCTGTACCTCTCCGGTGAGTCCGGCGACGGCTACCAGGCGGGCGTGGCCCTGGAGTCCGTCGCCAAGGCTCCTACGACCGTGCACGTGGTGTTCCTGCCGCGCAGCGCCGGCGGCCACACCATGGCGCTGTGGCGGCCACAGGTCCCGGAGGTCTTCCGCTGGCTGACCCTGCAGACGGGCGAGAACCACGCCGGGGGACGGGACGGCTCCGGCGGCGGAGCCACCGGTTCCCTCACGCGGACCGAGGCCGGGGCCACCGGATCCACCGCGGCTACTCCTCGGTCACGGTCGACCGGCGGTTCCACGCACGCGGCGCTCGCCAGTGGTACCGCATCGCGAGCAGCCGCAGCACGAAGCCGGTGACGACCGCGAGCCCGCTGGTGAACGGGGTCAGGGCGTCGTAGTGGATGAACAGCACGACCATCGTGGCACCGACGATAGCCGGGACGGCGTACAGATCGCGGTCCCAGCGCAGCAGGGACGGGACCTCGTTGGCGAGGACGTCCCGCAGCACGCCGCCGCCGACGGCGGTGGCGAGGCCCAGGGTCGCCGACGCGGTGAGATTGAGGCCGTAGCTGTACGCCTTCGTCGTACCGCTCACGCAGAACAGGCCGAGACCGGCCGCGTCGAAGACGAGCACCGCCGCCTGGATGCGCTCCACGTGCGGGTGCAGGAAGAAGACGACGAGCGCGGCCAGCAGCGGGGTGACGAAGTACCCGAGGTCCGTGAAGGCGGCCGGGGGCACGGCCCCGATGACCAGGTCGCGGAACAGCCCTCCGCCCAGTGCGGTGACCTCGGCGAGGACGGCGATGCCGAAGACGTCGAAGTTCTTCCGGACGGCCAGCAGCGCGCCGGAGATCGCGAACACGAAGATGCCGATGACATCGAGCGTGTGCTGGACGGAGGGACTGAAGAGTTGCTGGAGCTGCACCCTGACATTCTTACCTGTCGAAGCGCCTGAACCTTACAAAGCCAGGCTCACAGGCTCGGTTTCCCTGTTGTGAACAGCCAGGCATCGAAGAGATCGTCCAGCTGCCGCCCGCTGACGTGCTCGGCGAGGCGGATGAAGTCGGCGGTGTCCGCGTTGCCGTACCGGTGGAGCTTCGTCCAGGCGGGCAGCAGCTCGAAGAAGGCGCTGTCGCCGATCCGCTCGCGCAGCGCCTGGAGCGTCATCGCCCCGCGCTGGTAGACGGCGGAGGCGAACATCGTGTCGCGCTGTGGGTCGGCCACCTCGATCTGCCAGAAGGCGGAGTCGGCCGGGCGGGCGTTGTAGCCGGCCAGGAAGGAGTCGTGGGCGGAGCGGGTGCCCTGGTGCTCCGCCCACAGCCACTGGGCGTAGGTGGCGAAGCCCTCGTTGAGCCAGATGTCCTTCCACCGCGCCACGCTCACCGAGTCGCCGAACCACTGGTGGGCCAGCTCGTGCACGATGGTCGTCTCGCTGCGCACGGCCGAGTAGGCGGGCTTGCTCTGCACCTCCAGCGAGAACCCGGCCTCGGGCATGTCGTCGACGATCGCGCCGGTCTCCTCGAAGGGGTACGGCCCGAAGACCTGGGACCAGTAGTCGGTGGCCGCGGAGGTGACGGCGTACACGTCGACGTTGTTGCTGTTCTTCAGCACCGGGTCGACGGCGACATAGACCGGGATGCCGCCGGGGGTCCGCCCGGTGCGCACGTCGAACTTCCCGATGGTGGCCGTCGCGAGGTACGTGGCCATGGGCCTGCGCTCCCGCCAGTGGGTGTACGTCGAGCCGCCCTTGTCGTACGTCGACACGAGCCGGCCGTTGGAGACGCCGGTCAGGCCCCGCGGTGCCTTGATCCGGATGTCGTAGGTCGCCTTGTCGGAGGGGTGGTCGCTGGACGGGAACCAGGTCGAGGCGGCGTTGGGCTCACAGGCGACGAAGACTCCGTCGTCGGTCTTCATCCAGCCGTACGAGGAGCCGAACACGATGGGGCCGCCGAGGGCCTGCGGCACACCGCCGTAGGTGACGCTCACGGTGAAGTCCCGTCCGGCGCGCAGACTGTGCCGCGGGGTGACGGTGACCTCGTCACCGTCACGGGTGAACCGGGCGCGTCTGCCGTCGACTTCGACCCTGGTGATCTCCAGCTGCTGCAGGTCGAGGTCGAAGGAGGAGAGCTTGCGGGTGGCGCGGGCCGTGAGGGTCGTACGGCCGTCCAGGCGGCCGGTGTCCGGGGCGTAGGCGATGTCCAGGTCGTAGTGCCGGGCGTCGAAGCCGCCGTTGCCCAGCCGAGGGAAGTAGGTGTCGCCGATGCCGGGAGCGCCTGGGGTCGGGGCGGCGGAGGCGGCGATGACGAGGAAGGAGGCCGCCGCGGTGGCGAGCGAGCCTAAACGTGCCGAACGGGAGAGTGCCATGAATCGTCCCTTTCGAGCGTGTACCGATCAGTGGTCGGACACGGACGACTCTGCACTCTCCCGCTCGGGCATGTGCATGACTTTGCCCAGTTGTCATGCGTTACTTGTCGGTTGACTCCTGGGAGTCCTTCCCGGCCTTCTCGGTCGAGACCTTCGCGCCGGGGCCGGTCTTCGCGCCGGACTCCGCCGCGGTCTCGGAAGCAGCGGCCTCCTCGGCAGCCGCCTCGTCCTCGGAAACGGCCGCGTCGCCGTCGGAAGCCGCGTCCTCCGCAGCCGGAGCCTCTTCCTCGGAAGCCGGAGCCTCCTCCTCGGAAGCCGACGCCTCCTCGGACACAGCCGCGTCCTCAGCAGCCGGAGCCTCCTCAGAGACAGCCGCGTCCTCGGCAGCCGGAGCCTCCTCCTCGGAGACGGCCGCCTCTTCGGAAGCCGCCGCCTTCTCGGCGACCGGCTCCTTCTCGGCGACCGGCTCCTTCTCCGCCGCACCGCCGGAGGCCACCGCGTCCGGAACCAGTTCCGACGCCGCCTTCGCCACCGACAGCAGGACCGTGTCCTGCGGCGCCTGGTCGGCGAAGTTCTCCGGGTGGTGGCAGGCGACCCGCTGACCCGGCTTCAGCTCCACGAGCTGCGGCTCGGTCGTCTTGCAGATCTGCGTCGCCTTCCAGCACCGGGTGTGGAAGCGGCAGCCGGAGGGCGGGGCGATGGGCGAGGGCACGTCGCCGCGGAGCAGGATGCGCTCGCTCTTCTGCCCACGGCGCTTGGTGTCCGGCACCGGCACGGCCGACATCAGCGCCTTGGTGTACGGGTGCATCGGCGCCTGGTACAGCGAGCTGCGGTCGGCCAGCTCGACGATCTTGCCGAGGTACATCACCGCGATCCGGTCCGAGACGTGCCGGACGACGGACAGGTCGTGCGCGATGATCACGTAGGTGAGGCCGAGTTCCTGCTGGAGGTCGTCCATGAGGTTGACGACCTGCGCCTGGATCGACACGTCCAGCGCGGACACCGGCTCGTCCGCCACCACCAGCTTCGGCTTCAGGGCGAGCGCGCGGGCGATGCCGATGCGCTGGCGCTGACCGCCGGAGAACTCGTGCGGGTAGCGGTTGTAGTGCTCCGGGCTCAGACCCACCAGTTCGAGGAGCCGCTGGACCTCCTTCTTCACCCCGCCCTCGGGCTCCACGCCCTGGAGCCGGAAGGGCGCCGAGACGATCGAGCCGATGGTGTGACGGGGGTTCAGGGAGCCGTACGGGTCCTGGAAGATCATCTGGATGTCGCGGCGCAGCGGACGCATCTGCCCGGTGCTCAGCCGCGTGATGTCCTGGCCCTCGAAGGTGATCTTCCCGCCGGTCGGGTCCTGCAGCCGGGTGATGACCCGGCCCATGGTCGACTTGCCGCAGCCCGACTCGCCGACCACGCCCAGGGTCTCGCCCTTGCGCACCTCGAAGTCGATGCCGTCGACGGCCTTCACGGCGCCGACCTGGCGCTGCAGGATGCCCTTCTTGATCGGGAAGTGCTTGGTCAGGCCCTCGACCCGGAGCAGCACCTCGCGGTCCTCGGGAGCCGACGCCTGCTTCGGGATCGCGGCCTCGGCGGCAGTGTCCGTCTTCTTGGTCTCACTCACAGCTTCGGCGCAATCTCTTCGGTCCAGATCCGCTGGCGGTCCTCGGTCGAGAGGTGGCAGGCGGACCAGTGTCCGGTGCTCACCTGCTCCAGCTCGGGGCGCACCGTGCGGGTGGCGTTCCCCTTGGGGATGTCCGCGTACGGGCAGCGCGGGTGGAAGGCGCAGCCCGAGGGGACGTTGATGAGGCTCGGCGGGGAGCCCTTGACCGGGATGAGCCGTTCGGAGGTCTCGCGGTCGATGCGGGGCATCGAGCCGAGCAGGCCCCAGGTGTAGGGGTGCTGCGGCTGTTCGAAGACCTCGCCGGCCGGACCGCGCTCCACACACCGGCCGCCGTACATCACGAGGACGTCGTCGGCGATCTCGGCGACCACACCGAGGTCGTGGGTGATCATGATGACCGCGGAGCCGAACTCCTTCTGCAGGTCCCGGATCAGGTCGAGGATCTGCGCCTGGACGGTCACGTCGAGGGCGGTGGTCGGCTCGTCAGCGATGAGCAGCTCGGGGTTGTTCACCAGCGCCATGGCGATCATGGCGCGCTGGCGCATACCGCCGGAGAACTCGTGCGGGTAGCCGTCGACACGCTTGGCGGGCTCGGGGATGCCGACGCGGTCGAGCATCTCGATGGCCCGCGTGCGGGCGACCTTCTTGCTGACGTCGTGGTGCACCCGGTAGGCCTCGACGATCTGGTCGCCGACCTTGTAGTAGGGGTGCATCGCGGACAGCGGGTCCTGGAAGATCATCGCCATCTCGCGGCCGCGGAGCTTGCGCACCTCGTCCGGGGCGGCGGAGACCAGTTCCTTGCCGTCCAGCCAGATCTCGCCGGACATCTGCACGTTCTTGCCGCGGGTGCCGAGCCGGTGCAGGCCCATGATGGCCTGCGAGGTGACGGACTTGCCGGAGCCGGACTCGCCGACGACGGCGAGGGTCTTGCCCTTCTCCAGCGAGAAGCTGAGCCCGTCGACGGACTTGACCAGGCCGTCGTCGGTCGGGAAGTGCACCTTGAGGTCGCGGACCTCGAGGAAGGCCTCGGGTGCCTTGCCGGTGGAGGTGGGCTCGCCCACGGCGGCGCCGGTCTTGGAGAGTTCGGTCACGAGAGCCTCACCCGCGGGTCGGCGGCGGCGTAGAGCACGTCCACCAGGAGATTTGCGATCACGACGAAGAAGGCGGCGAGCAGGGTCACGCCGAGGATCTTGGGCAGGTCGTTGTCGGTGATGCCCTGCACCGCGTACTGGCCGATGCCGGGCAGCGAGAAGACGCTCTCGGTGATCACGGCACCGCCGAGCAGCAGGCCGATGTCCATGCCGAAGACGGTGATGATCGGGGTGAGGGCGGCCCGCAGACCGTGCCGGACGACGACCTTGCGCTCGCGCAGGCCCTTGGCGCGGGCCGTGCGGATGAAGTCCTCGTTCATCGTCTCCAGCATGCCCGAGCGGGTGAGCCGGGCGTAGATGGCGGAGTAGAGCAACGCCAGCGAACACCACGCGGGGAAGAGGGTGTTGGCCCACTGCGAGGGGTTCTCGGTGAACGGGACGTAGGTCTTGCCGAAGATCGGCCATTGGTATTCGAAGAGCAGGATCGCCAGGTTGCCCGTGAAGAACATGGGCAGCGAGACGCCGGCGAGCGCGATGCCCATGAAGCCCCGGTCGAGCACCGAGCGCGGCTTCAGCGCCGAGACGACACCGGCCACCACACCCGAGATCAACCACAGGACGGCGGCACCCACGGCCAGCGAGAGGGTGATCGGAAGACGTGAGGTCAGCTCCGGCCAGACTGCCTGGTGGTTCTTGAAGGAGTAACCGAAGCAGGGCGCGTCGCAGTGCACCGTGGTGGGGCCGAGGTCGTAGGTGGCGCCGGCCACGATCCCCTTGATGAAGTGCCAGTACTGGACGTAGACGGGCTGGTCCAGACCGAGGTTGTGCTTGACAGCGGCGATGTCCGCCTTTGAGGGGCTCTTGCCGATGTACTGCTGCGCCAGCTGGTCCGCTGTCTGGCCGACGAGCCGTGGCAGCAGGAAGAAGATGGCGAAGGTGACCGCGGAGACGACCAGCAGCAGGATCACTGCCGCGAACGTCCGGCGGAGGATGTACGAGATCACGGGGACCGGCGCTGGTGCCCGCGGGCCGCGAAGCCCGCGGGCACCAATGCCTTCACCTGCCTTCCGGGGCTGCTACTTCGACGCGACGCCGATGTTGAGGTAGTCGTACTGACCGCTGAAGGCCGCCGTGGAAACCAGGTTGGTGTAGTTCTGCGGGCGGGCGAGCAGGACCTTGAAGTAGGTCAGCGGGACGAGGACGGCATCGTCCATGGTCTTCTTGTCGATCTGCGTGTAGAGGCTGTTGCGCTCGGTGTCGTCCTGGGTACCGATCGCCTTGCCCAGCAGAGCGTTGACGTCCTTGTTGTCGTACTGCGACAGGTTGGTGTTACCGGACTGGCTGATCGCCTTGCCGTTCAGGATCTGCTGCAGGAAGCCGTAGCCGGAGGGCCAGTCGGCACCCCACTGCATCATCTCCAGGCCGATGTTCTGCTTCTTGGTGAACTTCGGCACACCCGCGTAGTCGGTGAAGTACTTGCCGGACGGGTACTGCTTGAGGGTGGCGTTGATGCCGACGCTCTTCAGCGAGTTGATGATCGCCGTGGCGGCGTCGATCTCCTGCGGACGGTCCGAGCGGGCCGAGATGTTCGTCGAGATCGACGACTTGCCGCAGGCCTTCAGCTGCTCCTTGGCCTTGGCGGCGTCACCCTTGTTGCCCGAGGTGGCGTAGGCGTCGGCCTTCTCGTAGCCCGGGATGTCCGGCGGCAGGACCGTGGAGGCGACCTCACCGCGGATCGGGCCGCCCTCGGCGGTCTGCACCGAGACCTTGTCGATCGCGTACTGCACGGCCTTGCGGCACTCGACCTTGTCGAACGGCGCGACCGTGGTGTTGATCGCCAGGTAGACCAGACGGCCACCGTAGGTGTTGTCCGTGTTGGCCTTCTTCGAGGCGTCGGTGAGCACCTTGGCCTGCGTGGAGGCCTGGACACCCGTACCGGCCAGGTCGATCGCGTCGCCGGCCAGGACGTCCTGGTCGATGGTCTCCGGGTTGACCTTCAGCTTGACGACGATCTTGTCCGGCAGCTGCTTGCGCAGCGGGTCCGTCTTCGCGTCCCAGTTCTCGTTGCGCACCAGGACGGCCTGCTTGCCGTCCTCGTAGCTCTGGAACTTGTAGGAGCCCGAGGAGACGATGTGCTTGACGTAGTCGACGCCGGTGTCCTTCGCCTTGGGCACCGGAGCCGTCTGCGGGGCGGCGACCAGGTAGTCGAACTCCTGGAAGGCCTGCTTCAGGTGGAAGACGATCGTGGTGTCGTCCGGCGTCTGGATGGAGGACAGACCCTTGGCGCTCTTGTCCTTGTACGGGCCCTTGTACTTGTCGCCGTCGGCCATGAACTGCTGGAAGTAGTTCGGGCCGAGGGAGAGCACGTCACGCGCGAAGTTGGAGCGCTCGACGGCGTACTTGACGTCCTTCGAGGTGATCGGCGAGCCGTCCTCGTACTTCAGGCCCGCACGCAGCTTGTACGTCCAGGTCTTGCCGCCGTCGCTCGGGACGCCCTTGCTCGCCGCGAGGTCCGGGACGAGGGTGTTGCCCTTCTCGCCCGCACCGGGCTGGAAGGTCATCAGCGGGCGGGCGTACAGCCGGCTGAGGTTGTACATGTAGGCGTAGTACGTGTTGCCCGGGTCGAACGAGTCCGGGACGTCGGACAGCTCGTAGGTGAGCGTGCCGCCCTTCTTGTCGGACGCGTTGACGACGCCCTTGGTCGCGGCGTTGGCCCCGGCCGACTTGGTGCCGTTCTCGTTCTTGTTGTCATCGGCCTTGCTGCAGCCTGCGAGAAGCAGGCTGACGGAGCCGATGGCCGCCATAGCGGCCAGCGCTGACCTTCGCATGATGGGCGCTTTCCCCTCCATTGTCGGAAACTTTTCGGGCTCTCGGCGGCAGGCGTCAGCGGCTGCGCGGGTCGAGAGCATCGCGGAGACCGTCGCCCAGCAGGTTGAAGGCGAGGACGGTCACGAAGATGGCGAGACCGGGGACGATCATGTACTGAGGATCGACCTGGTAGTAGGTGACCGCTTCGCGGAGCATGCCGCCCCAGGAGGCCTGCGGGGGCTGGATGCCGACGCCGAGGTAGCTCAGGGACGCCTCGAAGAGGATGTTGGTCGGGATGAGCAGCGTCGAGTAGACGATGATCGGGCCGACCAGATTGGGCATCAGCTCCCGGAACAGGATGTACGGGGCCTTGGCGCCCATGCCGCGGGAGGCGTCGACGAACTCGCGCTCGCGCAGGGCGAGGGTCTGGCCTCGGACGATCCGGCCCAGATAGGGCCAGTTGAAGAAGCCGATGACGAAGATGAGCACGCTCAGGTGGAGCGGCAGTCCGTTGAGGCCGAACGCGCCGCCCTGGAGGGTGGCGGAGATGGCGATGGCGAACAGCAGGAGGGGGAAGGCGAGGAAGGTGTCCATCAGCCGGCTGATGATCGAGTCGACCCGTCCACCGTAGTAACCCGCGATGACACCCATGATCGCGCCGATCACGTTGGACAGGATGGTCGCGCCGAAGGCGACCACCAGCGACACCCAGGAGCCCTCCAGGACGCGGGTGGCGATGTCACGGCCGAACTTCGGGTCCACGCCGAGCGGGTGGTCGAGGCTCATGCCGCCCCAACTTCCCTTGGGGAGGGAGGTGTCGGGGGTGATCAGGTCCTGGTGGAAGGCGTTGGGGTCGAGGCCGAACAGGGCCTGGAGGGGGCGCGAGAGGATCGCGAGGGCGATCAGCAGGATCACGATGACGCCGCCGGCGACGGCGACCCTGTCTCTCTTGAACCGGGTCCAGGCGATCCGGCCCAGGGAACGACCCTCGATCTGCCCCTTATCGGCACCCTCCAGCACAGCTTCCGGCTGTGCCTCGGCTGCCGCCCCGGTGGTCTCGATCGGTGCGGTCACGGTGAGCGACCCCTCTCGCCGGTGGTGACCGGCCTGCGCCTGCCGCGGATTGCGGCTTTGTCGACTTGCCATCGATCAGGAGGTCTCGACCTCCTGTCTGACTCGCGAGTCTTCAGCGTCGCTGCGATCACCCGCCAGAGCTGACGGCGAAAGTATGCGCAACCGTGATGCAGTGCAGGGGATTCCGTTATCCGAACAGTGGGTAACGACTCTCGGACGTGGGCCAGTTGGGACAGAACGGCAATTTTGCGCGGTTCGGGACGTTCAGCCGATGTCTACGCGCGCAGAAGTGTGTCGCCTGTGTAAATTCCACACTCCGGCCCCAAGAGGCGGGACACGGAGGGGAGTTGATCAGTAGCCGCCGTGCACCGGCGGATATCCGTATCCGGCGGCCGGGGCCTGCGGCGGGGCCGGGGCCCCCAGCTGGGGCCGGGGCGGGGCCGCGTGGGCCTCGCGGTCGTAGAACGGGCGCGCGTTGGCCCGCATCCACATCACCACCGGATCGTAGTCGTCGGTCATCGCGACCGTGGACACCGGCAGCCCCTCCGGGACCGCCCCGACCGACTGCTGCATCATCGCGCGCACCGAGTCGACCGCGGCCGGCGAGGTGTCGTACACGTCCAGGCCGAGGGCGAGGTACGGCGCCCCGAGGGCCGGCTGCACCCAGGCGCGGCGCAGGGAACGCAGGGCCGGGGTGCGGTGGGCGTTCTGCGCGAGCAGGGCGTAGAACTGCGGGACCTCGATGCCGGGCTCCGTGAGCCGGAGCGGGCCGGCGGGCTGGCGGTCCAGGCCGGTGGCGATACGGCGCAGATCCAGCCATGGGATGCCGACGCCGCCGCCCGGGGCGTGCGGGTTGAGCCAGAGGCCGTAGTGGTCCGGATAGAGGGTGCGCGCCACGTCCAGCCCGTCGACGACCTCGTACGAACGGTTCCAGCCGCTGGCCGACAGCTCCTGGGCGGAGGTCACACAGGGGGCGTAGTGGAAGCCGTCGACCTCCATGTTCCCGTACTGGGCGTCCGGGGAACCGGCCTGGCCGTGCCACAGGAGCATCCAGATCTGGCCGGAGGAGGGGGTGGCGAGGGCGCGCAGCAGAGCCTCGTAGGCGTCGTAGCGCCCGGGCGTGACCTGGCGCAGCATGTGCTCGACGCTGCCGCTGTGGCTCGCGCTCACCTGTCGTACCGGCCCTTCTTTTCAGTGCCCCGCGTTCGGAGACAGCTTAAGCGCCTGGCAACTCGGGTCCTCGGCTTCGTGCTGGGGTGCGGGTGCGTCGTGGTTGGTCACGCGGTTCCCCGCGCCCCTCGAGTCGGCTGCGCCGGCGCCGGCTTTCAGTGGCCGTACTGGTAGAACGGGCGGACGTTCGTCTTCAGCCACTCGGTCACCGGGTCGTCGGCCACGTCGAGGAGGACGAGGTTGACCGGCCACTTGACCGGAACTTTGCCCAGAGCCCTGCCCAGGGCCTCCAGGGGCAGGGCCCGCAGGTCGCCCTCCCACTGGGACAGCTCCACGCCCACGTACATCACCGGGTCCGCCGTCTCGACGGCGGCGAGGCAGCGGCGGGCGCTGAGGACCACGCCGATGCCGGCGAACTCGGCGGAGGCGGCCGAGAGGAAGTCGACCGGGTCTTCCTGCCAGTCGGGCTCGAAGAGGCGGACCCGGCCGCCGGTGCCGGGGCCGTCGAGCGGGGTGCGGCCCACGCGGCACAGCTCGGCGACCGCCTCGGGCGGCAGCGGGATGCCGACCACGCCGCCGGCGTTGACGGCCAGGCCCACCTGCGGGGGCAGGCCCTGGGCGAACTCCACGGCGGGGGCGACGGTGTAGGACATGTGGGAGCCGGCCACCTGGCGCAGCTGCTCCTCGGAGGTGAAGACCGGGACGTACGCCTGGCCGTCGATGTCGACCGTGGGCAGGTCCAGCGGGCCGCTGTGCGGGCCCCCGCCGTTGGGAAGGGGGATCCACAGGAAGCTCCGGCCGAGGACCTCGACGATCCGGCCGCCCGCGGCGGGAACGCCGAGGGAGGCCGAGAGCACCTCCTCCAGTTCGTTGCCGGGCCAACCGCCGTGCGGGTGGGGGTGCGTCTGTGCCGGGAAGTCCGCGGGAATGTCCGCCGGGAAGTCCATCTGCCTACCGCCTGCTGGGAACCATGCTGTGGCTCAAAAGGCTAGCGGGTGGCTGCGACAGTGCCCACGGGGATCAGCTGGAGAAGGCCATGCGGCGCAGGGTGTCCGCCGCGGCCCGGTCCAGCAGGACCGCCGAGCCGCAGCCCGCGGGCAGTTCGCCCCGCTCGACCGCGCCGAGCAGCCGGGCGGTCGTACGGCGGTGGCGGCGGAAGGCGTAGCGGGAGACGCCCCGGCCGCGCTCGCGCTGCCCCGCGCGGGCGGTCTCGGGTGTGACGTCGAGCAGCAGCAGATGCAGGGTGCCGCCGCGGCGGCGGGCCTCGCGGGCGAGCCAGGCGCGCACCCAGGTCTGGGTGCCGCAGTCGTGCACGACGACGCCCTCCTCGGTGCGCAGCGCGCGGCGCAGTCCGGTGTAGTGGGCGAGGCGGACCAGGGGGCGGTAGAGGGCGTACGGCAGGCCGCGGGGCACACGTGCCGCGAAGCGGTCGCGGGCGTCCTGGGAGTCGATGCGCCGGCCGGAGACCGCGCGGTGCATCAGCGTGGACTTGCCGCTGCCCGGCAGGCCGGTGACCACGACGACGTCACGGGGGTCGAAGACCAGGGCGCGGGGGCTGCGGCCGGCCCGGTCGCGCAGATCGCGGACGACCGGGGCGGGGCGCTCCGCGCAGCGCTCGCGGGCGGAGGCGGAGGGCTGCTTCGGCACCGCGACGCCGGTCGTGGTGGCGGGTGCGGCGGCGTACGCCGTGGTCCTCTTCACCGTGATCGTCCTCCCCTGTGGGCTCGGTCATACCCATGCCCGCTGTGTGTAAAGAGAAGGTAATGGCGGAGGGTCGGCGGTTCGGTGCGCGTACTGCCACAGGTCGGTTACAGAAGCGGACCCTGACGGGCGGGGGCCCGGCGTGCAATGATGTGCCCGCCAACTGCATACCGGCCGCTTGAATCCGCGCGGGAGAGTCCCCAGGTCACTGGGGCGCCGAAGGAGCAAGTCCCTCCCTTGAATCTCTCAGGCCCCGTTACCGCGCGGGCGAGGCACATCTGAAAAGCGGGTCGCTGTGACAGTGGCTCCACCCAAGGTGCAAGCCGTGATCGTCCCTGTGGCGGTCGTGGCGAACCTCTCAGGTTCCGATGACAGATGGGGAGGAACGTTCCTCGCCCCGTCCGTGTGCCTTGGGAGACGACCGACCGATGAGCAGTACCGAACCCACTGAGCTGCGCCACACCGCGCTGGACGCGCTGCATCGCTCGCTCGGTGCGACGATGACCGACTTCGCCGGCTGGGACATGCCCCTGCGCTACGGCTCCGAGCGCGACGAGCACCTCGCGGTGCGGACCAGGGCCGGTCTCTTCGACCTCTCGCACATGGGCGAGATCACCGTCACCGGCGCCGGGGCGGCCGCCCTCCTGAACTTCGCGCTGGTCGGCAACATCGCCTCCGTCGGCGTCGGCCGCGCCCGCTACACCATGATCTGCCAGGCCGACGGCGGCATCCTGGACGACCTGATCGTCTACCGCCTGGCCGAGACCGAGTACATGGTCGTGGCCAACGCCTCCAACGCCCAGGTGGTGCTGGACGCGCTGACCGAGCGGGCGGAGGGCTTCGACGCCGAGGTCCGCGACGACCGCGACGCCTACGCGCTGATCGCCGTGCAGGGCCCGGAGTCCCCCGGCATCCTGAAGTCCCTCACCGACGCCGACCTGGACGGCCTGAAGTACTACGCCGGCCTGCCCGGCACCGTCGCCGGTGTGCCCGCGCTGATCGCCCGTACCGGCTACACCGGCGAGGACGGCTTCGAGCTGTTCGTCAAGCCGGAGCACGCCGTGCAGCTGTGGCAGGCGCTGACCGAGGCGGGCGAGGGCGTCGGCCTGGTCCCGTGCGGCCTGTCCTGCCGGGACACGCTGCGCCTGGAGGCGGGCATGCCGCTGTACGGGCACGAGCTGACCACCTCGCTCACCCCCTTCGACGCCGGGCTCGGCCGGGTGGTCAAGTTCGAGAAGGAGGGCGACTTCGTGGGGCGCGAGGCGCTCACCGAGGCCGCCTCGCGGGCCGAGCAGAACCCGCCGCGGGTGCTCGTGGGCCTGGTCGCCGAGGGCCGTCGCGTCCCGCGCGCCGGGTACGCCGTCGTCGCGGGCGGCGCGGTGATCGGCGAGGTCACCTCCGGCGCCCCCTCCCCCACCCTGGGCAAGCCGATCGCCATCGCCTACGTCGACGCGGCGCACGCGGCGCCCGGCACCGAGGGCGTCGGCGTGGACATCCGGGGCAGCCACGAGCCGTACGAGGTCGTGGCACTGCCGTTCTACAAGCGCCAGAAGTAGACACTGGGCGCGGTACGTCCCGACGACGTGACCCTGCGCACATTCCCCCCTGCTCACGAGCAGCTTCAGCAGTCCCCCCTTCACCAGCACTCCCGCGCGTACAGGAGAATTCAGGCCATGAGCAACCCCCAGCAGCTGCGCTACAGCAAGGAGCACGAGTGGCTGTCGGCCGCCGAGGACGGCGTCTCGACGGTCGGCATCACGGAGCACGCGGCCAACGCGCTCGGCGATGTCGTCTTCGTCCAGCTCCCCGAGGTCGGTTCCACCGTGTCCGCGGGCGAGACCTGCGGTGAGCTGGAGTCGACCAAGTCGGTCTCCGACCTGTACTCGCCGGTCGCCGGTGAGGTCACCGAGGTCAACGAGGACGTCGTCAACGACCCGTCGCTGGTGAACTCCGCCCCCTTCGAGGGTGGCTGGCTGTTCAAGGTACGCGTGGCGGAGGAGCCGGGGGACCTGCTCTCCGCCGACGAGTACACCGCCTTTTCCGCCGGCTGAGGAGTCGTAGTCCTATGACCGTCCTGAACACGCCCCTGCACGAGCTGGACCCGGAGATCGCGGCCGCGGTCGACGCCGAGCTGAACCGCCAGCAGTCCACGCTGGAGATGATCGCGTCCGAGAACTTCGCGCCGCTCGCGGTGATGGAGGCGCAGGGCTCGGTCCTCACCAACAAGTACGCCGAGGGCTACCCGGGCCGCCGCTACTACGGCGGCTGCGAGCACGTCGACGTCGCCGAGCAGATCGCCATCGACCGGATCAAGGAGCTGTTCGGCGCCGAGTACGCCAACGTCCAGCCCCACTCCGGCGCCTCCGCCAACCAGGCGGCCCTGTTCGCCCTCGCCCAGCCCGGGGACACCATCCTCGGCCTGGACCTGGCGCACGGCGGCCACCTGACCCACGGGATGCGGCTGAACTTCTCCGGCAAGCAGTTCAACGTGGTCGCGTACCACGTGGACGCCGCGACCGGCCTGGTCGACATGGCCGAGGTCGAGAAGCTCGCCAAGGAGCACCGCCCCAAGGTGATCATCGCGGGCTGGTCGGCGTACCCGCGGCAGCTGGACTTCGCCGAGTTCCGCCGGATCGCCGACGAGGTCGAGGCGTACCTGTGGGTCGACATGGCGCACTTCGCGGGCCTGGTCGCCGCCGGTCTCCACCCGAACCCGGTGGAGCACGCGGACGTGGTCACCTCCACGACCCACAAGACCCTCGGCGGTCCGCGCGGCGGCATCATCCTCGCCAAGAAGGACTTCGCGAAGAAGCTGAACTCGTCCGTCTTCCCGGGCTTCCAGGGCGGTCCCCTGGAGCACGTGATCGCGGCCAAGGCGGTCTCCTTCAAGGTCGCGGCGAGCGAGGACTTCAAGGAGCGCCAGCGCCGTACGGTGGAGGGTGCGCGCATCCTCGCCGAGCGCCTGACGGCCCCCGACGCCCGCGAGGCCGGCGTGAACGTCCTCTCCGGCGGCACCGACGTGCACCTGATCCTGGTGGACCTGCGGGAGTCCGAGCTGGACGGGCAGCAGGCCGAGGACCGCCTCCACGAGGTCGGCATCACGGTCAACCGCAACGCCGTTCCGAACGACCCGCGCCCGCCGATGGTCACCTCGGGTCTGCGCATCGGCACGCCCGCCCTCGCGACCCGCGGCTTCACGGCCGAGGACTTCGCCGAGGTCGCCGACGTGATCGCCGAGGCGCTGAAGCCCGCCTACGACGCGGAGGCCCTGAAGGCCCGGGTGAAGGCCCTGGCCGACCAGCACCCGCTGTACCCGGGTCTGAACAAGTAAGTCGCTTCCGCGGGGTATCGCGCACACTGGGAACCGAAAGGTGTGCGCGATGCCCCGCCGGTGCCCACCCCCGCACCACCACACCCCCCCTCTGCACCACCCCGCAGCACCCCGTCTTGAGGAGTTTCCGTGGCCATCTCGGTCTTCGACCTGTTCTCGATCGGCATCGGCCCGTCCAGCTCCCACACGGTCGGCCCGATGCGCGCGGCGCGCATGTTCGCCCGCCGGCTGCGCAACGAGGACCTGCTCGGTTCCGTCGCGTCCCTGCGCTGCGAGCTGTACGGCTCGCTCGGCGCGACCGGCCACGGCCACGGCACCCCGAAGGCGGTCCTGCTGGGTCTGGAGGGCGCCTCGCCGCGCACGGTGGACGTCGAGACGGCCGACGAGCGGGTGGAGGCGATCAAGCAGGCCGGACGCCTGAAGGTGCTCGGCGAGCACGAGATCCCCTTCTCCTTCGACGACGACCTGGTCCTGCACCGCCGCAAGGCGCTGCCGTACCACGCCAACGGCATGACGGTCTGGGCGTACGACGCCCAGGGCGCCGAGCTTCTGTCGAAGACCTACTACTCGGTCGGCGGCGGCTTCGTCGTGGACGAGGACGCGGTGGGCGAGGACCGGATCAAGCTGGACGACACGGTCCTGAAGTACCCCTTCCGCACGGGCGACGAGCTGCTGCGCCTGACGAAGGAGACGGGTCTGTCGATCTCCTCCCTCATGCTGGAGAACGAGCGGGCCTGGCGCACGGAGGAGGAGATCCGGGCGGGCCTGCTGGAGATCTGGCGCGTGATGCGCGCGTGCGTGCAGCGCGGCATGTCCCGCGAGGGCATCCTGCCCGGTGGCCTGAAGGTCCGCCGCCGCGCGGCCGTCTCGGCCCGGCAGCTGCGTGCCGAGGGCGACCCGCTGGCGCACGCCATGGAGTGGATCACGCTCTACGCGATGGCGGTGAACGAGGAGAACGCGGCCGGCGGCCGCGTGGTCACGGCTCCCACCAACGGCGCGGCCGGCATCATCCCCGCGGTTCTGCACTACTACATCGACTTCGTGCCGGGCGCCGACGAGGACGGCGTGGTCCGCTTCCTGCTCGCCGCGGGCGCGATCGGCATGCTCTTCAAGGAGAACGCCTCCATCTCCGGCGCCGAGGTCGGCTGCCAGGGCGAGGTCGGCTCCGCCTGCTCGATGGCGGCCGGCGCGCTGGCGGAGGTCCTGGGCGGCTCCCCGGAGCAGGTCGAGAACGCGGCCGAGATCGGCATGGAGCACAATCTGGGCCTGACCTGCGACCCGGTCGGCGGCCTCGTCCAGATCCCCTGCATCGAGCGCAACGGCATGGCCGCGGTGAAGGCGGTCACGGCCGCGAAGATGGCGATGCGCGGCGACGGCTCCCACAAGGTGTCCCTGGACAAGGTCATCAAGACCATGAAGGACACGGGCGCGGACATGAGCGTGAAGTACAAGGAGACGGCGCGGGGCGGGCTGGCGGTCAACATCATCGAGTGCTGACCGGCCAGGACGGCGTACCGGCGTCCGCACGGGCTTCGCCGGAAGGGGAGGCGGGTTCCGGGAATCCGCCTCCCCTTCGTCGTCTCGTGTGCGGTCAGCCGGTCGTCAGGGTGGCGTCGTCGACGACGAAGCTGGTCTGGAGGCTGGAGTCCTCGGTGGCGGCGAAGGTCAGCGTGATCTGCCGGCCGAGGTACTGGCTCAGGTCCAGGGTGCGTTCGGTGTACCCGGTGGCCGCGTTGGCGTTGGAGTACGTCTGCTTCGCGGTTCCGTCGACCTTGACCTGGAAGGTGTCGTACGCCGTGGTGCCCGACTCGCCGGTGTCGATGTGCAGCCAGTACTTCAGCGTCGCCTTCGTGCAGCCGGACGGGACGGTCACCGTCTGGCTGATGGTGTCGGTGGCCGCGTAGCCGTAGCCCGCCAGCCACGCGTACCGGGAACCGGAGTGCGCGGACTGGCCGCTGAACGAACCGATCGCACCGGTGTCACCCGTCCACGGCGACGCACCGCTCTCGAAACCGCTGTTGGAGATCACCTGCGCCGCCGTGCAGCCGCCCGCGCCCGTGACGGTCAGCGTGTACTGCGCGGTGTGCGTGGTGGCACCGGTGCCGGTGATCGTGAGGTTGTACGTGCCGGGCGGCACGGAGGAGCCGACGGAGATCGTCGCCGTGGACGAGGCGCCGGAGGTCACCGAGGCCGGGCTGAAGGAGACCGTGACACCCGACGGGGCGCCCGAGGCGGTCAGGTTCACCGTCTGCGCCGAGCCGCTGGTGGTGGCCGTGGAGACGGTGGTGGTCAGCGAGGCGCCCGGGGCGGTGCTGCCCGTGGCGGGGCTCGCCGAGAGCGAGAAGTCGTTCGCCGGGGTGGTGTCCGAGACCGCCTGCTTCCACAGCGTGTAGGCGACGCCGTCGGCGCTGCGGTTGAGCCCGGTGGCGTTGATGTTGCTGGTGGTGTCGCAGGAGGAGTGGTAGCAGCCGTCGTACGCGGCGCCTGCCGTGCCGCCCCACTTGGCCGCCTGCGCCGAGGTCTTGCGGGCGCTCGCGCCCATGGCGTAGCCGGAGGTCGGGATGCCGTAGTTCTCGAAGGAGTAGTCGTCGGAGCGGCCCGCGCCCTCGGTGTTCTCCTCGGGCTGGAGGTTCAGCGAGTCCCAGTACGCCTTCATCGGCTGGGCGGCGGTGGAGGTGAGGTGGTTGATGAAGTAGCCGCCGTTGGGCGAGGCGACCATGTCGAAGTTGTAGTACGCCTTGATCGCCGAGCGTTGCGCGGAGGTCAGCGAACGGACGTAGAAGTCCGAGCCGTTGAGGCCCTGCTCCTCGTCCGTCCACCAGCCGAAGCGGACGCGCGCCGCCATCGACGGACTGGTCTCGGCGAGTTTCAGCGCGACCTCCAGGAGGGTCGCGCTGCCGGAGCCGTTGTCGTTGATGCCGGGCCCGGCGGAGACACTGTCCAGGTGCGAGCCGAACATGTACACCTTCGACGCGTCGCCCTGGGGCCACTCGGCGATCAGGTTGGGTCCGGCGCCGCTGGTGCAGCCGGAGGTGCAGGCCTGCTCGGTGACGGTGTAACCGGCCGCCTGGAGCTTGCCCTTCACATAGGCGACCGAGTCGCGGTAGCCCTGGCCGGTCGACCGGCGCGTGCCGCCGTTGCGGCCGGCTATGGCGTTCAGTTCGGTGAGGTGCGCCTGGACCCTGGTGACGTCGATGTCGGGCGCGGCCGCGGCCAGGGCGGGGGCCGTCGCCGTGTGCGGACCCGCGGGGGCCGCCTCGGCGGTCGCGGGCAGCGCCGCGAGGCCGGCGACGGCCGTGGCCAGCGAGAGGCCCGCCAGGGCGATTCTTCGTAGTCGTAGCACCGTGTCTCCTTGTGGGGTGTGAGGAAACGGGGGGTGGGCGTCGGGATCCGGGGGTGCCGGGCCGCATCGCCCATGATGAGCATGCGCATGCCAACTACAGGTCAAGCCTTGTATCGGTGGACCGGCCCGATCGAGAGGCCGTGCCCACCCGCTCGGCAGCCGTCGGCGCGCATGCCGGGGAGGCGCACCGGGGCCCCGAGAAGTCGGGCGGGCGGCGAAGAGGCTAACGGCAGCGCGGCCCGCCGGCCCCTGTCCGAAACCGGCACGTCCGCTCCTGGCCAGGCGGGCGGCCGGCACAGGTGGCCGAAGCGGCTCTCTGGCCTCCCGTGCGAGGCGCCCCTATCGTGCGCGCATGCATGCGGCGCAGAACCCTCCGCACGGCCGGCGGTCGACGGACTCCGAAGCGAAGGAGGCCTCCGAGGCGAAGGAGGCCTACCTGGCCATGGTGGAGCGGATCGCGATGTCCGGAGTGAGGGATTCCGACACCGAGAAGGAAGAACTCCAGGCAATCTCCACCGAGCTGACCCGATGGCTGGCGGACCGGCGGCTGCTGGACCCGAGCGGTGAGCGGCTCAGCCCTCCGGAACGCGCCCTGCGGCACATCGCCCTGGAGCACCGCCGTCGGCTGCGCGAGACGGTCGAGGAACTCAGCCGCGACGCCCAGGCGATGGAAGACGTCCTGTCCTTGCTCGCGGCCCCGCGGCTCGACGCCCGGGAAGCCGTGGAGACGGAGTACTTCACGGACCGCGAGCACACCCGCAAGCGGCTGGAGGAACTGGACGCGCTCAGCCGGGAGGAGTTCCTGGCGATGCGCAACTCCTTCCCCGACGCACAGGTCCTGGAAGCCAGCCTCGTCTCGGACCTGGAGATGGTGGCGAACGGCGTCCGGATGCGCGTGCTGACCTCTCAGCAGGCCCTGCGGTCACAGGCGCCGGCCCGCTATCTGAACGCGCTGTCCGACGCCGGTGCCGAGGTGCGGGTGGCCACGACGGTGCCGCTCCACATGAACGTCATGGATCGCACCATCGTCGTCATCGGGGCGGGGCCGGGTCCGCAGGGAGAGGGCGGCGACGTCATCCTGCACAGCACGCCCGTCGCCCAGTGCTTCGTCAGGGTCTTCACCCACGCCTGGGACCTCGCACGACCGCACACCGCGCGGCACACCGGGCGCGGGCGCACCGCATACGAACTGTCCGCGCAGGAGCGCGAGGTGCTGGCCCTGCTGGCCACCGGCGCCAAGGACGAGACCATCGCCCGCCGGCTGGCCTGCTCGGACCGCACCCTGCGCCGTGTGATGAACCAGATCATGGAGAAACTCGGCACCTCCAGCCGGTTCGAGGCCGGAGTGACCGCCGCCCGCCTCGGTCTGGTGAGCTGAACCGGGAATGACGTTCCTCCTGGGGCTACCGTGCGGTAACCGCGCGGCCCTACGCTGCGGCCAACTCACCTACGAAAAAGGACAGTTGGCCCATGCGTGGAATGAGACGGACGGCGGCGCTCGTGGGTGCCGCCGCTCTGCTGGCGGTGCTGCCGGGGAACGCCCACGCGGCATCGGCGAAGTTCTCCGAGACGACGGCGATCGGCACGCACAACGCCTACGAGAAGGCCAAGTACCCGTACTTCGCCCAGGCGCTGGACTCCGGCGCCTCGCTGCTGGAGCTGGACGTGTACGTCGACAGCCTCACCCACCGCTGGCGGGTCAGCCACAGCAACCCACTGGGCAACGACAACAACTGCGAGGCGGCCAAGACCCCGGACGAGCTGTACGGCAAGAGCCGCAACCAGGATCTCGGCAGCTGCCTGGACAACATGGCCGCCTGGAACAAGCTGCACCCCGACCATGCGCCGATCGTCATCAAGGTCGAGATGAAGCTGGGCTTCAACGACAGGGCGGGCCTGGGGCCCGACGAGTTCGACACGCTCGTCTCGCAGAAGCTGGGCAGCAGCGTGTACAAGCCGGCCGACCTGCTGGGCGGCTCGCACTCCTCCCTCGACGCCGCCGCCAAGGCGAACGCCTGGCCCGACCGCGACTCGCTGAAGGGCAAGTTCCTCTTCGACCTGATCCCGGGCACGGTGGAGCAGGCCAATCCGTTCGACCACTACTGGACGGACGAGGAGTACGGCGATCATCTGCGGGACCTGTACGCGGCCGGCGACATCGCGGCGGCCCAGGCCTTCCCCGCCGTGCTCGGCGCCGAGAACGGCGACCCCCGCACCAGTCGCTACGACGCCTCGATCCGGCCCTGGTTCGTCTTCTTCGACGGTGACGCGGCCACCTACGTCAACAGCGGCTACGACACCTCGTTCTACTCCACGAACCACTACATCCTGATCGCGACGGACGCCCACAACGTGTCCCCGGCCATCTCCTCCACCGACCCGACGGACGCCGAGGCCGCCGCCCGGCTGGCGTTGCTGGCCGGGAACCACGCGAGCCTGATCACCTCGGACTGGGTGGCGAAGCCGGCGTCCGTGCTGGGTTCGGTGACGACCCGCGGTTGACGCGCCCGGGGCGACCAGTCCCGGCGCCGAGGGATCGTGCGGGCCGCTGCGGGGCATACAACAGTCAACTCCTTTCCCCCCACCAGCGCTTCATGGAGTTGCCCATGCTGCACGGCATCGACGTCAGCGCGTACCAATCCTCGTCGTACGACACGGACGGCCTCTCCTTCGTCTTCATCAAGGCGACGGAGGGCCGCTCGTACGTCAATCCCCGACTCACCGCCCAGACGAAGACCGCCCGTGACGCCGGACTGGTCGTCGGCTTCTACCACTTCCTGTGGCCGGGCAACCTCACCGCGCAGGCCGAGTACTTCGTCCGCCACGCCCCGGACCGCCCCGGCGACCTGCTCGCCGTCGACTGGGAGACGACCGGCGACGGCACCCACGCCGGCAACGCGGAGAAGGACCGCTTCATCCGCAAGCTGAAGGAGCTGCGCCCGGACAACCGGGTCGTCCTCTACTGCAACCGGCACTTCTGGCTGTCCGTCGACACGACCTCCTACGCCGGCGACGGCCTGTGGATCGCCGACTACGTCACCGCGGGCAAACCCCGCATCAAGGCGAAATGGCGGTTCCACCAGTACAGTTCCGAGCCCCACGACAAGAACGTGGCGGACTTCGCCGACAAGGCCTCCTTGCGCAGGTGGGCCGCCCGGGAGTGACGGCCCCGATGCCCGCCCGTCAGCCGTAGACGACGTCACCGGCGAGGACGAAACCGAGCCGGACGAGACGCTCGGCGGTCTCCGGAAGCGGCTGACCGCCTTGGACGGCGAACTGGGAGACGTACCGCAACTTCAGCGGGGTTCCTTGTTCCAGCCACGCGGCACCCGAGCCGACGCTGTTCACGAAACGGAGATCCTCCCACGTCATGCGCTCCAGCAGCGCCACTGCCCGGTCCGAGCACGTGACGCCCAGCTCCGCACATCTCGTCGCCACATCGTGGGGACGGCGCCCGAGCTTGACCACACACGCCAGCACGTGCGTCAACGGAACCGGCGCGCGCCAGTCCAGCCAGGGCGCGTCACCGTCTCTGTCCCGGCTGAGGAGGTCGAGGTCGCTTCGGTCCACCCGCTCGGGCAGGGCCGTCTCGGGGACTCGCAGACCGCACGCCGCCAGGAAGGCAGCGACCTCCGCGGGGCGACGCCGGGTCCGCTCAGCACTCAACAGGATGTGCCCCAAGGACACCGGAGCGCCCCAGTCGAGCCAGGGTTCCTGCCCGTCAAGGCTCTTGCTGAGGTAGACGAGATCGCTGGGATCGAAGACCTCGGGGACCACCGGATCGTCGAGGACGGGGACTCCCAGCTCCGTCAGTCCCCGTGCCACGTCCTCGGGGTGGCACCCGAGGACGTGCGCGGCCACCAGCACCTGCGCCAACGGAACGGGAGCCGACGAGTCCAGCCAGGGCCCGACGCCGTCCAGGTCACGGCTGAGCACGATCAGGTCCTCCGGACGCACCCGTTCGGGCACACGCACGCCCTCCGGCAGGCGCAGTCCCCACTTCTCCAACCGCGACACCACGGCCTGCGGCGTCGAGTCCAGCCGCTCGGCGACCTCCAGTACATGGCCCAGCGGAACCGGCGCAGAGAAGTCGAACGGTGGCGCGTACCCACCCACACCGAGGAGCCTCTGATCGACGGGCAGGGCACTGTCCGGCAGCGTCAGGCCCGGCGGGATCTTCAGCCCGAGGGCCGCCAGTCGCGCCGCCACCACCGCGGGAGACCACCCCGAAGCCTCGGCACAGGACAGCAGGTGTGTCACGGGTACCGGCTCGGCATCGTCCAGCCACGCGGGCTCTGCCTGGCGACGGGCGAAACGGAGGAGGAAGAGGTCGTCCGGGTCCGCCGCCTCGGGCACCACCACGCCCTCCGCCGGCCGCAGCCCCCACTCCGCCAACCGCTGGGCCACCGCTCGAGGCGCACGGCCCAGCGTGGTGGCGGCCGCCAGCACATGGCCCAGCGGCACGGGTGACGTATCGGCGGTCCACGGCGGTCGTCCGTCCCTGCCCCGGCTGAGCAGCACGAGGTCCTCGGGGTCGACGGTCTCGGGCACCCGCACCCCCTCTGCGAGCCGCAACCCCAGCTCCGCCAGGCGTGCCGCCACCTCCCGTGGGGAGCGCCGCAGATCCTGTGCTGTTCTGAGCACATGCCCGAGCGGCACCGGCCCAGTGGGATTGAGCCACGTGCTGCCCTGTCTGTCGTTCGGTGAGGCGTTCGCCGCACTCCCGTCCGCGGCGAGCACGGCATCGTCCGTCGGCCGCGCGACCGGCAGCGCGACGGGATCGACGACGGTCGCCCCGGCGATGGCACCGGCGGCCGCCCAACTGAGTGTGCGCCAGTCCTGGACGGCCGCCGGGACGCTCGCGCCGACGAATCCGCGCATCAGCGAGTCGTCGGTCAGGATCAGGCCCACGTCCGCCGGGAAGCAGCCCACCATCGTCACGTCCAGTTCGTGGCCGTTCACCACCCACGGCCGGTATGCGGCCCGCACCACGGCGTCATGGACCGCGTCGGCCAGCGCCGGCCGGTGCATCACCAGTTCCGAGAGCCAGCCGTGATCCAGCACCTGGCCCTGCTCCAGCAGCAGGGCCGGTATCTCCTGGTACAGCACTTCGGCGACGTGCGCCCGGTCATGGCCCAGCATCCGTCTGCGGTCGACGGTCAGCTGGGGCGCGTACCGCCCGGTGAGGTTGACGACGGCACCGAACAACCGCTCCCCCACCCAGACGCCGTCCGCGAGCACACCGCCGTGGGTACTGGCCCACCACACCTCAGGGCCCGAGGTGGCATCCACCCGCGCGCCCTCCACCCGCGCGGCCTCGACGGAGTAGGGGTCCGAGCCGCCCAACGGCGCCACGGCCGACAACACGTTCGGCTGCCACTCCAGCCTGGTCCCCGCCTCCTCCGCGACGACCTCGTACTCGGAGATCCACAGCAGCCTTCGCAGCAGATCCGTGCAGGAGAGCGGACGGTCGGAGGGGCGGAGGTAGAGGCGCACGGTGGTGCAGGCGTCGTAGCCGCGACCCAGATGCCGGATGCGGAAGAGGGAGCCCGGACCCGCGATGTCCACCTGGAGGCGGCGGCCGGGGTGCCCGTCCCGGTCCAGGCGACAGGTGGTCACCGAGATGTCGTCGGCGATCATGAAGTAGCTGAGCACGCCGATACCGAACCTGCTGTTCGGATGCAGCTCGATGCCCTCGGCCCGCCAGGCGGCGAACTCGTCGTGGTACTCGGGCAGGTCGGCGAAGCGCTTGCCGGCGTGCGAGAAGACCTCGCGCAGTTCACGCTCCCCCATGCCGATGCCGTTGTCGGTGCACTCGACGTACGGACGGCCGACGTCGTCGACGCCCTGGACGAACGTGATCCGTCCCTGCCAGTCGGGAAGTTGGGCACCCTGGCGGCGCAGGTAGGCGGTCCGGGCGCCGCGGTAGCGGCAGGCGTCCAGTGCGTTCTGGTACAGCTCCCTGATCGCCAGGGCGGGATCGCCGTAGAGCTGCTCGCCCATGAGGAGTTCCTGGATGCGGTCGTCGGCGAGCCGGAAGCGCAGATCGGTGGATTCGTAGACGGGTCTGCCGCGGGAGTCCGCCGCCGCGTGCACCTGGTCGGCGGTGGCGTGCACCGGCAGGTCGCGCAGCGGGGCGAGCCGGGGGTCGCTGCCGACCTGGACGTCGACGGCGCCCAGCAGCGCGTCGACCGCCTCGGCCTGCTGCCGCAGGGCGAGCCCGACCGCGGGATGCCGGCAGGCGGCGTTCAGGACGCGGGTGCGACCTCGCGGGTCCCAGCGCGCCGTCCGGATGGTGGTGTGCAGCTCGGCGAGGTCCACGGCGTAGCTGATGCTCAGATGGTCGACGATCACGTCGGGCAGCAGGACCGGGTCGATCGCGAGATGGTGCGCCACGGTCAGCAGGACGACCAGGAGCTGGACGCGCAGGTGCTGCTCCGCGCCCGATCCGGCCGCGAGCTGACGCTCGGACCGCACGACGGTGGCATCGAAGGAACTGCGCAGGCAGCGCAGCAGGGTGGGCAGCGCGTCACCCTCGAGCAGCTCGGCGACGAGGGTCCGGTGGGAGCCGGCCGGGAGGTCCTCCAGCAGTTCCTCGACGGGGCCGAGCAGGCCGGCCAGGACCTGGTCGTGGGCGTCGCCGGGCTGCTCGGCCAGCCAGCGGCGGAACAGCCACCAGGCGATGCCGGACGCCCCGTCGGCCCGGGCGGAACGGGCGGACAGCTCCGCTCGGCGCACGAGCCGGGGACGGCCGGTGAAGAAGTGCTCGTAGGCCGCCCGTTCGGGGGTGGGGGACTCGGCGGTGCCGAGGTTCTCCGGGTCGGCCACCAGCGCTTGGGCCGCCGACCGGTTCGCGCAGGCCACATACAGGTAGGGCACGACGACCATCAGGGCCGCCTCGGCCGGAGACAGCGCCAGCTTCTCGGGGTTGAGGACCTTGGACAGCAGCCAGCCCACCCGGTCGCTCATGCGCTCGGCGAACTCGACGGGCCGCCAGGGGTCGGCGGTCAGCCGCGCCTCGTCCCGGTCGGCCTGCCCGGCCACATGGGCGACGACCGAGACGGCGGCAGCCCGCAGGTTCTCGCTGTCGGGGCCGTCCCCGACCTGCTGCCAGGCGGGATGGGCGCGCGCCGCCGTGACCCAGGGATGCTCTCCGACGGCCCCGGGCAGATCACGGTCGGCCCGCGGGAAGACGACGAACTCGTCGATGTCCGACTCGGTCTGCACCCTGATCTGCTGCCGGGGACAGTTGTGCTCTGCGGTCAGCTCGTCCGTCGCGCTCTGCAGTCGTTCCTTGAGTTCCCGCACGGTGCCGGGGCCGGCCTCGTCGGCCACCACCGTGCTCAGGGCACGGGAGAAGATGCTGAAGGTGGTGTTCCCGGCCGTGGTGTAGCGGGCGCGCTCCCCGGGGGAGCAGGCGTAGACGTGGCAGTAGTGCCGTTCGCCGGTGCGGGCCACCTTCATGTCGGACCAGCCGGCCGCGTTGATCCCGGCCATCTCCTTGAGATCGATGCCCTCGCGGCAGGCGTCGACGAAGACGATGACGTCACCGGCCCGGCTGCGCTCGACGTACCCGCCGAAATCCAGCGGGAGACATCGGCGGCGGAAGTCGTGGGACCTGGTGCGCGCGCCCTTGGGCACCAGGTAGTCCTTGCTGTCGTGGTGGATGCCGTGGCCGCTGAGGTAGAGCAGCAGCGTCTCGCCCGGGGCCGCGTCCTGGAAGAACGCCTCGACGGCCGAGTCGATGCCGTCGAGGTCGGTCTCCTCGGTGTCGTGGACGGTCACGTGATAGCCGGCGTCCGCCAGGACGTCCGCCAGTTCCGTCATGTCGTCGACCACGAACGGAAGGTCGTCGATGGCCTCGTCGCGGTAGTTCGGTACGCCGATGAGCAGGGCGCGGTGGGTGCCGTTCATGCCGACGGCCCGTCACGCACCGAAGGTCAGCGTGATCGCTCCCTTGGCTCCGACCTGAGCCGAGGTGCCGACCAGGGCGATGCCTCCGCTCGCGGTGATCTCGAAGGACACCTGGGCCTGGCGCAGCGGCATGCCCGCGTCCGGCACCTGAAGGCTGCCGAGCACCTGCTGCAGTGCGTCGACGGTGCGCTGCAGGTTGTCACGCAGAATCGCCACCGGGATCTGCCGGAGCGAGGCGTCGCCGCCGTTGCGGCCGAAGATGCCCATGTCGCCCGCGCCCGTGGGCGGTCCGCCGTCGATGGACACCAACACGTCGACGGACGGAACGGTCTCGTCCTGGTCGGTGTGCGCAGCCTTGGCCGTCTCGAACACGGGCCCCCCTCATCTCACCGCCCTGGAGCCTCACATCCTAGGGGCCCGCGTCCCGCGTCGGCCGGGTAACTCGGCATTCGGTGGAACGGGCCCGGCGGCGGTGCGACACCGCCCGGCGATCCCGTGCCCGGGCCGGCCGCCGGACGGTCCGGGTCTGCCGGTGGCAGGGCGTCCGGCTCAGGCCCGGAAGTCCGCCGGCCGTTCCGGGGAGGCGGCCGCCAGGGCCTTCTTCACGCCCTCGACTCCTGCCCGGAGGCCGTACACGGGGGTTCCCGGCTGCTGGTGCCAGGAGTCGTCGATGCCGCCCGCGTCGACGGTGTCGAAGCCCAGTTCGTCGATCAGGTCGCGGACGGTCCGCTTGGCCGCCTCGTCGTCGCCGGCCACCGGGAGGGCGATGCGCTCGGGGTCGCCCGCGGGGCGGGGGCGGTCCAGGATGTCCTGGGCGTAGGTGCCGTTGAAGGCCTTGATCACCGGGTGGCCGAGGTGCTGTTCGGTCCAGCGGCTCTCGGTGAGGCCCTCGTCCTCGACGGCCGCGATCCGGCCGTCGCGCTGCGGGTAGTAGTTGCCGGTGTCGATCACCGCGGCGCCCTCGGCCGCGCCGTCCAGCAGGCCGGAGGGGAGGCCCGGAACCGCCTTCAGGGGGACGGTGACGACCACGACCTGGGCGCCCCTGGCCGCCTCCTCGGCGCGGACCGGGGAAGCCCCGGTCTCCTCGGCGAGTTCCTTGAGCGTCTCGGGGCCGCGCGAGTTGGCCACGGACACGTCGTGGCCGAGGGCGGTGAGCCGCCGGGTGAGGTTGCCGCCGATGTTGCCCGCGCCGATGATGCCGATCTTCATGACACGCCCTCCGGGAGGTCGATGCATGCATGTGCATGCGTCTCTACGGGGGCGTCAACCCGGCGGGGCGGGGGTGTATTCCGACCGCGCGGCAATCGGGTGAGCGGGGTCAGAGCCGTACGACGATCTTCCCGGTGTGGCGGTTCGATTCCATCAGGCGGTGAGCGTCCTGGATGCGGTCCAGGCCGTCGAAGACCTCGGCGACCACGGGGCGCAGGGTGCCGTCGGTGAGACCGGAGCCGAGGTAGTGGGCGGCGCGGTGGCGGCCCTCGGGAGTGCCGGTGAGCGCGATGTTGGCGTACCCGTGGACGGTGAGCGGCCACTGCCGGGGCAGCACGATGGGCTGCTCGTCGAGCCAGCCGTAGCCGACCAGGGTGCCGTCCGCGACGGCCGCACCGCCGAGCGCGGCGAAGCCGGCCCCGCCGATCGCGTCCAGGACGATGTCCACGCCCCGCCCGCCGGTCAGCCTGCGGGCCTCCTTCACCACGTCCTCGTCCTCGCTGACGATCACGTGCTCGGCGCCCAGGTCGAGGAGCCGCTGCCGCTTGGCCCCGGTGCGGGTGGTGGCGATCGGGACGGCACCGGACCGGCGGGCGACCTGGATCGCGGCCGTGCCGACCCCGCTGGAGGCGCCGGTGATCAGCACCCGGTGCCCGGGGACCAGCCCGGCCCGCTCGACCAGGGCGCCGTAGGCGGTCGTGTAGGTCAGCCAGGCGGCGGCGCCCGTGACCGCGTCGACACCGGCGGGGAGCGGGACGAGGGCGCTTTCGGGCAGGACGGCCCGGTCGGCGTGGACACCGTGGGCGCTGAGTTCGAAGTTGGCGGCGGCCAGGACCTTGTCGCCCGGCGCGAATGCGGTGACGCCCTCGCCCACGGCCTCGACCTCGCCGGCCGCCTCGTAGCCGTTGCGGGAGGCCGGGAGGGTCGGCCGGTAGTAGTAGGTGCCCGCGCGGAAGAGGGCCTCGGCGCGGTTGACGCCCAGCGCCTCGGTCTTCACCAGGACCTCTCCGGGGCCGGGTGCGGGCAGATCGACCTCCTCGACCTCGAGGACGTCGGGGCCGCCGAGTTCGTGAAAGAGCACTGTGCGTGCGGTGGTTGTCATGTCGTCGACGCTAAGTGCCTTTGCGGGGACGCTCCATGTCCTTCTGTCTCGGTTTCCTGTCTGATCGTCTCCCTTCATCGGACTGCTCGCTAGAGTCGCCTCATGGACGTGCTCAGCGACGTCGTCGCCGCCATGCGCACCGGTCGGCCGCATTCCGCGCGCCGGTACAAGTACGCGCCGTGGGGCCTGCGGTTCGCCGCCGCCGACGAGGCCGGGTTCCATGTGGTGCTGCGCGGCTCGGCCTGGCTGATCCCGGAAGGCGGGGAGCCGGTGGCGCTGGCGCCGGGAGACGTCGTCTTCCTCGCGCACGGGCTGGGCCACGGGCTGGCCAGCGGGCTCGACGTACCGCTGCGGGACGTACGGCCGCTGCCCGACGGCACCTGGAGCGGGCCGCCCGACGAACCGCGCGAGGGCTGCCCTGACACCGTCACCCTGTGTGGGACCTACCGGCTCGACCGCGCCCGTGCCCACCGGCTGCTGGCCGAGCTGCCGGAGGTCGTGCACCTGCCCGCCCAGGTCGGTGGCCACCGTTCGCTGCGGGCCGCGGTGGAGCTGCTGGGGATGGAGCTGGAGGAGCAGCGGCCGGGCACCGACGCGATCGTCACCTCGCTGCTGGACACGCTGCTGCTGTACATCCTGCGCGCCTGGTGGGAGAGCGAGCGCGCGGCGGGGCGGGACCGGGGCTGGGCGGCGGCGCTGGCCGACCCGGCGGTCGCGGCGGCGCTGCGCGCGATCCACGGCGCCCCGGCCCGCCCCTGGACGGTCGCGGAACTCGGCGCCGCCGGAGGGCTGTCCCGGGCGGCCTTCGCCCGCCGGTTCACGGCGCTGGTGGGCGAGCCGCCGCTGACGTATCTGACGTGGTGGCGGATGACGACGGCGGGCCGGCTGTTGCGCCACGACGACCTCTCGCTGCGCCAGGTGGCCGACCGCACCGGCTACACCTCGGAGTTCGCCTTCGCCAAGGCGTTCAAGCGGGAGTACGGGGTGGCGCCGGGCCGGTACCGCGGGGGCTCCTCCCGTGGCCGCCGTCAGTCGGGGCCGGTGCAGGGCGGCCGGTAGTCGAGGCCGGGAAAGTGGCGGGACCACTGGGCACGGCTGATGGTGCCGCGGACGTGGGTGCAGGCGTGGGCGAGTGCCCAGGACAGGTCGGTGTGCCAGATCTCGACCGTGTGGTCGTTGCTCAGTGTGACGATCGCCCCGCGTGCCGAGAGGGGGAGGACGGTCGCGAGCCCTCCCCGGAGACCGGTCAGCGCGGCCCGTCCGACCGGTCGCGCGGGGTCGCCGGCCGCCCACAGACGTACCGTCCCGTCCAGGCCGGCCGTGAGCAGGGTGCGGCCGTCGGGGGCGAACTCCACCGAGGTGATCATGCCGGTGTGGCCGTCGAGCCGGCCCAGCCGTCGCGGGCGGCGCGGATCGCTCACGTCCCACAGGCGGGCCGTGCGGTCGTCGCTGCCATCGAGGCGCTGGAGGAGCTGCGGTCGGCGCGGCCCGAACTGGCCACCGTGCTGGTCACCCATCACCTCGAGGAGCTGCCCCCGGGTACGACGCACGCCGTGCTGCTGCGTGAAGGGCGGGTGTCGGCCTCGGGGCCGGTGGAGACGGTCCTCACCGGTGACCGGGTAGGCAGGTGCTTCGGTCTGCCGTTGACGCTGGAGCGGCAGGGGGGCCGCTGGAGCGTACGGGTCCGGCGGGCCGGGTGAAGGCATGACGAAGGGGGCGCCCGTCCCGTGGCGTCTCGGTCCGGGACGGGCGCCCTCTCACGAGGACGTCACTTGTTCAGGTAGGCCCAGAACTCGTCGAACGACAGGACCTTGTCGCCGTTGAGGTCACGGGACTTGATGATGGCCTCCGCCACCGTCTCGGTGACGTTCCAGTCACCCTCCTGGGCCAGGGCGGACTTGAACTCCGCGGCGGTGATGAATCCGTCACCGTCCCCGTCGATCCGCTGGAACTGCTTGCGTGCTTCCTCGATGTCCGCCACCGATCCGCCCCTTTTGTTCGTGTTTCTCATGCCGTGCTGGCGTACTGACGCTGGTCAGATTAACGGCCCGTGCGAGCGCGGAGTGCGGCGACCACCCACGCGAAGTCCTCGGCGTGCGGGGGCGCGGGTGTGCGGTTGACGATGGCGAGCAGTTCCCGGTAGCGGGCGACACGGTCGTTGAACCCGGCCGTCATGCGTTCCAGTACGGCGGCCGGGTCGGCGTCCCCGAAGAGATCGCGCAGCACCGCCTCGGCCTCCGGCGCCGTGGGCTCGACACCGCGCTCGCGTGCCGGGGCCACCAGCTCCACCAGCCGCTTGGCGAACCACAGCGACCGTCCGCGCGGTTCCCCGGGCTCCCGGTCGGCCGCGTTGAACTCGACCGCCCGGCGCATCTGGGCCCGGAAGTCCGGATCCTGGAGCATCTCGGCCAGCTCCACCCAGGCGTCGGCCTGTTCGGGCGTGGGATCATCGGCCAGGTCGACGGCGGTGTTCCGCATCCGCTCCTTGATGTCGGGGTCCACGGTGTCGAGCCCGTGCAGCGTCTCCGCCACGAACTCCTCCATGATGCGTTGCCGTTCCGCGGCCGACAGCCGCGCCAGTTTGTTCATCAGGGTCGTCTCCTCAGCGGTCGAGCCGCGTCGCGCCACGGTCGACAGCACCGCCCGGGTCACCTTCAGCGACCGGATCTGCGCGTCCAGCGCCGCCACGTGCGTGGCCGCGACCTGGGCCACGGTCCGCTCGCCGGCCAGCACCGCCCGTACGTCCTCCAGGCCGAGCCCCAGCTCGCGCAGGGTGCGGATCAGCTCCAGGCGGGCGACGCAGGCGGCGTCGTAGAGCCGGTAGCCGCCGGACGACCGGGTCACCGGCGCGAGCACACCCTCGTCGGACCAGTAGCGGATGGTGCGCACGGACAGTCCGGTGGCGCGGGCCAGCTCGCCGATGGTGAGAAGTCCGGTGCCGTCTTCGATCATGTCTGCGAGTCTGGGCCTTCCAGTGGGTGGAGACTCAAGGAGCGGGCCTTGGCGACCTTGCGGGACATTCTCGAGGCGGCGGCGGCCGGTGCCTTTCCGCCCCCGGACGGCGGTACCACGGTCGTGCCGCAGCCCTCGCCCCGGGACGCGGGGGTGATGTCCTTCACCGCGCACTCGGTGGTCTTCACGGACGAGGACCCGCGGTGGGTGTACGAGACGCTGAGCGGGGTGGACTGCGACGCGCTGGCGGCGACGATGAACCCGCGGTTCCTGGCGGCCCTCATGGACCGGACGGGGCGCCGGACCGAGACCATCGACGCGGTGCTCGTCGGTCTGCCGCTGCCGGACGAGCCGCCGCTCGCGCTGACGGAGATCGAGGACCCCGCTCATCCCCGTGTCCGATACGCCCGCGGGCGCCGCAGCGAGGTGCGTGCCTGGGCGGCCGACGGCGGGGTGCTGGTGACGGGGCGCGGGGTCGCCGGCCGGCTGGAGGTGTCGGTGGAGGTGGACGGCGCCGGACGGCACCCGGGCCTCGGGCGGCAGCTGGTGACCGCCGCCCGGTGTCTGGCGACGGAGCCGCTGTGGGCGCAGGTCGCGCCGGGCAACGCCCGCAGTCTGCGGGCGTTCCAGGCGGCCGGGTACCGCCCGGTGGGCGCGGAGGCACTGCTGCGTCCGGGCCGGCCGGGATGACCTCGCCGGCCGGGGCCCGGTCCGGCAGCGCCGCCGGCCGGGCCCCGCCCGCCGCCGCGTCAGCGGAAGATGCCGGTGTGCCCGAGGGAGTAGCGCCCCGGCTGGGGGTAGACCGCGAGGCCGTGCGGGCCGCTGCCGACCTTGACGCGGGCCAGTTCCTTGCCGGTGCGGGTGTCGATGGCGTACACCTCGGAGTTGTAGCGGCCGGAGAGCCACAGGACCTTGCCGTCGGCCGAGACTCCGCCCATGTCGGGGCTGCCCCCGCCGGGCAGGTGCCACTTCCGGGTGAGCCGGTTCCGGGTGAAGTCGAAGATCGAGACGGAGCCCTCGCCCCGGTTGGAGATGTACATCTCGCGGGAGTCCCGGCTGATGTAGAGGCCGTGGGCGCCCTTGCCGGTGGCCAGCAACCGGGGTCGGGTGAACCTGTCCCCGTCGAGGATCCACACGCCGTCGGCCATCATGTCGGCGATGTAGAACAGCTTGCCGTCCGGGGAGATCTTGACGTCCTGCGGCATGGCGCCCTTGAACGGCAGCTTCTCCTGGGCGACGACCTTCATCCGCGCGGTGTCGACCTTGAGGATCTCGCCGCTGAACTCGCAGGAGACGATGAAGTAGCGGCCGTCGATCGAGAAGTCGGCGTGGTTCACGCCGTAACAGCTGACCGGCACCGCCTTGACGACCTTCATGGTGTGCGCGTCACGGAAGACCAGCCGGCGGTCCATGGAGGCCATGACGACGGCGTACTTGCCGTCGGGCGTGAAGTACAGGTTGTACGGGTCGTGCACCTCGACCGGCTTTCCGGCCCTGCCGGTCCTCGGATCGATCGGGGTGAGGCTGTTGCCGAGGTCGTTGTTGACCCAGAGGGTCTTGAGGTCCCAGGACGGTACGACGTGCTGGGGCTGGCGGCCGACCGGGATGGTCTCGACGACCCGGTAGGTCGTGGGGTCGATGACGGTGACCGTGTCGGAGTTGGTGTTGGGGACGTACACCCGGGACGGGAAGTCCCGGACCGCCGGGGAGAGCCGGTTCGGGCGGTCGGCGGCGTAGAGGTCGGTCGGGTCCTCCACGGGCGGCATCCCGGGCAACACGTTCACCTGGGCCTTCCTCACCTGCGGCTGGACCGGTGCCTTGCTCGCGAGCGTCTCGTCCTCGCGGTGCCGGTCCCCGCCGCCGCACGCGGACAGCAGTGTCAGGGCGGTGAGGGCGGCGCCGGCGGCCAGCAGGCGGGCGGCTTTCGTGGTTCGCATCAGCTCAGCAGCTCCGTGGTGGTGACCGCGCGCAGTCCTCGGCGGTCGAGTTCATGGAGGACGCCGGGCAGGGCGGCGACCGTGTCCGGGTATCCGAAGTGCAGGCTCACCACCGATCCGTTGGTCACGTCGGCGAGGACCTTGCGGGTGACGGCGGCGGCGCCGGGGCGGGTGTGGTCGAGGGAGTCGACGTCGTACGACAGCACGTGCGGGTAGCCGGCCGCCCGGGCCAGCCGGGCGACGAGCGGGGAGGCTGCGGGTGCCCGGGAGGGGCGGAACCAGGTGCCGATGGATCCGGTGAGCCGCGCGAGCCGGTCGGCGCAGTCGGTGATCTCCCGGCGGGCGTCCGCCTCGGCGAGGGTGTTGACGGCGATGTGCCGCTGGGTGTGGTTGCCGAGGTCGTGGCCGCCGTCGAGGATGCGCCGGGCGACCTCGGGGTGTTCGTCCAGCCAGCTGCCGACGGCGAGCACGGTGAGGCGGGCGCCCTGCCGCTCGGCCTCGCTCAGCAGGGAGTGGGCGAGCGCGGGGTCGCCCTGGCCGTGGAAGGTGAGGGCGATCTTTGGACGGGTGCGCGGGCCGTGGGTGATCTGCACGGGCTGCCCGGGGTAGGCGCGGGGGGCGGGGGCGGCCTGCTGGGCGGTGGCCGCGGGGCGGCCGGCCCGGTGGGTCGCGGAGGCCTCGGGGCGGGGCGGGGCCGCGGTCCGGTCGGTGCCGCATCCGGTGGCGAGCGCACCGCCGGCGACGAGCCCGGCGCTCGCGCGCAGCACCCCGCGGCGGTTGGTGGTGGTCACCCGCACCATTTAAGGGGCGATGGGCAGGAAAACCGCCGATTGGTCACTTCGGGGGCGTTCTCGGGTCGCACCCGAGGCCGTCCGGGTCCAGGGGGTTTCCGGACGAAGCCCCCCTAGCGGTCGGCGACGCGCATCTCGAACCAGGTCGTCTTGCCGCGCGGAAGCAGATCCACGCCCCATCGGTCGGAGAGCTTGTCCACGAGGAACAGTCCGCGGCCGCTGACGTCCATCTCCTGAACCGGCATCAGGCAGGGCAGCCCGCGCGAGGGATCGCGGACCTCCACACGGATCCAGCCGGGGCGGCGGCGCATCCGGAGGCCGAAGACCCGGGCGCCGGTGTGCCGTACGGCGTTGCCCACGAGTTCCGACACGAGTAAGACGGTGTCTTCGGTGAGCTTGGGGCTCAGCCGCCAGGTGCGCAGGACGACGACCTGGGCGAGCCGCCGCGCGGTGGCCGCGGACTCCGGGCGGGACGGCAGCGGCACCTCCGCCTCCGTCGGGTTTCCGAACAGTTCGAGCGCCTTGAGCGCCTGCTCGTCCTCGACCGCAGGCGACCAGCGCGCCGCGGCCGCACGGCTGTGTCCCCGCGGCTGTTCGATGCCCTCCAGCCCCGCCATGCCCCCCATGATGGCGGCCCGGAGCCGTCTTGGGGGCCGTTCCGGAGGAATACGCCCCCCGTACGCCCCCTTCGCACGCTGGTCGATCGGCATATGCCGAAGGCATACCGATGCCCGGTGCAGCCCGGTTGACCTGCGGCGACACCTCGATTCCGGGCAAGCGTCAAGTTACCTCGACAGGGCGGTTTTAAGGTTGCCTTAAGGCTTTCATAAACCGCCCCATCGAGGGACCCCGGTGAGGCGACGCGTCAATTGCAGGTGCCCACAAGGGAGTTAGGACGCCGTTCACACGGACGGCGCTCAGAGGAACTTGGCCTTGCCCGGCCCCTCCTCCACGAAGCTGCGCATGCCCCGCTCGCGGTCCTCGGTGGCGAACAGGCCTGCGAACCAGTTCCGTTCGACGGCGAGCCCGGTGTCGATGTCGGTCTCCAGACCGGTATCGACGGACTCCTTCGCCGCGCGCAGCGCGATCGCCGGGCCCTGGGCGAGCTTCGCGGCCCAGGCATGCGCCTGCTCGTACACCTCGGCGGCCGGGACGACCCGGTCGACCAGGCCGATCGCGAGGGCCTCGTCGGCCTTGACCTGACGGCCCGTGAAGATCAGGTCCTTGGCCTTGGAGGGGCCGACCAGCCGGGGAAGCCGCTGGGTACCGCCGGCGCCCGGGATCAGGCCGAGCAGGATCTCGGGCTGGCCGAGCTTGGCGTTGTCGGCGGCGATGCGGTAGTCGGCGCACAGGGCCAGTTCGCAGCCGCCGCCGAGCGCGTAGCCGGTGACGGCGGCGACGACGGGCTTGGGGATGCGGGCCACGGCGGTGAAGGAGTCCTGCAGGGCGCGGGCACGCAGGATCATCCCGGCGTGGTCCATGTTCTGCATCTCCTTGATGTCCGCGCCCGCCGCGAACACCCGCTCGCCACCGTAGATCACCACGGCGCGCACGTCGTCACGGCGCGTGGCCTCCTCGGCGAGTTCCTTGAGCCGGTCCTGGGTGGCGATGTCCAGCGCGTTCATGGGCGGACGGTCGAGCCGCAGGGTGCCGACGCCTTCGGCGACTTCGAGAGTGACGGTCATGCAGAGCAGGTTAACGGTGATTAACGGCCGCGGGCCCGGTGCCGTTCCTCACAGCACCGGGCCCGGTCGTCCGGTGGGGTCACTTCTTCCAGTCGGCCCAGGACATGTTCCAGCCGTTGAGGCCGTTGTCCGGGGCCACCGTGCGGTCGTGGGAGTTCTTGACGACCACCACGTCACCGATGATCGAGTGGTTGAAGAACCAGGCCGCCGGGACGCCCTTGTCGTACCCGCCGCGTACGTCCCGCAGGCCGACGCAGCCGTGGCTGGCGTTGTAGTTGCCGAAGGCGTCGCCGCCCCAGTAGTTGCCGTGGATGAAGGTGCCGGAGGTGGTGAGGCGGATGGCGTGCGGGACGTCCTTGATGTCGTACTCGCCGCCGTAGCCGACGGTCTCGCCGTTCATCCGGGTGACGGCCAGCTTCTCGCTCATGACCATCTGGCCGTTCCACGTGTCGTAGCCGGGCTTGCCGGTGGTGACCGGGATGGTCCTGATGACCTTGCCGTCCTGGGTGACCTTCATCGTGTGCTTCTTGGCGTCCACGACGGAGACCTGGTTGCGGCCGATGGTGAACTTCACGGTCTTGTGCTGCTCGCCGTAGACGCCGTCGCGGCCCTCGACGCCGTCCAGGTTGAGGTCGACGGTGACCTTCGTGCCTTCCTTCCAGTACTTCTCCGGGCGGAAGTCCAGGCGGTCGTTGCCGAACCAGTGACCCTCGACGTCGACGGCCGGCTCGGTCTTGATCCTGACGGCCTTCTCGACGTCCTCGGGGTGGGTGATGCCCCGGGTGAAGCGGACGGAGAACGGCATGCCCACGCCGACGGTGGAACCGTCCTCGGGGGTGAAGTGGCCGACGAAGGTGTTCTTCGGGGTCAGGGTGGTGAACGAGGAGTCCTCGGCGGCCTCGCGCCCCTCGGAGTCCTTGGCGACCGCGTGCACCGTGTACTCGGTGCCGGCGGCCAGGTGGGTCGACGGCGTCCAGGAGGCGCCGCCGCCGGTTATCGCGCCGTCGATCTCCGTGCCCTTGGCGTCCTTGACGGTGACCCCGGTCAGCTTGCCCCGGGTGACGTTCACCTTCAGGGCGCCGCTGGTGTCGACGCCCTTGGCGCCTGACGTGGGCGAGATGCTGACGGCGGCCGTCGACTGCTCGCCCTGCCGGGTGCCCTTGCCCTTGCCGTCGTCCGGGCCCGACCCCGAGTCGCCGCCCCCGGCGCACGCGGTGACAGCCATCAGCAGGGCGCCGGATATCAGCACCAGGCCCTTACGGCCCCGTCCCCGGCCCCCGGCCGACGCCCCCGATATAGGCCGCACGTTCAAGTTGTCTCCCCTCGCCGGGCCTGATAAGGCCCGCTCCCCACCACAACTGGTGCGCGCATATTAACCGCCGGGTTTTGAGCTGGGTGTCAGGCGAATGTCACCGTTCCGTCGCAACTTCCGCCCGGTGCCCCCGCCCCGAACCCGGCCCCTCACCTGGTTACTTCTCCGCGCTGCCCGCTTTCCACTCCTTCCAGGCCATGTTCCACCCGCCGAGCCCGTTGTCGGGCGCGACCGTCTTGTCCTCGCTGTGCACGACCTCGACGACGTCACCGACGAGGCTGCGGTCGAAGAACCAGCCCGCCGGGGTGTCCGAACCGCCGCCCTTGACGTCCCTCAGACCCACGCAGCCGTGGCTGACGTTGCTCTGTCCGGGGGCGTCCGGGGCCCAGTAGTTGCCGTGCAGGAAGGTGCCGGAGTCGGTGAGCTTCATGGCGTGCGGGACGTCGGGGATGTCGTACTCGCCGCCGAAGCCGACGGTGCGGCTGTTCATGCGGGTGACCTCCAGCATGTCCATCACCACCATCTTCCCGTTGTACGTCGGGTGCTTGGGGGCGCCCGCCGTGATGGGGACGGTGGCGAGGAGCTGTCCGTCGCGGCGTACGTCCATGGTGTGCTCGGCCGCGTCGACCAGGGAGACCTGGCTGCGGCCGACGGTGAAGGAGAACGTCTTGTCCTGCAACCCGTAGACCCCCCGCGCGCCTTCGACGTCCCGCAGGTCCAGGTCGACGGTGACCTCGGTGCCGGGCTTCCAGTAGTGCTCGGGGCGGAAGTCCAGGCGGCCCTTGCCGAACCAGTGCGGACGGATCTCCACGGGCGGCCGGGCGCTGACGTGGACGGCGCGTTCGACGGCGGCGCGATCGGCGATCTCCCGGCTGAAGGAGAGGGAGACGATCATCCCGGTGCCGACGGTGGCGCGGTTCTCGGGGGTGACGTAGGCGATGAACCGCTCGTCGGGGACGTAGGTGGTGAAGGTGGTGTGCCGGGCGGAGCGGCGGCCCTGGGAGTCCAGCGCGACCACGTCGACGGTGTACCTGGCGGCGAGCGCGAGCCGGTCCGTGTCGGGCCGCCAGGTCAGGCCGTCGTCGCTGATGCGCCCGGGGACCGGGGACTCCTGCGCGTCCTGCGACTTGACGACGGTCACCTTCTCCAGCCGTCCGCCGGGCACCCGGACCCGCAGCCGGTCGCCGGGGCGTACGGCCTTGCCGCCGTCCTCGGGGGTGACGCGGATGACGTCCTGGGGGGCCGGGGGTCTGCCCAGCGCCCCGCCCATGCCCAGCGGTCCTGAGCCGTCCATGGAACAGCCGGCAAGCAGCCCTGTCCCCATCACTGTGGCCGCCAGCGCGGCCCACGCGCGCCGTGCGCGTCCTTGTACGTGCCTCACGCGGGGCTCAACGACCGGGCCCGCTCCGGGGAAACGTGAGTGCGACGCACCCACTGGGCAGAACAGAGGGAAGGACGACACGTTGGGGAGCCGCCGCGCCCGTGTCAGGGGGGTGTGGGGCGCAGCCGTGCCGGTGACCGGGGCTGCCGACAGGCGCGCCCGGCTCTCGGGCGCGGCCTGCTGCGCCGCCCCGGGGCGAGCCACTGAAAGAGGGGCCGACAGGTGACGAGCGCAGCCGAGCAGCGGGCACCGGCCGGGGAGCCGGCCGCCGGGAGCGGGCAACCGGCGGCGGTGAACGGCGCCCGGCGGGCCGTACCGCCCGGCCCGGCGGTGTGGCCGGGTGCGCCGACCCCGCTGGGCGCCCGGTTCCGGGTCGGCCCGGACGGGGTCGCGGGTACCAACTTCGCGCTGTGGGCGGCCGGGGCCGAGGCGGTCCGGGTGTGCCTGTTCGACGAGCGGGGCCGGGAGACACAGGTTCCGCTGACCGAACTGACGCACGAGATCTGGCACGGTTTCGTGCCCGGCGTGATGCCGGGGCAGCGGTACGGCTACCGGGTGGACGGCCGCTGGGACCCGTGGACCGGCGCCCGCTGGAACCCGGCCAAGCTGCTGCTCGACCCGTACGCCCGGGCGGTGGACGGCGAGTTCCGGCTTCCGCCGGAGGTGTACGGGCACGTCCGGGACTGGCCGGAGCAGCAGGTCGCGGACACCGTGCGGGACGAGCGGGACTCGGCGCCGTACGTACCCAAGGGTGTTGTCGTCCACGATGACGACGACTGGTCGGACGACCGGCGCCCCAAGACGCCGTGGGCGGACTCGGTGATCTACGAGCTGCATGTGCGCGGCTTCACCCGGCTGCACCCCGGCATCCCCGAGGAACTGCGCGGCACCTATGCGGGGCTCGCGCACCCGGCCGCGATCGAGCACCTGGTCAGGCTGGGGGTGACGGTCGTCGAGCTGCTGCCCGTGCACCAGTTCGCGCACGAGGACCACCTGCTGCGCCGGGGCCTGAGGAACTACTGGGGGTACAACTCCATCGGCTACTTCGCCCCGCACGCGGCCTACGCGGCCTCCGGCACGACGGGCCAGCAGGTCGGCGAGTTCAAGCGCATGGTGCGGGCGCTGCACGCGGCCGGCATCGAGGTCGTCCTCGACGTGGTCTACAACCACACCGCGGAGGCGGGCGAGCTGGGCCCGACCCTCTCGCTGAAGGGCATCGACAACCGCGGCTACTACCGGCTCCAGGGCGACGCCCGCCGCTACGCCGACTACACCGGCTGCGGCAACACCCTGCACGTCGTCCAGCCCCAGGTGCTGCGCCTGATCACCGACTCGCTGCGCTACTGGGTGACGGAGATGGGCGTCGACGGCTTCCGCTTCGACCTCGCGGCGGCACTGGCCCGCTCGATGCACGACGTCGACATGCTCTCCCCCTTCCTGGCGGTCATCGCCCAGGACCCCGTGCTGCGCCGGGTGAAGCTGATCGCCGAGCCGTGGGACATCGGCTCGGGCGGCTACCAGGTCGGCGCCTTCCCGCCGCTGTGGACGGAGTGGAACGACCGCTACCGCAACGCGGTCCGGGACTTCTGGCGGCACGCCCTGCCGGACGTGCGCGAGATGGGCTACCGCCTCTCCGGCTCCAGCGACCTGTACGCCTGGGGCGGCCGGCGCCCCTACGCCTCGGTCAACTTCATCACCGCGCACGACGGTTTCACCCTGCGCGACCTGGTGTCGTACGAGCGCAAGCACAACGAGGCCAACGGCGAGAACAACCGGGACGGCACCGACGACAACCGCTCCTGGAACTGCGGGACGGAGGGCGACAGCGACGACGAGCGCGTCCTCGCGCTGCGGCGCGGCCAGCTCCGGAACCTCCTCACCACCCTGCTGCTCTCCACGGGCGTGCCCATGCTGGTCGCCGGTGACGAACTGGGCCGCACCCAGCGCGGCAACAACAACGCCTACTGCCAGGACAACGAGATCAGCTGGCTGGACTGGTCCCTGCTCGAGGAGCCCGGCTGGCGGGCGCTGTTCGAGCTGACGTCCCGGCTGATCGCGCTGCGCCACCGGCACCCGGTGCTGCGCCGGCGGGCCTTCTTCTCCGGCCGCGCCCACTCGGCGGACGGGCTGCGCGACCTGGCCTGGTTCACCTCGCGGGGCGCGGAGATGACCGAGGGCGACTGGTACGCGCCCGCGGCCACGCTCGGCATGTACCTCTCGGGGCGGGACATCCCGGGCCGGGACGAGCGCGGGGCGCCGGTCGTGGACGACAGCTTCCTCGCGGTGCTGCACGCGGGCGAACGGCCGACGGGCTTCGTCCTGCCGGGGCCGCCGTGGGCGGAGGCGTACGAGGTGGTCGTCGACACCTCGCTGGAGGACCAGGCGGAGGCACCGGGCGCGGTCCACGCGGCGGGGACGGAGATCACGGTGCCGGAGCGGGCGGTGCTGCTGCTGCGGGTGGCCTGACTGCCCGTGAGCTGTCCGTGACGTGGATCACCGCTGCCGAGTGCAACGCCTTTGCGGTTCAGCCCCTTTCTCCTGGTGTAGGAAGCCGGCGAGAAGGGGGACCGTGGGCATGGAGCAGACTCGGGGGGCGTGCAACACGTCCGTGGCGGCCCGCTGCGCCCGGGCGCGCCCTGCGCCCAAGCTGGTGCGGATCCACCTGATCACCGGCCGGAGCGGGCCGTCCCTGCGAGTCCTGCCCGAACACCCCCGGATGGGCTGACGAGCAGCACCGACAGCCTTGTCCACCGGAAAAGAGGATGCCTGAAGGCGATTTCCCTCAAGGTGGACAGAGGCCGCGGTCAAGGCCGGGAAAACGGTCACCTTCTCCAGGCACCCGGCAGGATTTCCCCAAAACTCCGGGGCCCCTCCCGCCTTCGGTTCTTGAATCGGTTGCCCGCACACGCCGCCATGCTCAACGCTGCCCCTTCACCGAAGGATTCAAGTCCATGTCTGGCAGGTTCCGGCCGCCTGACGCGGAATCAAAAAAACAGTAAGATACGATCTCGATATCGGGCGTGACACCCGATGAGACGAAGTTTCGCCCGTGACGGAGGAGTGCGGCCGAGGTGCTCGGCACGCCGAAGCGCCGGGACCGGCAGGCCAAGGCAGATCGTGGGGCGACTCACCCCTGCCCTGATCACGGAAACGCACTCACGGACAATTCCTGGAAGGATTCCGGCCATGAACAAGTTTGCGCGCGCATCGATCACGACAGGCGCCCTCTCGGCCGCTCTGGTGACGGTTGTCGGGCTTGCGCCGACCGCATCGGCGGCAGGTCACAGCCTGAAGAACGGTTATGGCTACTGCCTGGGAAGCAAGAACGGAGCCGACCGCACCGTTGGCTACATGTGGTCCTGCAACGGTAACCGTGACCAGACCTGGACCCTCAATTATGTCGGCGAGGATGTCCTCGGGGGCTTCTACCAGATAATCAACGGCAACGGCCAGTGTCTGGGCACCTGGGGCGGCTCGACGTCGCAGGGCGCAAACATCGCGGTGTGGGACTGCAACGGAAACCCCGACCAGAAGTGGTACTGGAAGTCGAGCACCAACGAGATCATCAACCGGTATTCGAAGAAGTGCCTTGCCGGGTCCGGCAGCTTCGGCAAGGGAACCACTGCAATCCAGTGGGGCTGCAACGGCAACAAGGACCAGAAGTGGCACTGGTAGAAAACAACGGCTCGGAGTCGCTGCGATAAGTGCCGCAGGGCCGGTGAGCCGCTGAAGGGAACACCGAGAGGGCCCAGGGGATTCGATGTCCCCGGGGCCTTTTCCTTCCGTCCATGACGGAAGGCATGCCACCGGGGATCCATCGGCCGACTCGGTGCGTGAAGTCCGTGCCGGTCCGTACGCTCGCGGTGATGACCTGCGCGGTCTTCGAACGGCGCTACGCCAAGGGGCGCAAGGCGCGGCTGCTGGCCGTCATCTGGAGCCTCATCGTGACGCTGCCCGAACTGGCCATCGGGGCGGCGCTGGTCCTGGGCGCCGTCCGAGTGGCCGACGGCGGGCTGTCGGCCGGGGCCCTGGTCGCCTGAGCACGGCCCTCGCGCTGCGCTGGCCGGTGGACTCGATCGGGTTCCTGCCGGCCATGAGCCAGGAGGCGGCCACCGCGACGGAACGGTACTTCGAGGTGATGGACGAGGCGCCGGAGACGGACACGGACGGTGCCGCCGCCGGGGCGGCCGACGGCCTTCCACCGACGGTCGCCCGCGCCGGACTCCGCTTCGAAGGCGTCCGGTTACGCTACCCCGACGCGCCCCCGGACGCCCCGCCCGTGCTGGCCCTCATCGACCTGCACATCCGTCCCGGCGACTCCATGGCGCTGGTAGGCGCCACCGGCAGCGGGAAGACGACGCTCACCGCGCTCGTCCCCCGCCTGCACGAGGTCACCGCCGGCCAGATCACCCTGGACGGCGTCGACAGCACGGCCGTGCCGGGCGAGGAGCTGCGCGCCGAGGTCGCCGTCGCGTTCGAGGAACCCTACGCGGGATAAGCCCTGTTCGAACTGGCCGTGCCGTGACCCCGCGGGGCGGGACGGTCAGGGGGATCCCGGTTGCCCGGGGCTAGGCCAGGCTGTCCCGCCATGCCCTGTGCAGGTCCGCGAAGCGGCCCGTGCCGGCGATGAGTTCGTCCGGGTGCCCGTCCTCGACGACCCGGCCGTGCTCCATCACCAGCACCCGGTCCGCGATCTCCACGGTCGACAGCCGGTGCGCGATCACCACCGCCGTACGGCCCCGCAGCACCGTCGACATCGCCCGCTGCACCGCACGCTCGCCCGGGATGTCCAGGGAACTGGTCGCCTCGTCCAGGATCAGCACCGCCGGGTCGGCGAGCAACGCGCGGGCGAAGGCGACCAGCTGGCGCTGCCCCGCCGAGATGCGGCCGCCGCGCTTGCGGACGTCGGTGTCGTAGCCGTCGGGCAGCGCGCTGATGAACTCGTGCGCGCCGATCGCCTTGGCGGCCCGCTCGATCTCCTCCCGGGTCGCCTCGGGCCGGCCGATGGCGATGTTGTCCGCGACCGTGCCGGAGAACAGGAACGCCTCCTGCGTCACCATCACCACACCGCGCCGGAGTTCGGGCACGGGCAGTTCGCGCAGGTCCACCCCGTCCAGCAGCACGCGCCCCTCGGAGGGGTCGTAGAACCGGGCGAGCAGCTTGGCCAGGGTCGACTTGCCCGCTCCGGTGGTGCCGACGACGGCGACGGTCTGCCCGGCGGGCAGGGTCAGGTCGAAGCGGGGCAGCACCTCGCCGCCCGTGCGGTAGGCGAAGCGGACGCCTTCGAAGACCACCTCACGGCCCGGGAACTGGCTCTTCGGCGGAGGCAGTTCACGCGGTGCCGCCGGCTCGGGCACGGACGGCGTCTGCGCCAGCAGCCCGGCGATCTTCTCCAGGGAGGCGGCGGCCGACTGGTAGGAGTTCAGGAACATGCCGAGCCGGTCGATCGGGTCGTACAGCCGGCGCAGGTACAGCACCGCCGCCGCCAGCACGCCCAGCTCCAGCGAGCCGGACGCCACCCGGTGGGCGCCCCACAGCACGATCCCCGCCACCGCCGTGTTGGCGACCAGCCGGGATCCGACCACATAGCGGGCCATCTCCAGCAGCGCGTTCCCGTTCGTCCGCTCGTGCCGCTGGTTGAGGACGGCGAACTCGGCCTCGTTCGCCGGTTCCCGGCGGAAGGCGCGCACCGGACGGATGCCGTTCATCGTCTCCACGAACTTCACGATCACTGCGGCGATCGCCGTGGACCGCGCCCGGTACACCCGCCCCGCGCGCCGCTGGTAGACCCGGACCAGCAGATACAGCGGTACGAAGGAGGCCACCGCGACCGCGCCGAGCCCCAGGTCGAGCCAGAGCAGCAGCGCCGAGATGTAGACGAAGGACAGCACGACGGTCACCAGCTCCTGGAGCCCGTCGTTCAGGAGTTCCCGCAGCGACTCGACGTCCGTGGTGGACCGGGAGATCAGCCGGCCGGAGGTGTACCGCTCGTGGAAGTCGACGCTCAGCGCCTGCGCGTGCCGGAAGATCCGGCCGCGCAGGTCCAGCAGCACGTCCTGGCTGACCCGGGCGGAGGCCTCGATGAACGCGAACTGCAGCACGCCGGAGGCGAGGGCGCACAGCAGATAGCCGACGCCGACCGCGATCAGCGGGCCGTGCCGGTCGTCCCGGAACGCCGGTACGGCCCTGTCGATGGCGTACGCCACCAGCAGCGGGCCCGCCTGCACGGCCGCCTGCTGCAGCAGGAGCAGGACCGTGGTGAGTACGGCGCGGGCCCGCATGGGCGCGAGCAGCGAGCGCAACAGGGCCCCGGTGGCGCCGGGCGGCGTGGGCAGGACGTCCTGGTCGAAGGGATCGCCCGGGTCCTGTGGGCCGGCGTGTTCGTCGTCCTCGGCGGCGACGGGGGCGGAGGTGGTCGTGGTGGTCAACGGGAGTCCTCCTGATCCCCGGACATCAGCTGGGCGTACTCGGCGTTGCCGCGCAGCAGTTCGTGGTGGGTGCCGACGGCGGCGATCCGGCCGCCGGAGAGCAGGGCGACCCGGTCGGCGAGCAGCACCGTGGACGGGCGGTGGGCCACGATCAGGGCGGTGGTGCCGGCGAGGACCTGCCGCAGCGCCGCCTCGACGGCGGCCTCCGTGTGCACGTCCAGGGCGGACAGCGGGTCGTCCAGCACCAGGAACTGCGGCCGGCCGACCACCGCCCGGGCCAGGGCGAGGCGCTGGCGCTGGCCCCCGGAGAGGCTGAGGCCCTGCTCGCCGACGCGGGTGCCGGTGCCCTGCGGGAGCGCGTGCGCGAAGTCGGCCTGCGCCACGGCGAGGGCCCGGTCGAGGTCCCCTTCACCGGCGCCGTCCGGGGCTCCCATGAGCACGTTCTCGCCGACGCTCGTGGAGAAGAGCGTGGGTTCCTCGAAGGCCACGGCGACCTGCGCGCGCAGTTCCTCGCGGGGCATCGCCGTGATGTCGACGCCGTTGAGGGTGATGCGGCCGGAGGTGACCTCGTGCAGGCGCGGGACGAGCGCGGTGAGCGTCGTCTTGCCACTGCCGGTGGCCCCGACGAGGGCCATGGACTCGCCGGGGCGGATGTGCAGGTCGATGTGGGTGAGGAGGGGTGGCGAGTCGGGTGCGGCGTCCGGGTAGCGGAACCGGACGTTCTCGAAGCGGAGTCCGGCGTCGGTGCCGGGCGGCGCGTCGCTCGCCGTGCCCGCGGGTGCCCGGCCGGCGGCGCGGCTGTCCGCGACCGAACCGTCCTCCGGCTCCTCGTCCATGACCTCGAAGTACCGCTCGGTCGCCGTCGCCGCCTCCTGGCTCATCGCCAGCAGGAAACCGATCGAGTCCACCGGCCACCGCAGTGCGAGTGCCGTGCTCAGGAAGGCGACCAGCGTGCCCGCCGACAGGTCACCGTCGGCCACCTGCACCGCCCCCAGCACCAGCGCCGCCCCGATCGCCACCTCGGGCAGCGTCACGATGACACCCCAGATGGTGGCCAGCAGCCTCGCCTTGCGCAGCTCCGTGCCGCGCAGGGTGCCGGCCAGTTCGCGGAAGGCCCGCGCCTGGCTGCGGTGGCGGCCGAAGCCCTTGATGATGCGGATGCCGAGCACGCTCTCCTCGACGACCGTCGTCAGATCACCGACCTGGTCCTGCGCGCGCCGCGCCACCTGCGCGTACCGCCGTTCGAAGACCACGCAGGTCCACATCACGGGGATGGCGGGCACCAGGATGACCAGGCCCAGGACCCAGTCCTGCAGCAGCATGATCACCACGCCGACGAGGAGGGTGACCCCGTTGACGAGCAGGAACGTCAACGGGAAGGCGAGGAACATGCGCAGCAGCATCAGGTCGGTCGTGCCCCGGGAGAGCAACTGGCCGGATGCCCAGCGGTCGTGGAAGGCCACGGGCAGCCGCTGCAGACGGCCGTAGAGGTCCGCCCGCATCTCCGCCTCGACGTGCGACAGCGGCCGGGCCACCAGCCAGCGCCTTATGCCGAACAGGACCGCCTCTGCGATGCCGAGCAGGAACAGGTACAGCGCGCCGAGCCAGACGCCCGCGGGGTCCCGGTCGGCGACCGGGCCGTCGACCATCCACTTCAGGACGAGCGGGATCACCAGCCCGGTACAGGACGCGACGACCGCGACGACCGCCGCGGTGAGCAGCCGGGCGCGGATGGGGCGGACGTACGGCCACAGGCGCAGCAGGGTGCGTACGGCGGAGCGTTCCTCGGTGGTTGCACGTGTCGTGGGCATCACCGCGAGCCTACGGACCGGCACGGACGACGCCCACCGAGTTTCGGCCCGGCACCGGTCCGTCGTTGGTCCTACGACCGGGTGTTCGAGGGCCCGGACGAAGCGGTCGTGGCGGCGGCGTCCGGCCTCTTTATTCCATGGAGCACCCGTCCCCACCCTGGATAGGTTCGTTGTCTCCTGTCAGGACGCGCTCCCGGCTGGGCCGAACGGATCGGGGGATGGATGATCGACGCCTACGAGGACCCGGGCACGCCCGACACCCGTGGCGGCTGGCGCTATCTGTGGTGGCTGGTGCTGCGTCAGCCGGGCCGGTCGGCGGCCGGGGCGCTGCTGGGCAGTACGTGGATGGTGCTGCTGGCTGCGCAGCCGTACATGCTGGCGCGGGCCGTGGACGACGGTCTGGTGCCGGGACGGACGGGGGTGCTGGCCGGGTGGACCGCGGTGATGTTCGTGGTCGGGTCGGTGAACGCCTGGCTGAGCATCCTGCGGCACCGGATGATGACCCGGGTCCGGATGGACGCCAACTTCCGCACGGTGAAGGTGGTGGTGGGGCACGTGGTGCGCCTCGGGGCGGCGCTGCCGCGCCGGGCCGGGGCCGGCGAGGTCGTGACGATCGGGGTCGGCGACGTGCAGACCATCGCGCAGGCGCTGACCGTGGTCGGGCCGGGCGTCGGCTCGGTCGTGGTGTACGCGGTGGTGGCCGGGCTGCTGCTGACCGTGTCGGCGCCGCTCGCCGCGGTGGTGCTGCTGGGGGTGCCGGTGATCGCGCTGCTCACCGGGCCGCTGACGCTGCGTCTGCAGGGCGCGGAGAGCGAGTACCGGGAGCGGCAGGGGATCCTCGCCGCGCGCATCGGCGATCTCGCGGGCGGGCTGCGCGTCCTCAACGGCCTCGGCGGCAAGGGTCTGTTCGCGGACGCCTTCCGGCAGGACTCGCAGCGGCTGCGGGCGCAGGGCTACCGGGTGGGCGCGGTGGCCAGCTGGGTGCAGGCGCTCGGCGTGGGCCTGCCGACCCTGTTCCTGGCGGTGGTGACCTGGCTCGCGGCGCGCCTCGCGGCCCAGGGGGAGATCAGCGTCGGTGAGCTGGTGTCGGTGTACGGCTATGTGGCGGTGCTGATCGGGCCGGTGGCGTTCCTGGTGCTGATGGCCTACGACCTGAACCGGGGTGTGGTGGCCGCGCGCCGGGTCGTCCGGCTGCTGCGGCTGGAGCCGGAACCGGACACCGGCACGCTGCCGCCGCCCGACGGCCCGGCCGAGCTGCGTGATCCCGCGTCCGGGGTGCGGGTGGTGCCGGGCCGGCTGACCGCCCTCGCCGCCGCCCGGCCCGCGGATGCCGTCGCCGTGGTCGACCGGCTCGGCCGGTACGGGCCGACCGACGTCACCTGGGGCGGGGTGCGGCTCGACGCGGTGCCGCTGGACGCCGTACGCGGCCGTGTCCTGGTCGCGGACCACGAGGCGGACCTGTTCGCGGGGCCGCTGCGGGAGGTCGTGGCCGCCGGGCGCCCGGCCGACGACGCGGCGCTCGGCCGGGCGTTGTACGCGGCCGCCGCCGAGGACGTCGTACGCGGACTGCCGGACGGGCCGGACTCGCCGGTGGCCGGGCAGGGCCGCAGCCTGTCCGGCGGGCAGCGGCAGCGGCTGCGGCTGGTGCGGGCGCTGCTGGCCGATCCCGAGGTGCTGCTCGCCGTGGAGCCGACCTCCGCGCTGGACGCGCACACGGAGGCGACGGTCGCGGGGCGGCTCCGCCAGGCGCGGGAGGGGCGTACGACGGTGGTGACCTCCACGTCCCCCCTGGTGCTGGACCGCGCGGACACGGTCGTGTTCCTGGTCGAGGGCAAGGTGGCGGCGAGCGGCCCGCACCGGTGGCTGCTGGCCCGTGAGCCGGGCTACCGGGCACTGGTGGCGCGAGACGCCGAGGACACCGAGGACACCGAGGGGGCTGTGCGGTGACGACGGGTGAAGGGCTGCTGCCGGTCGCCGACCGGGCTCAGGTGCGGCGGGCGGCGCTGCGGCTGGTGCGGGCCGACGGGCGGGCGTTCGCCGCCGCGCTGCTGCTGAACGCGCTGGCGGCTGGGGCGGGTCTGGTCGGGCCGTGGCTGGTCGGCCGGATCATCGACGAGGTACGGGCCGGGCACGGGGCCGGCACGGTGGACCGGCTGGCCCTGTGGATCCTGCTGTGCTCGCTCGCGCAGTTGCTGCTGGCCCGCTGGGCACGGTACGTGGGCCACCGGTTCGGGGAGCGGACGCTGGCCCGGGTGCGCGAGGAGTACGTCGAACGGGTGCTGACGCTGCCCGCGTCCGTGGTGGAGCGGGCGGGCACCGGCGATCTGACGGCGCGCGGCACGGCGGACGTGGCGACCGTCGGCACCACGCTGCGGGACGTCGGCCCCGATCTGCTGGTCAACACCGTGCAGGCGCTGTTCGTGCTGGGCGCGGTGTTCGCGCTGGACCCGCTGCTCGGGGCGTTCGGGCTGCTCGGGCTGACCCCGATCTGGCTGGCGCTGCGCTGGTACATGCGGCGGGCCAGGGACGGCTATCTCGCCGAGGGCGCGGCGACCTCCCAGGTCGCGGAGATCGTCGCGTCGACGGCGGCCGGGACCCGGAGCGTCGAGGCGTTCCGGCTCCGGGAACGCCGGATCGCGGCGAGCCGGGACGCGCTGGAGACGTCCCGCCGGACCCGCTTGCACACCCTGTTCCTGCGGACGGTGTTCTTCCCGGCGGTCGAGGTGACGTACACGGTGCCCGTGGTGGGGGTGCTGCTGCTCGGCGGATGGCTGCACGCGCGGGGCACGCTCGGGGTCGGCGCGGTGGTGGCCGCGGCGCTGTACCTGCGGCAGTTCACCGAACCGCTGGACCAGATCCTGATGCGGGTGGAGCAACTGCAGAGCAGCGGCGCGTCGTTCGCGCGCGTGGAGGGACTGGCGCGGGCGCCGCGCGGGGAGGCCGGGGACGGGGCCCCGGTGCCGGCGGACGACCGGATCGACGTACGCGGGGTCCGGTACTCCTACGAGCGTGGCGGCGAGGTGCTGCGCGGGGTGGACCTGACGGTGCGTCCCGGGGAGCGGCTCGCGGTGGTGGGCCCCTCCGGCGCCGGCAAGACGACCCTCAGCAGGCTGCTCGCGGGCATCGACCGGCCGGGGGCCGGCACGGTGACGGTGGGCGGGGTGCCCGTCGCCGATCTGGAGCCGGAGCTGCTGCGCCGCCAGGTGGTGCTGGTCACCCAGGAGCACCATGTCTTCCTCGGCACGGTCCGCGACAACCTGCTGATCGCCGAACCGGCCGCCACGGACGCCGACCTGTGGGCGGCGCTCACGGCGGTGGGCGCCGACGACTGGGTCCGTGCGCTGCCTGAGGGCCTTGGGACCCGCCTCGGGGCCGGCCGGGAGACGGACGGCTCCCAGGCCCAGCAGCTGGCCCTGGCCCGCGTGGTACTGGCGGACCCGCACACCCTGATCCTGGACGAGGCGACGGCCCTGCTGGACCCCACCACGGCCCGTCACACCGAACGCGCCCTGGCCGCGGTGCTGCGGGGCCGCACGGTCATCGCCATCGCCCACCGCCTCCACACCGCCCACGACGCGGACCGGGTGGCGGTCATGGAGGACGGCCGCCTCACCGAACTGGGCACGCACGAGGAGCTGGTGGCGGCCGACGGCGCGTACGCGGCGCTGTGGCGCACGTGGCACGGGGACGCCGCGGCGGACCGGCACCGTTGAAGCCGGGACCGTCCGCCGGAGCCCCTGGGAGCCAACCGTCCGCATACCGAACATGAACATCCGGTCAACGGGGCATTTCCGGCCAAGTTTGTGACGCGGTCCTGACAGGTGTGGTGATCCCCTGTCACTCTTCCTTGGCCGACTCACAGCAACCCCACAGCTTCTGCACGCTGCGCGTGAGCCGGCTCCGCACCTGCACGTGGTTCCGCGCAACGCCCTGATCTGCCCGGACGTCCCAACCCACCGTCCGGTCTCCCCTGGCCGCGCAATCCGCGGTCACGCAGAAGGAGTCAGTGTTGAGTAGCAATTCCTCTCGCGGACGCACCTCCCACACATCGCACCGCACCTCCTCGCACCGACGCACCGCCACGGTCGCCCTCGCCGGCGTCGCCGCCCTGGTCGCCGCCGCCGTCCAGGCGGGCGCGGCCACCGCCGCACCGGCGCAGCCACAGGCCGGCAAGGCCAACCCGGCCCACGTGGCCCTCAAGCTCACCCCTTCGCAGCGCGCCGAGCTGATACGCCACGCCGACGCCACGAAGGCGGCCACCGCCAGATCGATCGGCCTCGGCGGCAAGGAGGCGCTGGTCGTCAAGGACGTCGTGAAGGACGCCGACGGCACGCTGCACACCCGCTACGAGCGGACGTACGGGGGACTTCCGGTGCTGGGCGGCGACCTGGTCGTGGGCACGACCAAGTCGGGCAAGACCATGGACGTCGTCCGGGCCACCAACGCCACGCTGAAGGTCGCCTCGCTCACCCCGGCCGTCTCCAGGGCCGCGGCCGAGAAGCAGGCCGTGCAGCGCGCCAAGGCCCTCGGCGGCACCAAGACGGCCGCGGACTCCGTGCGCAGGGTCGTCTGGGCGGCGAGCGGCAAGCCCGTGCTGGCGTACGAGACGGTGATCGGCGGTCTGCAGGACGACGGCACCCCGAACCAGCTGCACGTCATCACCGACGCGGCCACCGGCGAGAAGCTCCACGAGTTCCAGGGCATCAAGAACGGCATCGGCAACACCCAGTACAGCGGGCAGGTCACGCTGACCACGACCCAGTCGGGCTCGACGTACACGCTCAACGACGGGGCGCGCGGCAACCACAAGACGTACAACCTGAACCACGGCTCCTCGGGCACCGGCACCCTGTACTCGCAGTCCTCCGACACCTGGGGCAACGGCACCAACTCCAACGCCGCCACCGCCGGTGCGGACGCCCACTACGGCGCCGCGGTCACCTGGGACTTCTACAAGAGCGCCTTCGGCCGCAGCGGCATCAAGAACAACGGTGTCGGCGCCTACTCGCGCGTCCACTACGGCAACTCGTACGTGAACGCGTTCTGGGACGACAGCTGCTTCTGCATGACCTACGGCGACGGTTCCGGCAACGCCAAGCCGCTGACCGCGATCGACGTCGCGGGACACGAGATGAGCCACGGCGTCACCTCGAACACCGCGAACCTGAACTACAGCGGTGAGTCCGGCGGCCTGAACGAGGCGACCAGCGACATCATGGGCACCGGCGTGGAGTTCTACGCCAACAACTCCACCGACGTCGGTGACTACCTCATCGGCGAGAAGATCGACATCAACGGCAACGGCACCCCGCTGCGCTACATGGACAAGCCCAGCAAGGACGGCGCGTCCAAGGACAACTGGTACTCGGGCATCGGCGGGGTCGACGTGCACTACTCGTCGGGTCCCGCGAACCACTTCTTCTACCTCCTGAGCGAGGGCAGCGGCGCCAAGGTCATCAACGGCGTCAGCTACAACTCGCCGACCGCGGACAACCTTCCGGTCACCGGCATCGGCCGGGACAAGGCGCTGCAGATCTGGTACCGGGCGCTGACCACCAAGTGGACGTCCACCACCAACTACGCGGGCGCCCGCACCGGCACCCTCGCCGCGGCCGGCGAGCTGTACGGCACCACCAGCGCCGAGTACAAGGCGGTGCAGGACGCCTGGGCGGCCGTGGCGGTCGGTTCGCGCTCCGGCGGCGGCGGGGGCGGCGGCACGTCGTACGAGAGCACCTCGCCGGTGTCCGTCCCGGACAACGGTCCGGCCGTCACCTCGAACATCACCGTCTCCGGCCGGAGCGGAAACGCGCCGAGCAACCTCCAGGTGAGCGTGGACATCACGCACACCTGGCGAGGTGACCTGGTGATCGATCTCGTCGGCCCGTCGGGGACGTCGTACCGCCTGAAGAACTTCAGCTCCTCCGACTCGGCGGACGACGTGAACGAGACCTACACGGTCAACGCCTCCGCCGAACCGGCCAACGGAACCTGGAAATTGAAGGTGCAGGATCAGGCCACGTACGACACCGGGACGATCAACAGCTGGAAGCTGACCTTCCCGTAAACCGCACGTCAAAGGCCCGGGAACACAAGGCCGTCCGAGGGGCCAGCCCCCTCGGACGGCTCGTGTTTACATGCCCGCAATGTTTACCAGGTCGTCGATTTCCAGCCAACATCACTTCAGGGTCCTGACATGTACGCGCCCCTGATGTCACTCTCTCAGCACCCGCCGCAAGCAGCACAGCAACTTCACAACGCCACACTCCGGTCAGTAACCCCACGCTGTCCGGACTCCCCCACGAGAAGGAGCTTGCGTGAGCCCCCTCTACGCGCGTCACAAGCGCACCACTCTGGCCATCGCCACCGCTGTCGCGGCCGGAGCCCTCCTCACCACTGGTCTGACCACCAGTGCCAGCGCCCAGACCCCGGCCGGGTCCGCCGCCGCCAAGCCCTTGGCCGCCGCCCCGACCACGCTGTCCGCCGCGGCCCGCACCACCCTGATCCAGCAGGCCCAGGCCGGCGCGACCGAGACCGCGCAGCAGATAGGCCTCGGCGCCAAGGAGAAGCTGGTCGTCAAGGACGTCGTCAAGGACGTCGACGGCACCGTCCACACCCGCTACGAGCGCACCTACGCGGGCCTCCCGGTGCTCGGCGGCGACCTGATCGTCCACACCGCCAAGTCGGGCAAGACCGAGGGCGTCACCAAGGCGGCCAAGGCGGCCGTCAAGGTGGCCTCGCTCAAGCCGCAGATCACCGCCGCCAAGGCCGAGAAGCAGGCGGTGTCCGCCGCCAAGACCCTCGGCTCCGCCAAGACCACCGCGGACGGCGCCCGCAAGGTGATCTGGGCCGGCTCCGGCAAGCCCGTCCTCGCCTTCGAGACGATCGTCGGCGGCTTCCAGGACGACGGCACCCCGAACCAGCTGCACGTCATCACCGACGCCGCCACCGGCAAGAAGCTCTACGAGTACCAGGGCATCGAGACCGGCACGGGCAAGAGCCTGTACTCCGGCACGGTCACCCTGAACACCTACAAGTCGGGCACGACGTACCAGCTGTACGACACCACGCGCGGCGGCCACAAGACGTACAACAAGGCCCACGGCACCAGCTCCACGGCCGGCACCCTGTTCACCGACGCGGACGACACCTGGGGCACCGGTGCCGCCTCCAGCTCCACCGCGGACCAGACCGCGGCCGTCGACGCCGCCTACGGCGCGCAGGTGACCTGGGACTTCTACAAGTCCACGTTCGGCCGCAGCGGCATCAAGAACGACGGCAAGGCCGCCTACTCCCGCGTGCACTACGGCAACGCCTACGTCAACGCGTTCTGGGACGACAGCTGCTTCTGCATGACGTACGGCGACGGCGAGGGCAACGTGAACCCCCTCACCTCGCTGGACGTGGCCGGCCACGAGATGAGCCACGGCGTCACCTCCAACACCGCCGGCCTGAACTACTCGGGCGAGTCCGGCGGCCTGAACGAGGCCACCTCGGACATCTTCGGCACGGGTGTGGAGTTCTTCGCGGGCAACTCCAACGACGTCGGTGACTACCTCATCGGCGAGGAGATCGACATCAACGGCGACGGCACCCCGCTGCGCTACATGGACAAGCCCAGCAAGGACGGCGGCTCGGCGGACAACTGGTCCTCCACCGTCGGCAACAAGGACGTGCACTACTCGTCCGGTGTCGCCAACCACTTCTTCTACCTGCTGTCCGAGGGCAGCGGCGCGAAGACGATCAACGGCGTGTCCTACAACTCGCCGACGTACAACGGCTCCACGGTCACCGGCATCGGCCGCGCCAAGGCGCTGCAGATCTGGTACAAGGCGCTGACGACCTACATGACGTCGACGACCAACTACAAGGCCGCCCGCACGGCGACCCTGAACGCGGCGTCCGCGCTGTACGGCTCCACCAGCACCGAGTACAAGGCGGTGGCGGCGGCCTGGTCGGCGGTCAACGTCAGCTAGTCCTCACCGGCTCGAGCTTGGGCGGTACCCGGGAGTCAGCCCTCCCGGGTACCGCCCTACGCTTGTGACCCATGTCCTCGGCGCCCTTCACCTACGAACCGGTCGGCGCGACCCGCGACGACCTCACCTTCTGCCCTCCCGGCTTCCGCCCGATGCTGGTGCGCACCCGCCTCGGCGAGGGCCAGGAGGTCTTCCGGCGGGCCGCCGAGGCGGTCCTGACCTGGGAGATGCACCGCGCGCTGGGCGTGGGCATCGACGCCGGCGCCGAGCGCGCGGCCCCCGGCGTCGATGTCACGGTCACCCTGGCCGCCCTCGTCAAGGCCCCCTGCCGCATCATCTGGACGGTGGAGGAAACCCGCCGGGCCGGCTGGGCCTACGGCACCCTGGAAGGCCACCCCGAGTGCGGCGAGGAGGCCTTCGTCGTCGACCGCACCGGCGACGGCACGGTATGGCTCACGGTCGCGGCCTTCAGCAAGCCGGCCAAGTGGTACGCCCGCGCGGGCGGCCCGGCCACCCGCGGCCTCCAACACGCCTACGCCCGCCGCTGCGGAACGGTCCTGAGAAAACTGTGCGAGCACCTCTCGGAGGCGTGACCCGGCACCGGTTCGCGGCAGCCGCCGTGAGAGGGCCTCACCCGCCGCGCCTCACCGCAGCAGCACCCCCGCCCCGTCCACCACGTCCTCCGACGGCACCGCCAGCAGGCCCAGTTCCGCGCTCGAGGCGAGGAGGCGGTGGGTGGGGAGGATGCGGACCGTGTAGCCGTAGGGGCCGGTGCGGTCCAGGGACAGGGGGCCTTCGTAGAGCAGGCGGCCCTCCAGGTCGGGGGCGGCGGTCGGCTTCAGCGGGACGATCGTGGCGTCCGTGATGCGGTCCTCCGCGTCCACCCGGCCGGACACCACCTGCACCTCCACATCGTCCGGGGTCAGCTCGCCGAGCCCCACCCGGACCCGCAGCGACACGGTCGTGCCCAGTTCCGCGGTGGCCGTCGTCGCGGTGGTCTCCACATGGTCGACGCTCACCCCGTGCCAGGCGCCCCGCACCCGGGCCTTCCAATGGGCCAGGTCCCGCGCGGTGTCCGGGGTCAGCGCGCGGTGGGCCTGGGCGGCGGGGCCGTAGAGCCGCTCGACGTACTCCCGGACCATCCGCCCGGCCAGCACCTTCGGCCCGAGCAGGGTGAGGGTCTGCCGGACCATCTGGATCCACCGGTCGGGCAGTGCGCCCCGCCCGCGCTCGTAGAAGCGCGGGGTCACCCGCTGCTCCAGCAGGTCGTACAGGGCCGCCGCCTCGATGTCGTCCCGGCGGTCGGGGTCGGTGCCCGCGCCGTCCGCGGTCGGGACGGCCCAGCCGAAGTCGGGCCGGAACCACTCGTCCCACCAGCCGTCGAGCACCGAGAGGTTGAGGCATCCGTTGAGGGCCGCCTTCATCCCGGAGGTGCCGCACGCCTCCAGCGGGCGCAGGGGGTTGTTCAGCCAGACGTCGCAGCCCGGGTAGAGCTTCTGCGCCATCCCCATGCCGTAGTCCGGCAGGAAGACGATCCGGTGCCGCACCCGCGGGTCGTCCGCGAACCGCACCAGTTCCTGGACGAGACGCTTGCCGCCGTCGTCCGCCGGATGCGCCTTCCCCGCGACGACGATCTGCAGCGGCCGCTCCGGATGCAGCAGCAGCTCCATCAACCGGTCCCGGTCCCGCAGCATCAGCGTCAGCCGCTTGTACGACGGCACGCGCCGGGCGAACCCGATCGTCAGGACGTCCGGGTCGAGAACCCCGTCGATCCACCCCAACTCGGCGTCCCCCGCGCCCCGTTGCCGCCAGGAGGCGCGCAGCCGCCGCCGCACCTCCAGCACCAGCTGCTCGCGCAGGGTGCGGCGCAGCTCCCAGATCTCCTGGTCCGGGATGTCCGCGACCGAGTCCCAGCGGTCGGAGCCGCCGGCGCTCAGCGCGTCCTCGGCCCGCTGGACGCCGACCTGCCGGGCACCGAGCCGCAGCACCTCCGGCGCCACCCAGGTCGGCGCGTGCACCCCGTTGGTCACGGAGGTGATCGGCACCTCCTCGGCGTCGAATCCCGGCCACAGCCCGGCGAACATCTCCCGGCTGACCCGTCCGTGCAGCAGCGACACCCCGTTGGCCCGCTGGGCCAGCCTGAGCCCCATCACGGCCATGTTGAACAGGTTCGGCTCGCCGCCCGGGTACGTCTCCATGCCCAGCGCCAGGATCCGGTGCACGTCGATGCCCGGAAGTTCGGCGTCCGCCCCGAAGTGCCGGGCGACCAGCTCCCGGTCGAAGCGGTCGATCCCGGCCGGGACCGGGGTGTGCGTGGTGAACACCGTCCCGCCGCGCACGGCCTCCAGTGCCGAGTCGAAGTTTGTGCCGTCCACGCACAGTTCGGCGATCCGCTCGAGCCCGAGGAAGCCCGCGTGGCCCTCGTTGGTGTGGAACACCTCCGGCTCCGGGTGCCCGGTGAGCCGGCAGTACGTCCGCACCGCCCGGACACCTCCTATACCGAGCAGCATCTCCTGCAGCAGCCGGTGTTCGCTGCCGCCGCCGTAGAGCCGGTCGGTGACCCCGCGTTCGCCGAGGTCGTTCTCCTCCACGTCCGAGTCGAGCATCAGCAGCGGCACCCGGCCCACCTGCGCCAGCCAGATCCGGGCGTGCAGCGCCTTGCCACCGGGCAGGGCGAGGGAGACCTGCGCCGGGGAGCCGTCGGAGTCCTTCAGCTGGGTGACCGGCAGCTCGTTGGGGTCGAGCACCGGATAGTGCTCCTGCTGCCAGCCGTCGCGGGACAGGCTCTGCCGGAAGTACCCGTGCCGGTACAGCAGTCCCACCCCGATCAGCGGCACGCCCAGATCGCTGGCCGCCTTCAGATGGTCGCCGGCGAGGATGCCCAGGCCGCCGGAGTACTGGGGCAGCGCGGCCGTGATGCCGAACTCCGGGGAGAAGTAGGCGACGGCGGCGGGCAGGCCGTCGGCCTGGGTCTGGTACCAGCGGTCACCGGTCAGATAGTCGTCCAGGTCGTCGGCGACCGCGGTCAGCCGGCGCCGGAACCGGCGGTCGGCGGCCAGCTCGGCGAGCCGCGCCGGACGCACGGTGCCCAGCAGCCGCACCGGGTCTCCCGCGGCGGCGGCCCAGGCCTCGGGGTCGACGGACTGGAACAGGTCGCGTGTTTCCGCATGCCAGGACCAGCGCAGATTCCGCGCGAGGTCGCTCAGCGGCCGGAGGGGGGCGGGGAGAACGGGACGGACGGTGAACCGACGGATCGCCTTCACATGCCACCTCGACGCGTTGCGGGGTGAGACGCACGGCGCTGTACGTCTCGTCGTCACCCTCGACGGTAGTGGTTACCCGGGCGTCGGTGGGGACCTCCTCAGGGTGTGGCGGGATCCGTGAATTCCACGTCGTCGGGAAGAGTGTGTCCGAACTCGCCGAGGCGGTGTGCCACCTCGGAGGCGGTACGGCCCAGACGGTGGGCGGTACGGAGGATGTGGGTGAGGGGAACGGTTTCGGCCGCCCGGAGCCAGGTGTCGCCCGCCCGCGCGTAGCTGGTGCGGAGCAGGGCCGGCTCGTCGCCGCGCTGCCAGTCCCCGGCGGGCGGTTCCGCGGCGGTGCGGTAGCCGTAACGGACCAGGATCCCCACGACCTCGTCGTGAGTGACCCTGCGCTCGTGCGCGGCCCGCACGACGTGGTGCCAGGGGACCGGGCGCTCCGCGTCCAGCCAGGGTTCCTCGCCGTCCTGGTCCCGGCTCATCAGGAGCAGGTCGTCATAGCACCGGGGACGGAGCGGGTGCTCGTCCAGGCTGTGCAGGGCATAGCCGAGTTCGGCCAGCCGTCGCGCCACCTCCGGATCCGGCAGATCCTGCTCCTCGGCCAGTTCCACGATCGTGGCGGGCCGTACGCGGTTCTTCTCGTACCAGCTGCCCGGGTACTGGTACATGGTGGCGTTCGCGAGACGCGTGAGCGGGGGGATGTCCACGTCGGCGGGCAGCTGAGGCGGTGGCATCTCGAGCGCGACCAGTCTCCGCACCAGTTCTTCGATGCCGACGTAGTGGCGCTGGGAGACGGTCAGCAGGTGGTGCAGCGGTACGGCGCGGTCGGCGGGGCGCCAGGGCGGCCGACCATCGCCGTCCGTGCTGACGAGCGCGAGGTCGACGGGGTCGGCCAGCGGGGGCACGGGGCGCGGAGGAAGCCGGTGTCCGGCCTCGGCGAGCGTGGCGGTGATCCGGTCCGGCTGTCCGGGGAACGCACCGGCGGCGACGACGAGATGAGCCGGCGGCACCGCGCGGTCCCGGGGAAGCTCGGCCCGGTTCGGATCGAGGTGCTCGCGCAGCACGAGGGTGGGCAGGTGCCTGGGTTCCGGTGGCCAGTCGATGGCCAGGGGAGCGCTCAGTTCTCCGTCGTCCGGCACCCGGAATCCCAGCGAGGCGAGCAGGGCCGCGGTGGCGTGCGGATCGCGCCCGCCCCGGCTCAGCCGTGCGACGGGCACCTCTTCCCCATGTTCGAGCCAGGGGCCCAGGCCGTCGCCGTCCCGGCTGACCAGCTGCATCAACTGGTCCGGTGAGGACCCGGCTTCGTCGGCGAGGAGATCGGCCGTCCGCTGCAGAACGGTCTCGTCGGGCGGCACCAGACGGAAGTCCCGGAAGCGGTCGGCCACGTCCGCCAGGGTCTGCCCGGTCCTTTCCGCACTGCTGAGGAGCACGCCCAGCGGCAACGGCCGGTCACCTCTCGGTACCGCTTCCAGCAGCATCTCGTCCGTGGGGCGCGCGACAGGCATCGAGGAACGGGGGAGCACTCCGGTCGCCGGAGTGCCGGCGGCCCAGACTCTCGCCCGCCATTCGCTGAGCACGCTGACGCCCTGGTTGATCACCGCGAAGGTGCCGGTCGACCTGACCCGGTCGACCAGTTCCTGGTCGGCGGGACAGCATCCCACGACCGCGGCATCCGCGGAGAGCGTCTCACCGCTGCGGGTGCGGACGGGGAATCGGTGTCCGAGGGCCACGGCGCAGTCGGCGATCCGGTCGGCGAGCCGCCCCTGTTTTCCGGGCCGCCGTTCCGTGGCGAGGGGAGGGCGTGTCAGGCTCCGGCCGTCCGCCGGCCATGCGCCGGTCACCAGGGCGCGCAGCCACTCCAGCGACAGCACCTGCCCGCCCTCGTCGAACAGTACGGGGATCTTGTCGGTGAGCAGCCCTGCCACGTGCTCTTCGTGATCGTCCATCATGACCGACCGGTCCAGGCTCAGCCGGGGAGCGTGGTCGCCGGTCAGGTTGACCACGGCGCCGAAGCGGGCCTCCCCGGCCCACAGCCCGTCGGCCAGGACCGCCCCTCGGCCGGGGCACCACCAGACGCCGTCCCCGGCGTCCTGGGCCGGGACGGGCTCACCGTCCCGGGACGGCCATGCTCCGCCCGGGTCGTCCGCGGAGTCGGGGCCGACATATGCCGAGAGCGTGCCCGGCTCCCAGGCCAGCGGCTCCTTGCCCTCCTCCTCCACCCGCACCGAGAAGTCCGACACCCACAGGTTGCGCCGCAGCACCTCACCGCAGGAGATCTTCTCGTCGGGGTTGCGCAGATACAGCCGGACCTTGGTGCCCGAGTTCAGCACCGACGGCTTGGACTGGATGCGGAACAACGCGCCGGGGCCGTCGATGTGGACGATCAGCCGCTCCTCGGTCCGCATGTGCTTGTCCAGCCTGCTGGTCGTCACCTGGATCTCGTCGGCGAGCATGAAATAGCTGAGCACGCCGACACCGAACCGGCTGTTGGGTTGGAAGGGGATCCCCTCCTTGTCCCACTCGGCCCACTCGGCCAGGAATTCGCGTTCCTCCACGAACCGGCTGCCCGCGAAGGCGAACAGCCTGCGTAGTTCACGGCGGCCCATGCCGATGCCGTTGTCGCGGCACTCGATGAAGGGGCGGCCGTTCTCCGCTCCCTGGGTGAAGACGATCCGGCCCCGCCAGTCGTCGTACTCGTCGGGGTTGTGGCGGTTCCACAGCTCGGTGCGGGCCCGCCGGTAGCGGCAGGCGTCCAGGGCGTTCTGGTACAGCTCGCGCAGGGCGAGGGTACGGTCCCGGTAGAGCTGCTCCCCCATGAGCAGGTCCCGGACGCGGTCGCCGTCGAGCCGGAAGCGTACGTCGGCCGCCTCGTAGCGGGGTTTGCCCTCGTCGTCGGTGGCGGGCATGACCCGGCCCGCGCCGAAGCCGGCCGGAGTGCCCCAGGCGGCGGCGCGTTCGCCCCCGGGACGCCCCAGCACGGCGTGCACCGTGCGGTCGAGGGACTCGGTGTGCTGGCGCAGGGCGAGTTCGACGGCCTGGTGCGGGCACTCGGCGGACAGCACCCGGCGTGGTTCGGCGGGCTGCCAGGTGAGCCCGCGCAGCGCTTCCCGGAAGGCCGTGCCGTCGACGGGATCGCTGATGCCGAGGTGCTCGGCGACCAGGGAGGGCAGCAGCACCGGGTCGACGGCCATGTGGTGGGCGACCGTGAGCAGGGTGCCGATCCTGTTCCAGTCGACGGTGTGTTCGGCGGCCTGGGTGGCGGCGACGGTGTCCGGCTCCCATGTCGGCCCGTGCTCCAGGTCCAGGCCGATGAGTTCGGTCAGCCGCCGCAGCCAGGCGGGGCTGAGTACCTGACGGACGAGCTGCGGTGCGAACTCCTCTTCCTCGGGCCGCTGTTCCAGGCCGGCGAGGCCGGAACGCCGTACGGCCTGTCGTGCCCCGGGCAGCCGCAGCAGCCACTGGCGGGCCAGCCACCAGGCGACGGCGCGGGCCTCGGCGTCCCGGCCTCGCTGCCGGGCGCGTCGCTCGCGGTCCCGCAGTGCCTGGTGCGTGGCGCAGTACCGTTCGAAGGCCGCGCGGGTGGCGAAATCGCAGCTTTCGTCGGCGGGCGGCCCGTCCTCCAGGGTCCACGGGCGGACGGGCCGGGCCAGGTGGGCGAGCCGGGTGCCGTAGGCGGTGTAGAGGAAGGGGCCGAGGACGAGCAGGGCCGCCTCGGTGAGGCTGAGATCGGGTGCGGGGCCCGCGGCGTTGCGCAGCATCATCTCCACGCAGCGCTCCATGCGGCTCTCGCTCTCCGCGGGCCGCCAGATGTCCCCGTGCGCGGCCAGCCACGCGTTCGCGTCGTCGGTGTCGTGCCCCCACAGCCCCACGAGCCGGACGACCGCGTCCCGCACCTGGTCCACGGCCGTGTCCTTCTCGGCCTCGGTGAGTTTCTCGGGCCGCACCCGGCGCCATGCCTCGTGTTCGGCGGCCATCTGCTGCCAGGGGTGCTCCCCGGCCCGGCGCCCGGCTGCGGCTCCGTGGTGGGGGAACAGCAGCAGGCCGTCCGTGCCGGTGGCGTAGGTGATCTGGACGCACTGGTCGGAGGGGCCCCGGTCCTCCCGGGCGATCTTACGGACCCTGGAGTCGAGGAGCGGTTCCAGCGCGTGCAGCGTGCCGGGCGCCGATACGTCACCCGTGAGTTCGGTGAGGGCCTTGGTGAAGTACGAGAAGCCGCTGGTCTCGTCCTTGCCGGGGAGCGCGCCCTCGGCGGACGGCTCGTTCTCGTAGCCGAAGCCCGCCCTGCCGTAGCGGGCACAGGCGTACACATGCGCGTACCGGGGCCGCCAGGGATCGACGTGGCCGCCGTAGCCGGTGTCGCCCTTGCCCCAGTCCCGCGGATCGCCCGCGGATTTCGTCAGCGCCTCGATGGGGTCCCGGCAGGCGTCGACGGCCACGACGAGCTGCGCGGCGTCCGACTCCATGAGGAACGCACCGAACTCGATCCGCAGGCAGTGGCTCCGGAAGCGCAGGGAGTCGCGCCGGGCCGGCCCGGTGACGAGGAAGTCCGATCCGTCGGCGTGCAGGCCGTGCCCGGACAGCAGCAGCAGGAGATGGTCACCGGGCGCGGCCTCGCGGACGAACCGCTCGATCTCCTCCTCGATCGCCTGCACGTGCAGGTCCCCGGCCTCCAGGACGTTCGCCTCCTGGTATCCGGATCCCTCCAACGCCTCGGCCAGCGCGCGTAGTTCCGTGGTGATGAACGGCATCGACCGGAAGAAGCGATACTGGTCCACGCCCACCAGCAGCGCACGGAACCGCTGTGCGCTCCCGCCCGGTCCGCCCCCGTTAGCGCTCACCGCCGGCCGGCCGCAGCGTCAGCTGGATGGCCCCACTGCGCTGTGCTTGCCCCCCGACGCCTACGACGACGACCTGACCGGAAGCCGTGAGCTGGCAGGACACCTGCACCTCGGAGATGGCCCAGCCGTCGGGGCCGGCCGTCTGGAGCCCGTCGAAGGCGTCCCGGAGTCCGCTGAGCGTGCGGGCCAACTGGGCGTTCAGGTCGGCCGGTTTGAAGGTTCGCCGACTCACCCGGCCCTCGCCGTCGCCACGGCGCGATCCGAACGACTTGTCCCGCACGTCTCCCGGGCCGTCGTCCGCCACGAGGAACTCCAGCTCCTCGGCGGCCTCCCCTAAGGCTGCCCCTCCATACGGCTCCATGCCCTGGCCCCCTCGTCGCGCTCGTTCCGGCACTTGGGCGTCGATCATAAGGCCGTTGCCCCGGCGTGAAGACGCGGTCGGCGGGAACTCCGGAAAAGAGGCCGGTCTTGTGTGTGGACGTACGCGTGAGTAGTTAACAAAGTGCCGGATTGCCCACCCGAAAAGGGTGGGAAGGCTCCTCCGGTACACACCCCACAGGCGTAGCCCAGCACCTCCGCAGGACCCACCTCCCCACAGCCATCCGCCCACACCCTCGTTGACGCGGACAGGAGCGGTCATGCCCGCCACGCACCACTCGTCAGCACCCCCGACAAGCAGCAAGGCCAAGGCAGCGGCACAGAAGACAACGGGCTCGAAACCGGTGCAGCCCGCCGCCGGCGTTCCCGGCCCGCCCCCCGCCGCGGAGCGGTCCTCCCCGGACACCTCCGTCACGCTCGGCCGCATCCCCGTCCTCGACGTACGCCCCGTGGTCCAGCACGGGCGCAGGCCCGCCAAAGCGGTGACCGGTGAGTCGTTCGAGGTGTCCGCCACCGTGTTCCGGGAGGGGCACGACGCCGTCGCGGCGAACGTGGTGCTGCGGGATCCGGCGGGCCGGCCCGGCCCCTGGACGCCGATGCGGGAACTCGCCCCGGGCACCGACCGCTGGGGCGCCACCGTCACCGCGGGCGAACCCGGCCGCTGGACCTACACGGTGCAGGCCTGGTCCGACCCGCTCACCACCTGGCGGCACCACGCCCGGATCAAGATCCCGGCGGGCATCGACACGGACCTGGTCCTCACGGAGGGCGCCCTGCTCTACGAGCGTGCGGCCGCCGGAGTCCCGGAGGGGCGACGGCCGGTCGTGCGGGACGCGGTGGCGGCCCTGCGCGACAAGAACCGGCCGGCCGCCTGGCGCCTCGCGGCGGCGCTGGCCCCGGAGGTGGAGGCGGTCCTCGCCCGGTATCCGCTGCGGGAGCTGGTCACCGAGTCCGATCCGATGCCGCTGCTGGTCGAGCGGGAACGCGCCCTGTACGGCTCCTGGTACGAGTTCTTCCCGCGCTCGGAGGGCACCGCCGAGCAGCC